>CAYFYE010000011.1:0-37042 GCA_964347285.1 uncultured Acidimicrobiia bacterium
GGGCGTGCTCGGCGTCGATGAAGGCGCCGGCACCGCCGTTGCGCTGAGCCTCGGCCACCACGTGGAGAGCGAGGGTGGTCTTGCCGCTTCCCTCGGGGCCGAAGATCTCCACGATGCGGCCCCGGGGCACGCCGCCGATGCCGAGGGCCAGGTCCAGCGAGAGGGCGCCCGTGGGGATGGCCCTCACGTCGCGCACCGCCCCTTCCCCGAGCTTCATGATGGCGCCCTTGCCGAACTGACGCTCGATCTGGGACAGGGCCATTTCGAGGGCTTTGTCTTGCTCCACCGGCGCTCCTTCCTCGACGTCTGCCGGGCACCGTACGGGCCTGATGTGACAGGTTTTCGAACTACAGCCGTGAACTTACGGGAATGTAATCCTACCTCCCGCGCCTCGAGAAGGCTACTCGAACATGTGTTCGATGTCGAGGATCACCGCCGACCACCCCGATCTCCGCCACGAGCACCGGACGAGCTACCGGCGTCGATACTCGTCGTCACTCACCTTGTCCGGAAACCACTCGGTGGGACCCCCCCAGGTGAGCGACAGATGGATGTGGGGCGACTGGGAAGCGGCGCCATGCCAGTGCCGCTCTCCCGGCGGCGAGTAGACGACGTCGCCCGGCGTCAGCTCGACGGTCTCGCCGGCTTCGGTCTGCACCAACCCGCTCCCGCTCACCCCGTAGAGCACCTGACCTGCGGGATGGGTGTGCCAGTCGGTGCGGGCTGCCGGCTCGAACCACACCCCCAGCGCGTTCAGGCCCTCGGGGGTCTCGTGGCTGAGCGGCCCGAACCAGACCCGCCCCGTGAAATGCTCCTCAGGAGCCGGGCTCCACTCGACGTGCTCGGCGGAAAGGTGCTTCATGATCCTCCTCGGTCGTCGGCGCCTCGACCCTACCCCACAGCGAACCACTCCAGCGCTCGGCCGGCCCGCTCGGAGTGGCTCCGCCCCCCGATCAGGGCGCGTACGGGACGAACCCGCTATTGATGAAGTCGAGGTCGACGCCCGGCGTCACCTGGTGGGCGAGGTCCGGCCTCGGCCCGCCGTCTAAGGTGAACTTGGCCCGGGCGTGGTGCCGCAGCCACACCACCTTGGAGGGATGTTCCGACCCGTCCGCGACGCTCACCCGCTCGTGGTAGGGACGTACCCGCGGGAGGCGTAGCGCTCCGCCTTCTCCTGGGTGTCGATGATCTCACGGGTGACGTCCAGCAGCTCACCATCCGGGGCGTCCGACGACCACCACTGCGGCGCTCCAAAGGGCCCGGTGTTGTAGTGCTTGCCGACAAACTAAACGGGCCCGGCTTGCACCCAGGACTGGCCGGGAATGTCGATCGCACCCCGGGAGCGTCGGAAGCTTCGGCCAGGCTCGGCTACTCCAGCGGGAAACGCTCGAGGGGCTCGTAGCGGGCCGGCTTGCCCCCGCCCAGGTGGCTCTGGTAAAGCACGACCTCTCCCACCCGCCATCGGACCGGAGGGGGCGGTACCCGCTCGAGGACCGGGCCCACGTCCTGGTGGGGCCGGATCCGGCTCAACGTCAGGTGGGCATGGAAGGGCCGCTCCTCGGCCGAGAACCCCGACGCTTGGGCCGCCTCCTCGGTGACGGCGGCCAGGCGGGCCAGCTCCTCTTCGCCCCGCTGCAATCCCACCCACAGCACCGTGGCCCGGGCCGGACGGGGGAATGCCCCGAGGTTCCCCAGCACCAGGTCGAAGGTCTCCCCCAGCTCAGATCCATCCACCGCGGCCACCACCTTCTCGTACTGGAGCCTGGTGGTCTTGCCCAGGAAGCGCAGCGTGAAGTGCCAGTTGGCCGGCGGCACCGGGCTGCCCGGGACCGGTTTGCCGCCGAGGGCGCCGGCCAAGTGGGCCGCCAGTGCGTGACGGGCCTCGTCGGGCATCGCCGCCGCGAAGAACAGTCGGCCTACTGGGTCGTTGGGATCCATCGCTCCTCCGACCAGGCTCCGGTCACCGCCAGACGAGTGAGGTGGAGGGCCGCCGTGGTGGTATAGGTGAGCACCCGCTCCCGGTCGCCGGGCATCTTCACCGTGCGGGCCCGGGCCGCCTCTGGGGTCTGCACGGCCACGACCATCGTCCCCACCGGCTGCTCTTGTGGATCGGGGCCGGCCGAGCCGCTCACCGCCACCGCCACGTCGCCGCCCAACCGGGAGGCCGCTCCGGCCGCCATGGCGAGGGCCGTTTCTTCGCTCACCGCGCCGTGCTCGGCGAGGACGTCGGCCGGCACGCCGAGCTCCGTCTCCTTGAGGTCGGGGTGGTAGGCGACCACCGAGCCCCGAAAGACCCGGGACGAGCCGGGCACCGACGTGACCCGTGCCGCGATCCGGCCCCCGGTGGCCGACTCGGCGGTGACCAGCTTCCAGCCCCGCTCCTCCAGCCGGCGCACCAGGACAGACTCGATGGTGTCGTCGTCGACTCCGAACACCAGGGGCCCCAGGCGCCTGCGCAGCTCGGCCTCGACCGGATGGATCAATGCCTCGGCCTCACGGCGCCCGGGCGCGGCAGCGGTGAGACGCAGCTTGATCTCTCCGCCCGACGCCAGGAACGCCAGGGTGGGGTTGGTCGAGTCGGCATAGAGATCGGAAAGCAGTTCGGCGATGCGCGACTCCGACTCGCCCCAGGTGCGCAACAACCGGCTCACGAAGACTCGACCCTCTCCCCCGACCTGCTGCCGCAAGAAGGGCATGACGTGATCGTCCAGCATCGGGTAGAGCTCGGCCGGAACTCCGGGCAGGGCGAAGATCCAGGTCCCATCGTGCCGCAGCTGCAAGCCGGGCGCGGTCCCCTTGGGATTGGGGATCATCTCGGCGCCGTCGGGGTACTCGGCCTGGCGCAAGTTGCTCTCGGGCATCTCCCTGCCCCGGAGCGCCCACCACTCGGCCAGCTCGGCGGCGTAGGCGTCGCTGAAGGCCATTTCGCGGCCGGTCGCCTCGCACAGGGCCTGGCGGGTGATGTCGTCCTGGGTGGGGCCCAGGCCTCCGGTGATGATGACCGCGTCGGAGCGGCTGAGGGCACGGCCGATCACCGCCGCCGCCCGCTCCAGGTTGTCGCCCACCACCGACTGGTGGTAGTGGTCGAGCCCGGCTTCGGCCAGGCGGGCGCCGATCTCGGCGGCGTTGGAGTTGACGATCTGGCCCAGCAACAGCTCGGTACCCACCGCCACCACCTCGACGATCATTGCGCCACCCGGGCTTTGAGATCGGCCTCGTAGGCGGCGGTGACCTCGGCGGTGACCCACTCTCCGGGCCGCCCCCGATCGAGGAGGACCACCCCGTCGATCTCCGGGGCCTGGCGGTAGGAGCGGCCCACCGGTGTGCCCTCCTCCACCATGTCCACCAGCACCTCGACGGTGGAACCCACCTGGGCGGCGTTGCGCTCGGCCGTGATGCGGTCCTGGACGGCCTGGAGGTGACGGACCCGCTCCACCTTTTCCTCCTCCGGGACCTGATCGGGCAGCGTCGCCGCCACGGTGCCCTCCTCGGTCGAGTACGGGAAGAACCCGGCCCAGTCGAGCCGGGCCGCTTCACAGAAGTCGGCGAGCTCCTCGACCTGGTCGTCCGACTCGCCGGGAAAGCCGACGATGAAGCTGGAGCGGAGGGCAGCCCCGGGATCGGCGGAACGGATCGCAGAGATGAGCTCGAGATGGCTCTCGGCGCCGCCGGGGCGTTTCATGGCCCGCAGCAGCGGCGTGGAGGCATGTTGCAGGCTCAAATCGAAATAGGTAGCGACCAGGGGGTTGGAGGCCATCTCTGCGATAAGGGCGGGGCGGATCTCGCTCGGGTACAGGTAGAGCAGCCGCAGGAGGCCCAGGCCCTCGATGTCGCCCAGGAATCGCAGGAGCTCGACGATCCCGCCCGGGGCATCGATATCACGTCCGTAGGCGGCCAGGTCCTGGGCCACCAGCACCACCTCGCGCACGTCCTCAGCCACCAGGTGGACGATCTCGTCTCGGATGTTCGCAGGGGGGCGGGAGCGCTGCCGACCCCGAAACAGGGGAATAGCGCAGAACGTGCATTGCTTGTCGCAGCCCTCGGCGACCTTCACGTAGGCATACGGAGTGGAGGGGGCCGGACGGCGCACCTCGTACAGGATGTCCATCTTCGAGTCCTGCCCGCGCGCCGACTCCCAGCCGGTGAGATCGTCGAGGCGATCCACCAGCTCCCCGTAGCGGTCCAGGCCGATGACGGCGTCGGCCTCCGGCAGCGCCTCGGCCAGCTCGATCTCGTAGCGCTGGGCCATGCAACCCAGCACCACCAGCCGCGCCTCGGGGGGTTTGGCGGCCTCCAAGTCGAGGATGGTCTCGATGGACTCCCGGCGGGCCGCCTCGACGAAGGCGCACGTGTTGATCATCACCACATCGGCGTCGCCGGGACGGTCGGCGGCCGCGTAACCGGCCTCGGCCAAGCGGGTAGACAGCTTGTCCGAGTCCACTTCGTTCTTCGCGCAGCCCAACGTCTCCAGGAACACCCGGGGAGCGGTCATGACGGCGAGTCTACGAGTCGGCCAGCCGCCGATAGCTGCCCCGGAAGTAGGCGAGGGGATCGGTGAACTCGGACAGCTCGATGCGATCGATCTCCCCGGCCGCAAGCAGGTGGTAGGTGGCCTCCTCGCCGCCGACGAACCGGCAGTAGGCCCGGGTGCCGAGGGGCAGCTCGGGCCCGTAGTCACCGTCGACCACCTCGCGGCCCCGGAACGGCCCGCCCGGGCTCGGCCTCAGCCCGGCAAACACGTCGGCGATGTCCCCGTCGGCGTCGCCCAGGACGTGGACCACGAAGCGCCCGGTCTCTTGCATGGCCTCGAACAAATCGGTGGTGGTGCCCACCAGGAAATACACCCGAGCCGGCTCGCCCTCGGCGACCATCAGCGACGAGACCGTCAGACCGGCCCGACCCTCCGGTCTCCCGGCGGTCACGATGGTGACCGGCGCTACCAGCCGTCCTCGGAGGCGCCGGGCCGGGTCCCGCTCGCCCAGGGGCGGTTGGAAGGGGTGCTCGTCGTGTATGGAGCCGTCACTCATAGGGTCTCCGGCCCTCGATGGCCTCGTCGGAGTGGCACCGGTCCCGGCCGTAGACAGGTCGCGACCCCGACCGTTCCCTCCGTTCCGGGATTCATTCCAGAGCCACTTCGACGGCGGCGCGCTGGTCGAACCGAAGTCGGGTCGCATAGCCGGCCGCCCGGGCCGCAGCCACGGCCTCGTCGAGATCCCGACCGGCATGTTCGGCGCTATGGGCGTCGCTGCCCAAGGTGATCGGCACCCCGGCCTCGAAAAAGGCCTTCAGGAAGGCCGGAGCCGGGTACACCTCTCGGGCCGGGGAGTTGAGACCGTTGCTGTTGACCTCCACGGCGGTTCCGCTGGCCGCCGCCGCCGCCGCCACGCCGTCGTAGAGATGGAGCGGTTCCTCGGCGAGGCGGTAGCCCTGCTTCTTGACGACATCGACGTGGGCCAGCACGTCCACGGCTCCCGAGGCCGCCAGCGCCGTCTCCCACTCGAAGTAGCCCGCCCAGGCCGCCTCGACACCGCGCTGGTCGAACTCGGCGGCCACATCGCTGTTGTCGATGCCCCAGCCCACCACCCAGTGCACCGATCCGATGAGGAAGTCCCACGGATAGGGTGCCAGCAGGTCGACGACGGCGTCGATCGTGTCGGGAAAGAAGTCGACCTCCAGCCCCAGCAACACCGGCAGCCCCCGGTCCTTGGCGGCCAGCACGGCATCGACGTAGCCGGCGAGTGAGAGCAGGCGGTCCTCTTCGACGAACTCCTGCGCCTGGCGGGCCAGCCATTCCACCGGCTCCTTCTCCCAGAACGGACCGAGGGCCTCGGCCGATTCCGCGCAGCGGTACAGGTGCTCGGTGAAGCCCAGCTCGGTGATTCCTCGCCTGGCGGCCGCCTCGACGTAGGCCTCGATGTGGCCCGGCGGGTACTCCCCGGGCGGCGGGCCCTCGCCGGTGTGTGGGGCGTGGGGATGCAGGTGGAGGTGGTAGTCACTCACGACCCATGGAGGGTACCCCCGTCGCGTTGTCCGGAATTCCGTGCAAAAAGGAGGCCGCCCTCCCCGACGGCTTCGATGCGACCAGTCGTTGCTCGGTTGAGGAGACCCCCTAGGGGGCAAATCCCTCCAGGGCCTCGATGACGGCTCCCAGGAAGCGCCGGCCGAGAGCGCCGTCGATCACTCGGTGATCGTAGGAGAGCGACAGAGGGAAACGACGCACCACGGCCAGCTCTCCGTCGACGACCCCGGGTCGAAGGTCGGCCCGACCCACCGAGAGGATGGCAGTCGTGCCGAAGGGAACGATCGGAGTTCCATAGCCGCCCCCCACCGCCCCGATGTTCGAGATGGTGAATGTGGCGCCCTGCAGCTCGTCGGGGGAGGCGGTCCGTTGCCTGGCCGCGTCGGAGAGGCGCTTCACCTCCTCGGCCAGCTGCTCGAAAGACAGGCCGTCGGCACCCCTCACCACGGCCACCAGCAGCCCATCGGCGGTGTCGACGGCGAATCCAACGTCATAGTGCTTCCGGAGCAGCACCACGTCTCCGGCCACCGACGCATTGAACTCGGGGAACTCGGCCAGAAGGGGCGTCACCGCCCCGATGAGCAGCGCCTCCAGGAGCGGCCCGCCGGCAGCCTTTCGAGCCGCCAGCAAAGGTTCGGCTTCGGCCTCGCCGTAGGTGGTGACGTGGGGTATCTCCCGCCACGATCGGATGAGATGCTCGGCGATGGCCCGCCTCGTCGGCGACAGCTCGACCCGCTCCAGCGCTCCCCCGCCGGCGGCGGCCCGGACGTCCTCTGCGGTGATGCGTCCCTCCGGCCCCGATCCGGACACGGAACCCAAGTCGACGCCCAGCTCGGCGGCCAGCTTGCGTACCGCCGGCAGGGTCCGGGGACCGGCGACGGCGGCTTCTTCGCCCAGCGTCCCGACGATGGGCGCCGCCGGCGCGAGAGATGGTGCCGCAGAGGCCGCCCGATCGGGAGCCCACTCCTCCCCGGCCTCGCCGATGACCGCAAGGATCTCTCCCACCGCCAGGACCTCGCCTTCGGCGGCTCCCTGGTAGAGCAGCACGCCGGCCACCGGGGCCGGAATCTCACTGACCGCCTTGTCGGTCTCCACCTCGACCATCGGAGCGTCGAGGGCCAGGTCGTCGCCGACCCGGGCCAGCCAGGTCACCACGGTGGCTTCGGTGAGGCCCTCGCCGATGTCGGGGAGACGGAACTCGTGGGCCACTATGCCTCCAGGGCTCGGCGAGCAGCCGCCACGATCCGCTCCACGGCGGGAATGTGATGGTGCTCGGCCCGGCGCAACGGGACCACGATGTCCCAGCCGGTCACTCGCTCGACCGGGGCCTGCAATGAATACAAGGCCTTCTCCTGGATCAGGGCGGCCAGCTCGGAAGCGAAACCGCCGGTCCGGGGGGCCTCCTGCACCACCACCGCCCGCCCGGTCTTGTGCACCGACGTGAGTACGGTCTCGGTGTCGAGGGGGACCAGGGAGCGCAGGTCGACGACGTCGGTCGAGATGCCCTCGGCAGACAGCAGTTCGGCGGCGCTGCGCACCTCACGCAACATCGCCCCCCACGAGATGAGGGTGAGGTCGCCGCCTTCTCGGGACACCGTCGCCGCGCCGATCGGCACGGTGTAGGCGTCGTCGGGCACGTCCTCCTTGAGGGCCCGGTAGATGCGGATGGCCTCCAGGAACACCACCGGGTCGGGATCGGCGATCGCCGCCAGCAAGAGCCCCTTGGCGTCGTAGGGCCCGCTCGGGACCACCACCTTGAGGCCGGGGACGTGGGCGAAGAAGGCCTCGGTGGATTCCGAATGGTGCTCGGCGGCCCCGATGCCCCCTCCGTAGGGAATTCGGATGACCAGCGGAGCGGTGAAGCGGTGCCGGGAACGATTGCGAATGCGGGACACGTGGCTGACTACCTGGTCGAGGGCGGGATAGGCGAATCCCATGAACTGGATCTCGGCGACCGGGTGCAATCCACCGACCGCCATCCCGAAGGCGGTGCCGACGATGCCCGACTCGGCGACCGGAGTGTCGATCACCCGCCGCTCCCCGTGCGCCTCCTGGAGTCCGTCGGTGACCCGAAACACGCCGCCGATTCGGCCGACATCCTCGCCGATGACGACCACCCGATCGTCGGCGGCGAGGGCGTTGTCGAGGGCCGAGTTGATTGCCTGGGCGACGTTTCGCTCGGCCATCAGTCGGAGCCTCCGTCCCGGAGCAGCATCGAACGCTCTTCCACAAGGGTTTCGGTCGGGGCGGCGAACATCCCCTCGAAGATGTCGGCCGGTCCCAGCGGGGGAAGTGCCTCGGCCTCCCCCACCGCCGCCTCGATCAGTGCCCCCTCCTCGGCCTCGATCTGGTCCTGCCAGGCCTGGTCCCAAGCGCTCTCTTTCTCCAAGAACCGGCGCACCCGCTCTACCGGGTCGCGGCGCCGTCGTTCCTCGACCTCCCCCTCGCCGCGGTAGCGCCCGGCATCGTCGGATGTGGTGTGGGCCCCAATGCGGTAGGTGAGCGCCTCGATGAGGGTGGGTCCCTCGCCGGCCCGGGCCCGGGTCACCGCCTCGGCGCAGGCCCGGTAGACGGCGAAGAGGTCGTTGCCATCGACCTGCACTCCGGGAATCCCGTAGCCGACGGCCTTGGCGGCAAGGGTCTCGGCAGCCGTCTGGCGTTCCCGGGGCATCGAAATGGCGAAGCCGTTGTTCTCACACACGAAGATGGTCGGGGTCCGGTAGACCCCGGCGAAGTTCATCGCCTCGTGGAAGTCGCCCTCCGAAGTGGCCCCGTCACCGAACAGTGTGAGTGCCACCCGGTCGCGCCCCTGATAGACCTCGGCCCACCCCAGCCCGACGGCGTGAAGCATGTGGGCCCCGACGGTGATCGAGGGGGGCAGCACCGGCACTCCATCGGGCGGCGAGCCGCCCCGCTCGTCACCGGTCCGCCCCAGTATGAGATTGACCCAGGGGTAGCCGTGGAACCACATGGCGGCCGCGTCCCGGTAGGTGGCCACCAGCCAGTCATCGGGTCGGAGAGCGGCGACGGCACCGATCTGAGTGGCCTCCTGGCCCTCGAAAGGAGCGTAGGTGGCCAGGCGACCCTGCCGCTGCAGCGCCGAAGCCTTGTGGTCGTAGAGACGGGCGGCGACCATGGCCCGATACAGGGGGCGCGTCTCCTCGATGTCGATCGGAGCATCGCCGACGAGTATGCCTTGGGTGTCGAGGATCTGGAGCGGTTCGGGCATCGGGGTGAGGCTAACGGACCCTGGGCTCACACCCCCTCGCGCGAGGTCCGAGACGAGGCGACGGCCGGCTCAGCTACGCAGCCGGGACAGGGTCGCGACCAGCCGGGCCACTCGCCACAACAGGAGCACGTAGGAACGTCTCACATCGATGCCTCGGCGCCTTCCAGTTTCTCCTCCAGCTCCTCGATGGTCATCAAGACCTCGCGGGCCTTGGAGCCCTCAGAGGGGCCGACGATGCCTCGCCGTTCGAGGATATCCATCACCCTGCCGGCCCGGGCAAAGCCGATACGGAGCTTGCGTTGCAACATCGACGTGGAGCCCAGCTGGGAGCGGACCACCAACTCCATTGCCTGACGGATGACATCGGGATCCTCGCCTTCCCACTCGTCATGGTCCCGGGCCTGTCGCTGGGCCGCCTCGAACACCTCTTCGTCCCGGTAGGCGGTGGTGCGGTGACGGCGCACCCACTCCACCACGGCATGGATCTCGTCCTCTGAAACCCATGCCCCCTGGATGCGCTCCGGCTTGGGGTCGCGGGCCGTGACCACCAGCATGTCGCCCAGCCCGACCAGCTTCTCGGCACCAGCCGAGTCGATGATCACCCGGCTGTCGGCCTGGGAGGCCACCGAAAAGGCGAGGCGCGAGGGAATGTTGGCCTTGATGACGCCCGTGATCACGTCTACGGAGGGCCGTTGGGTGGCCAGCACCAGGTGGACTCCCACCGCCCGGGCCATCTGGGCGATCCGGACCACCGTCTCCTCGACGACCCGGCCGGCCACGATCATGAGGTCGTTGAGCTCATCGACGATCACGGCGATGTAGGGGAAGCGGTCGAAAGCCTCTTCATCCAGTGCGCCGGCGGCCCACTTCTCCCGGTAGCCGTCGATGTCACGCACCCCGGCCTCGGCGAGAAGCTCGTAGCGGCGTTCCATCTCACCGACCGCCCACTGCAGGGCACCGGCGGCTTTCTTGGGATTGGTGATCACCCGGGTGAGCAGGTGGGGGATCCCGTTGTACTGACCCAGCTCGACCCGCTTGGGATCCACGAGGATCACCCGTACCTCTTCGGGAGTCGTCCGCATCAGGAGCGAGGTCACGATGGCGTTGATGCATGAAGACTTGCCCGCCCCCGTTGCTCCCGCGATGAGGAGGTGGGGCAACTCGGAGAGGTTGAGCATGTGTGGGGTCCCGTTGATGTTCATACCCAGGCCCACCTGGAGTGGATGGGTGGCCGCCGTCGCTTCCTCACTGCGCAGCACATCGGCCAACGTCACCAGCTTTCGATGGCGGTTGGGAACCTCGACGCCGATGGCGCTCTTGCCCGGAATGGGTGCCAGCAGCCGCACTTCGGGTGCCGCCAGGGCGTAGGCGATATCGTGCGACAACCCGGTGACCCGCGACACCTTGACCCCGGCCGCCAGCTCGATCTCGTATCTGGTCACGGTGGGACCGGGGACGATGCGGACCAGGCGGGCATCGACGCCGTGCTGGCGCAGGGTCCGCTCCAGCTCCCGTCCCGTTTCCTCCAGGGCCCGCCGGCTCGGGGCGCCTTCGTCTATCGCCGAATGAAGCAGGTCGAGCGGTGGCAGCTGATAACTACCGGTCCCTTCGGGAATGGGCTGCTTGGGAGCTTTGGCCTTGGGTCGTGTCTGCGGCTGGGCCCGCTTCGGGCGGGCCGGCTGCGGCTTGGGTGTCGGACGACTTCGCGCCCCGGGCCTGGTCCCAGTCGAGTGGACCTCGGGAGTGCGGGAGCCGTGTGCCCACACGGCCAGCTTCCTGACCGCAGCCAGCAGTGTGAGACCGACCTCGCGCAGGGTGGTCCTGGTGACCACCAGCACGCCAATGCCGGTGAAGGCAAGAAGGATCGTGAAGGCGCCCCAGAAGCCAACGACCCGGCGCAGCGGGAAGGCGATCAGCGAGCCGACCGCACCACCCCGCTTGGCAACCAACTCGACGTTGCCGGCCAGCGACAGCGCCCCGGTCATCAGGTGGAAGAGCGCCAGCGAACCCAAAAAGACCATGCCCAGGCCGATGGCAAACCGGCCGTGTTCTCGGCGAGGAGGACGCACGATCAGCGCCGCGCCGAGGATGACCAGCGCCACCGGTACGACGTAGCCCCACAAGCCGAAGAGCACTTCGAGCACCGTGGCGAGGGCCCGGCCCACCGGCCCGGCCAAATCGAGATACGCCAGGGCGACCAGGGCACCAGCCACCACGAGCAACAAGCCCCACAGGTCGTCGGTCTGGCGACCGAGCCGGTCGGAGATTCGCTGCCGCCAGGCCGCCAGCGCGGCACCCGAGCGGCCTTTTCGCTTCGGCGCTGACACCCGCCTCCGCCCGCTTGCCCGGGAGCGGGGGGATGTCTTGGTGCCCAAGAGAGGATCACCATACCCGCTCAGTGACACCGGGCCAATCACCCCCTGCCGGGATGGTTCTGGTTGTGGTCAGACCTCCAGCACGACCGGGAACACCACCGGCCGTCGCGACGTCTCGCGGCGGATGACCCGGGTGGTGGCCTCTCGGGCGTGGCGGCGGACGGTGTCGGCCTCACAGGGGCGCTCGAGCCGCTTCAGCTCTTCGGCGACTTCCCTGGCCGCCAGCTCGAGCACCGGCTCCGGCTCGTCGGCGAGGCCGTGACTGTCGAGCGTGGGACCCACCAGGATCTCCCCGGTGTGGCCGTCCATCCCGATGGTGACGATCACCACGCCGTCGTCGGCGAGGTGGCGCCGGTCGCGCAGCACGCCGTGAGCGACGTCGCCGAGGCCGCTGCCATCGAGGAACACATAGCCGGCCGGCACGGCCCCCGGCTCGTGGCGGATCTCGCCGTCGGCCAGCACGATGGCGTCGCCGTCCACGCACACGACCACCTCGGGAACTCTCATCTGGCGAGCCAATTTGGCGTGGGCCAACAGGTGGCGATACTCCCCGTGCACAGGAACCAACGCCTCGGGCCGGACCACGTTGAGGAAGGTGCGCAGCTCCTCCTGGGCCCCGTGTCCCGAGACGTGCACCTCCGCGTTGTGCCCGTGGTAGACGTGCACGCCCCGACGCAACAAGCCGTTGATCACCCGACCCACCTTCACCTCGTTGCCGGGAATCGGAGTAGCCGAGATGATCACCGTGTCCCCGGCCTCGAGGTCCACCCAGCGGTGCTCGCCGGCCGCCATCAAGGACAGGGCGGCGAACGGCTCGCCCTGGCTGCCGGTGCAGATGATGGCTCCATCCTCGGGCGGCAAGGCAAGCACATCGTCGACGGGCAGCAAGCGGTCTTGCGGGTAATCGATGATTCCGAGCTCACGGGCGAGCGCCGTGTTGCGTTCCATGGATCGACCTAGGAAGGCGAAGGAGCGGCCGGCGTCGACGACCGCGTTGACGATCTGCTGCACCCGATGTAGATGGCTGGAGAAGCATGCCGCCACCACGCGCCCCTGCGACTCGACGACCAGTTCGTAGAGCGGCTGGCTGAGCGATGACTCCGATGGGACGAAGCCGGGCCGCTCAGCGTTGGTGCTGTCGGCCAGCAGCAGGCGCACCCCGCTCGACGCCAGCTCGGCGAATGCGGGAAGGTCGGTGGGTCGAGCGTCGACCGGGGTCGGATCGAGCTTGAAGTCGCCCGAGTGGACGACGATCCCCTCGGGCGTATCGAACGCCACTGCCGCCCCGTGCGGAACGCTGTGGCTCACCTGGATCAGCTGGAAACGGAACGGACCGGCCGTCACCCACTCCCCCAGCTCGACCGGTTGGAGCGTGGCCTCGACCTCCGCCTCCTCGATGCGGCTCCGAGCCAGTTCCAAGGACAGGGACGTCCCATACACGGGGACGTTGACGTCGCGCAGGAAGAAGGCCAGCGCACCGACGTGATCCTCGTGGCCGTGGGTGAGCACCACGCACTCCACGGCGTGGGAACGCTCGACGACCGAAGAGAAGTCGGGGAGCACCAGGTCCACGCCGAGCATGTCGTCTTCGGGAAACATCAGGCCGCAGTCGATGAGGGCGATGCGGCCGTCGATCTCGATCGACGCGCAATTGCGCCCCACCTCGCCCAAGCCCCCCAAGAAAGTGATACGAACGCTCATGCCTGCTGGGCTCGGGCCAGGGCCTCCTTCACCGTCGCGACCGTGCCCGCCTGGGCCGGCACCAGTGGCAATCGCGGCTCACCCACCGATCCCCACACCTCGTTCATGGCCGCCTTCACCGGAATGGGATTGGGCTCGATGAAGAGGGCATCGAAGAGCGGAATCAGTGCCTGGTGGATCTTGGTCGCCGTTCCCAGATCCCCCTCCGCCGCAGCACTCACCATCCGTTTCACCTGCGGACCGGCCAGGTGCGACGCCACCGAGACCACACCGACTCCCCCGGCGACCATCATCGGCAGCGTCAGGTTGTCGGATCCCGAGTAGATAGCCAGAGCTTCGCCGCACGCTTCCCGCTCTTGGGCAGTGAAGCCGAGGTCCTCCACGGCGTCCTTGACCGCCACGATCCCCGGCGCCTCGGCGAGGCGGGCCAGGGTCTCCACCTCTATCCGCCGCGAGGTACGTCCGGGGATGTTGTACAGGAGTACCGGCAGTTCGCTGGCCTCAGCGATGGCCATGAAGTGTCGGTACAAGCCCTCCTGAGGAGGCTTGGAGTAGTAGGGAGTCACCGCCATGACGGCGTCGCATCCCACCTCGGCCGCTCGGCGGGTGAGCTCGACCGATTCCCTGGTGTCGTAGGTCCCGGTGTTGGCCACGATGGTGGCCTTGCTGCCGACCGCTTCCACGACCGTGCGGAACATCGCCACTTTCTCATCGGACGACAGCACCGGCGACTCACCGGTCGTGCCCGCCACGACCAGGCCGTCGGAACCGTTGTCGACCAAGTACTCGGCCAGCTTCCACACCTGGCCGTAGTCCACCTCGCCGCCGGACTCGAATGGGGTGATCATGGCTGTGAGGACTTCACCGAACGGGGCCACCAGAACCTCCTTGATCCGTACTCGACGGTAGCAGCGGTAATCTCGGATCGTTCTGGCCCATTCAGGTGTTGTGATTGCCATGGAATTCGTCAAAGACGTCACTACCGAGGACTTCGGGCGGGCCGTCCTCCAGCGCAGTCACAAGATGCCCGTGGTCGTCGACTTCTGGGCCGAGTGGTGCGGCCCATGTCGCACCCTGGACCCGATGCTGGAGCGGGTGGCCCAAGAGCACGCCGGCGCCTTCGAGCTGGTGAAGGTCGATGTGGACCGCAATCAAGCTCTCGCTCGGCAATTCGGTGTCCAGGGCATACCGATGGTGCTCGGCTTTCGAGACGGGCAAGCCGTTTCTCGCTTCACCGGCGCCATACCCGAGGCGGCGCTGCGACAGTGGGTCGATGACCTTCTCCCCTCGGAGGCCGACCTCGTGGTGGATCGAGCCCGGGACGCCGTCCTGGAGGGGGATCATGACCAGGGCGAGGCCTTGTTCCGGCAGGCCCTCGAGCACGACGACCGCCACCAGGACGCCGCCACCGGCCTCGCCTCTCTGCTGATCGCACGCGGCCAGACCGAGGAGGCCCTCATCGTGCTGGGCAAGCTGTCCCCCACTGCAGAGGTGGAGCGACTCCAGGCGGCCGCCCGAGTGACCGCTTCCCAAGAATCCGATGTCCCCGCCCTCGAAGCCAAGCTGGAGGCCGATGCTTCCGACCAGCAAGCCCGTTTGGAGCTGGGCCGGGCGCTGGCAGCCAAGGCCGAGTTCGAGCCCGCCCTGGACCACCTGCTCGCCGTGGTGGCATCGCGAGGCGACTCTCGGGAAGAGGCTCGTCGGGTTATGCTCGACATCTTCGACCTGCTCGGCGCCGACCATCCACTCGCCGTCGAGTATCGCCGCAAGCTCGCCAGCGAGCTGTTCTAGGGACCGACCTCATCCTTTCGGAAAAGTCATCCTTTCGGAAAAGTCCGGCGGTTGTGGCCGTGCGACATCACCTTGGTCGGTCGAACCGGGAGCCCCCCAGGCGGGCCGGCCGCCCCTACCGAACCGGCCCCGCCTGATCCGTTCTAGGCAGCCGCGCTGGTCTCGCCGAGCCGCATGATCATGTCCAGCGACACGTCGAGCTTCATGGATCCGGAACCTTCCGGAGAGTCGAACTTCATGTCCATGACCATGTCGGTTGTACCGCTGGTACGGACCATCAGCCCGGCACCGGGATCGAACCACGTCGTCACCTCGATCGACGGAAACTCCATGGCGATATTGAATTCGATGCCCATGTTCTCGAACTCCCGCATGCCGAACTCGGCGAAGGCAAGGTCCGACTCGCTCATGCCGTAGGGGGCGGGATCCATCTCGGTGAACGCCTTGATCATGTCTTCGAGATCGAGCTCGATGGGGGCGACGTCGGTGCTCGATTCGATCACCAGCGTGTCGCGGCCCCCGACCTCCTCGGCTTCGACGACGCGGTGATGGGTCACCGCGGTTATCGCCCCGAAGCCGGGAATCTCTTGAGTGTTCTCCGTGCTCCACTCGGCCCCGATGCGCAGCTGCTCTTCGGGAAAGGTGGGACCGAACAGCGCCCCGAAGGTACCCAAGCCGGTCGGGTCGAACCCGCCGCCGAGACCGCTCAGGAACTCGGTGGGAACCGTGACATCACCCGAACGCATCTCGAGCACGTTGCCCTGCTCGTCGAGGACGACCACCATCTCGGGGATCATCCCTTCGGTGCCGGCCAGCTCGGTGAGGTCGGAGGCAGGCAGCAGGTCGGCCAGGGACTCCCCATCGATGCTGAACTCGCCAAACGTGACGTTGTCGATCGAAGGCTGCAGCAAAATCTCGACCGTGCCTGGGTCGGGGCCGGCCCCGACCGCGTAGTCGAGGGCCCCCTCGGCCTGCATGGTCATCGCCATGTTCTCGAAATCGCCCACCCCGCTGAAGTCGCCGTTGCCCTGCATCGACATGTCCATGCTGAAGTCGTAGCCCAGAGTGGTGTCGGGGTCGTAGGAGTAGGCGAGGGTCATTGCCTCCCCCTCGGTGCCCTGGCGAACCCCGGCATCGGCATCCCGACCGGCGCCCTCCCCCGAACCGCACGCCACAACCACCAGTGACAGGGCGGCCAATACCGCCGGGAATCGCACGCGCATGTCCCTCCTTGGGCTCGGTTCTCCTCGTTTCTTCGGACGGTTGAGGCCCGGACTTGACTAGTCGAGGCCGAGGAGCCCCTCGAGGCCCACGGTGACTCCGGGTCGGTCGGCCACCTGCCGCACCGCCAGCAGAACTCCGGGAATGAACGATGCCCGGTCCGTCGTGTCGTGACGGATCGTGAGGATCTGGCCCTCGCCGCCCAGGATCACCTCCTGATGGGCCAGCAAGCCGGGTAGGCGCACTGCGTGCACCCGCACCTCGTCGACTGCGGCACCGCGGGCTCCGGGGACCAGTTCCTCCGACTCGGCGGCCCGGCGTTGGGCAGCGGCGCCGCCGATCCGGGCCGCAGTGGCCAATGCGGTGCCCGAAGGGGCATCGGCCTTGCGATCGTGGTGCAGTTCCACCACTTCGGCGGCCGAGAAATGGGGGGCAGCCTTCTCGGCGAAATACATCATCAGCACCGCCCCGATCGAGAAGTTGGGGGCCACCATGCAGTTGGGCGGTCCCGGGCCCCACAGTTCCTCCAGCTGGGCGAGTCGGGCGGCATCGAAGCCCGAGGTTCCCACAACCGCGTGGACGCCGCGCTCTCGCCATGACGCCAGGTTGTCCATGACCACCGCCGGGTTGGTGAACTCGACCACGACCTCGGCGCCGGCCACGGCGGCCGGATCGTCCGCAACGGCGAGTCCGGCGATCTCGACTCCGCCGTGGTGGGGGTCGTACAGGGAAACCAGCTGCAGGTCGGAGGCCTGATCGACTGCCGCGGCGACCAGCCGACCCATCTGGCCGGCCGCTCCCGATACCGCCACCCGGATCATGCGACGAACTCGCCCAGGTCCTCGGCCTGGAAGGGACCGGTGGCGCCGATGACTCGCGGGGTGCCGAATACTTCTGCAGCGAGAACGGCCACATCACCCCCGGTCACCGCCTCCACTCGCTCGACGATCTCGTCCACGCTGAGGTGCTCCACCCCGGTCAGCTCATTGCGGCCCAGCCGGGACATCCGGCTGTTGGCATCTTCCATCGCAAGGGCCAGGCTTCCCTTCGTGTGGCCCTTGGCCCGCTCCAGCTCCTCCTCGGTGATGCCGTCGGCGGCGACTTTGTCCAGCTCGTCGTTGACGAGCCTCAGCACATCAGCAGTCTGGCTGGGGGTCGTCCCCACATAGACCCCGTAGGCCCCGGAGTCGGCATGGGGCCAGCGGAACATGTAGACCGCGTAAGCCAGGCCCCGCTTCTCGCGGATTTCACGAAAGAGGCGCGAGGACATCCCGCCGCCCATGACGTGGGCGAGAACGCCGAACGCAAAACGGCGCTCGTCGTCCCTGGTCAGGCCCTCGCCTCCCAGCACCAGGTGAGCTTGCTCGGTGTCGCGATGCTCCACCTTGACGCGCGGTTCCACCGGAGCCGGGCGGTGGCTGTGGTCCACCTCGTCTCCCGAGAATCCATCGAAGCGCTCCGCGATCTCCTCGACCACGGCTTGGTGGTCGAGGTTGCCGGTCACCGCCACGACGAGCGAGGGCCCGCCATAGCGTCGGCGCCAGTAGTTGGCGATGGTGTCCCGGCTCATCTCGGCAATGGAATCCTTGGTACCCAGTACCGGAAACTCGAGGAGGTGACCTTCCCACAAAGCTCGGGCAAAACGTTCGTAGGCCACGTCGGTGGGATCGTCCTCATTCATGTTGATTTCTTCCAATACCACATGGCGCTCGGAGTCGATTTCGTCCTGGCGAAACGCCGGGCGCTGGATCATCTCGGCCAGCAGCTCCACCCCGAGGGGAAGGTCGGCGTCACGCATCCTGGCCCAATAGCACGTGTACTCCTTCGACGTGAACGCATTGGATTGGGCGCCGACGGCGTCGAACGCTTGGGCTATGTCCTGGGCGCTGAGTTCCTCCGTCCCCTTGAAGAGCAGGTGCTCGAGGAAGTGGGAACAGCCGGCTTCGACGGGAGTCTCGTCCCTGCTGCCGGTATCGACCCAGCAGCCGATTGCGATGGAGCGCACTTCGGGCATCTGCTCGGTGATGACACGGATTCCGCCCGGCAGCGTGGTCAGTTCGTAGTGCACCGCGGCGATATTAGGGACCGGCGCCGACAGCGGCCGAGTGGGGCCGAAGGATCGAGCAAAGAAACCGGCCGCGGGGCTCGCCGATCCCGTGTAAGTTGGGGTTGGTAGGACGTGACATTGGGCGAGGAAAGGTAGGGCGATCGGGCCCGATCCAGACCCGGTAGGAGGTAGATGATGGCCGACAGCTCAGATAGGGCCCAGCAACCGGCCGCCGCAACCAAGGATCAGGCGTCCCAGTCGCAGGCGCCGTCGGGCAAGATCGGGAGCGACAGGGGTCAGACGCAGGGAAACCCGCTGGCACAGCCGGCCAGCCCATACGACTCGGCTCCCACGGTCGGTGCCACAGGCCGAACCCCGACGTTGTGGCGCTCCTCCATTCGGCCCGTGGTCAAGTCCCCGGACGGCTGGTTGCTGGACGAGCTACACAGCACACTCGACGCCGGCAAGCGCGAGGTGCGGGGCTTACGGCGCCGCCTGCGCATCACGTATTGGGCCACCATCGTTCTCTCGGTGGGCCTGTTCCTCTTCGGAGTAGCGCTGATCGGTTTCCCGGCCCGCGCCTTCTTCCGCGGCGACATCGATGAAATCAGCTTCGCCATCCTCGGCGGTTTCGGCGGCCTGGTGCTCGCCCTGCTCCTCTACTTCCGTCCGCTGGAGAGGCTGCAGGCGCTGGTGGCCGATTCCACGTATGTCGCCATGGTGAAGGACAGCTTTCAATACCAGGTCACACTGCGTCTGCTGGCTCTCGACACCGACGATCCCGAAAGCCTGACCAGCGCAGCCGGCTACGTGGCCGAAGCCGCCCAGGCGTCCATGGATCTGGTCTATACCCAGATGCAAGCCCGCCGCGCCGCCGGCTACTCGAGCGCTGTGGGCGTCTAGCCGGCGCCATGCGAACCATCGCCGTGGGGGTGCTGCTGGCCCTGGTCGTCACCGCGTGCGGCGACGCAACCGAACCCGAGAGCCCGACCGCACCGTCGCCGGTCGTCACCGGCCCGGGGGCTCCCACCACGGTATCGGAACCAGACGAGACGGCTCCGATCACATCCGAGGCCGACGAGTCCGCAGCGGCCGGCCCGAGGGAGTTGACCTTCACCACGTCGGACGGTCTCGTACTCGAAGGGACGGCATTCGGAGACGGTCCGGACTGGGTGGTGCTGGCCCACATGCGCCCGGCGGACATGAGCTCGTGGTTCCCGTTCGCCCGGCTCCTGGCCGGCGAGGGCTACTCCGCTCTTGCGTTCAACTTCCGCGGCTACGGCAACAGCGAGGGCGACGGATTCGATGTCGAGAGTGACGTCATCGCCGCCATCGACTTTGCTCTCGACCAAGGAGCCGAACGACTGTTCGTCATGGGAGCCTCGATGGGCGGCACCGGGTCGCTGGCCGCCTCCGCCCGGCGGGACGTGGCCGGGGTGGTCACCTTGTCGGCGCCGGCGGCGTTCGAGGGCACAGACGGCCTGGGTGCGGTGCCCAACATCGTCGCCCCCAAGCTGTTCATCGCCGGCGATGGCGATGCCGACTACGCCGACATCGCCAACACCCTGGCCGACGCAGCTGCAGAACCCAAGGAGGTGGCGATCTACGCCTCGGGCGAGCACGGCACCAACCTGTTCGAGAGCAACGGCGATGAACTGACCGCGCTGCTGTTCGAATTCCTGGCCGGGAGTTGACGCTCCCCCGCCCGGTAGGGAAGGGGGATCCAGAGGACGCCAACCAGGAAGAGGGCGAACGGTCGGTCAGTCGATCTCGGGGGGCCGGCGCAGCTGCTTGATTTGAGCCCGGCGGCGCTTCTTCTCCACACGCCGTCGCTTGGCCGCCGGCCCGGGGCGAGTGGGGCGCCGCCGCTTGGGTGGGATGAGGGCACTTCCCACGATCTCGGCCAAGCGCCGACGAGCGGTTTGTCGATTGCGCCACTGGGAACGGGATTCGTCGACGATCACCGCCACCACCCCGTCCTGGACCCGGGTCCCCAGCCTGGCGATCAGGCCGGAACGGAGGTCGTCATCGACCGCCTCGCTGGAACCGAGGTCCCATCGCAATTCGGCACGGGTCGCCGAGCGATTGGCGTGCTGACCGCCGGGCCCGCCCGACGTTGTGAAGCGCCACTCGAGCTCTCGCTCGGGAATGACGAGTTTGTCGCCCACCACCAGGTCCTCGCTCATACCTTCATTATGCGGCAGCAACACCCCCAAACCTTGGTACTCGGTCGATATGCCTTCGGTCTTGTCTGGTGATGCGGCACAATGGGGGGTTATGCGCGCTCGCAACGAGACGATCCTCGCTTCGGTCCTGCCGCCCGAGGAGCGGACGATCGAGGCGGTCGTGGCCCGCTACCAGCGGGTGGCCCCCGCCGTCACCCGATTCGCTCGCTCGCTGTCGGGCAACGACGAGCTGGTGGTCCGCCTCGGATCGAAGACGGCGGCCTCTGATCACGAAATCGTGGTCGATCCCGGCGTATTCCAAGCCGCCTATACCCGGTCGGCGCCGGTCACCCCGCCCGAGGTGGCGCTGGCGACGGCTCTACACGAGGTCGTCCATCTGGTGGCCACCGACCTCGACGAGCGCCGTCCCCTCCCCAGGGAGTGGCTTCCCGACGATTATCAAGGGGAGGTATCACTGGAGCCGCTGTCTCTGCTCGATGCGCTCGGCGAGGCGGGCGGACCGGCCGCCGAAGCGCTCTTCTTTACTCTCGAGGACGCCCGCCAGGAGCTGCAGCTGTTCGTCGGCTACGACGGAGCGCGTTCGGTCCTCGCCGATCTCTATCTCTCCTCGGTATCCGCCGCCATGGAGGAAGCCCGGCCGCTGGGCCAGTTCGCCCTGAGCGCATTCTTGGTGACGGCCCGTTACCTGTCCAAGGAGCATCTGCAGAAGCGGACCGAACCGCACGTCGCTACGGCGCTGGACGACGCCGTGCCCTTCCTCGACGAGGCTCGAACGGCAGGCGACGCCTGGGAGGTGGCCGGCCTCGCTCTCCAGCTCCTGGCGGTGGCTCGCCTCCACGGATTGGTGTCGGATGCCGCCGAAAACGAGACGGTCGGCCAAGCCGAGCGCCGCGAGGCCGACGAAGCCGAGGCCCTGGCCGAGGGTATCGATGCCGTCCGCATCGTCAGTCCCATCCTGCGCGACTCGGTCGGCTACGAGGAGACCCGTGGGTCGGCCGAGGCGCTCGCGGCCGAGCACGGCCGTACCGGTGAGGTCGATCAAGCCGGCGATGCCAGCACCGATCAGATCGTTCGCATCTCCGAAGCCCCCACCGTGTACCTGCCGTCGGGCCAGGGAGGCAAGCTCCTGGTAGGACGCATTCCCAGTCGCTTCAGCCGGTTCGCCCCCCAAGGCCGCACCGCCCTGGCCGAGACCGCTCGGCGTTGGGGAGTGGCGCAACGCCGGGTGTCCGGTGAGCTGTATCCGCTCTTCTTGGCCAATCAGCGGCGTGGCCTTCGGTCCGGCTACGACGCCGGGGACTTGTCGCCCCACGCCGCCCTCTTGATTGGTGCCGGACTCTACGAGCGCATGTTCGAGCGACGGGCTGTGGCCACCCGTCGTTCGTATGCGGTGAGCCTTCTGATCGACGGCTCGGCCAGCATGCTGCAACCGCGCGGCCTCGACCAGGCTCATCGCCGCCCCTGGGCCATGGCCGCCGCCACGCTCGGAGCGTGGACCTTGGCCCGCCTGGCCGAAGAGCTGCAGGTCGAGTTCGAGGTGGCCCTGTTCAACCGTTCGTTCGCCGCCACCCAAGACGACAGCGAGCAGTCGTTCGTCGGGCGCCTCAACACGACCCACGGCGAGCTGCGCCGCACCCGGGGTGGTGCGGCCGGGCGGCTCACCCGCACCGTCAACCACTATCTGATCAAGACTTTCGACGACCGGTGGCGCAATGCCGAGGATCTCCTCGCCGGGCTGTTCTGGACGGCGGCCGTGCCCAAGGAGGCGGCCGCCGAGGCTCGCCGCTATCCCGATCAGGCGCCGCCTGTGTCCATGTTCACCAAGGCCGCCAACGTCGACGAGTTCAACGTGGGTTACGCCGCCGAGCGCCTCGGCTCACGCCGAGCTCCGTCCCGCATGCTGGTCGTGCTCGCCGACGGGATGACCAGGGGTTCGGTGGCCGCCCTGGCGGAGGCGGTCGCCGAAGTGGAGCATTCCGGTACCACGGTGCTCGGCATCGGCATCGGCGACACCACCGTGGAGACCGCCTACCGTCGCAACGAGGTCGTTGAACGTCCCGAGGCTCTGGCCCAGGCGATGGTCGAAGGAGTGCGGGGCGCCCTGGCACGGGCCCTGGCGGTTTGGGGTGGAGACACCTGGTGGGGCCATTCCTCGGAGCGGACCCCCTACCATCTGCCGACCGCAAGGAGAGCCTGATGCCCGACACGGTCACCTTCACCGACCCCTCTGGGGAATGCAAGCCCATCGAACTGGAGACGTTCGTACTCCCCAAGGGCATAGCCGATCGGGCTCAGCGCAGGGAACGCATCCCCGACCCCGACCCGTACTACGTGGACCTGGGCATGCTCTTCCGGATGGCCCAGCTCGAAGACACTCGCCGCCGGCACTTCGCCGAAGTCCCTCTCCACCTGGCACTCCGAGGCCACATGGGCACCGGCAAGGACCACGACCTCGAGCAGTTCGCCGCCCTGCTCCACCTCCCCTACTACCGCATCCCCCTGACCGGCGAAGTCCGGGACATCACCCTGATCGGCTCGGTGAAACTCTACGGGGACGGCCGGGGGGGCACCGAGAGCCGCTGGGAGGATGGCGACATCACCAGGGCGCTGCGCGGGCCGGCGCTCCTCAATCTCTCCGAGTTGAACGCAGCCGGAGCCGAGACCCTGTTCGCACTGCACGGCCTGCTCGACCGATACCAGGCACTGGGTTTGCCCACCGGTGAAACGGTCCACCTGCGCGACGATGTGCGCCTGTTCGGCACGATGAACCCCACCGACCTTCGCGACTACGCCGGCACCCAGACCCTCAACAAGGCGTTCGCCGACCGATGGGTCATCTGGGAGAAATCCTTCCCCACCGAGGAGCAGGTCGCCGAGATGCTGCACCGGCGCTACCCCGACCTCAAGGACGAGTTCATCGACGTGATCGGGCGGCTCGCCATCGAAGTCAACAACTCATTCACCGCCCCCGACGTGCGGACCCGGGTGGAGACGCCGATGAGCCTGCGCACCGTCCTCGACCGCGTCCCGGCCGGCCTCCATATCTACCAGGACGCCGACGATCCGCTGCGCCGATCCTGGGAGGAGTTCGTCCTTCCCCGCATCGATCCCTACGACCGCGACCACTACGAGACGGTGTGGAGCGCGGTGGCCCGCACCGGGCCCTCCGGCCCACCGTTCGGATGACGAGGCAGGAAGCGATGATTACTACCTTGAGAGCACGATGAGCAAACGACCCGAGCGTGGCTACGACCTCGGCGACCCCGAGCTGGACCGCAAGCTCGAGGAGCTGGTTGCGGCCGTCATCGAGAAGCGGGGCGACCACACCAACCACACCCACGATGTCGACCTGATCGGGGAGCTCCTGGTGAGTGGCCTGAAGATGCTGAAGGACGAGACCCCGCGAGCCGACCTCAAGCTCGCCAACAGTGCCCTCAAGGAGATGCGCTATTCATTTCTCATCTTCAACCAGTATCGGGCCATCCCCAAGGTGACGATCTTCGGCTCGGCCCGTACCCCGGCCGAGGATCCCAACTACCAGCTGGCCGCCGAGTTTGCCCGGGAGATGGCGGACAACCGGGGCTGGATGGTCATCACCGGCGCCGGCCCGGGGATCATGGAGGCCGGCAACCTGGGCGCCGGCGAGGCCGGGTTCGGCGTCAACATCCGCCTCCCCTTCGAGTCGGAGCCCAATCCCTACCTGCACGAGAGCCGGACCATCAACTACAAGTATTTCTTCACCCGAAAACTCATGTTCGTCAAGGAGTCCGATGCCTTCGTCATCTTCCCGGGCGGGTTCGGGACCCAGGACGAGCTCTTCGAGCTGTTGACCCTCACTCAGACCGGCAAGAGCAACATGCACCCGATCGTGCTGATGGAAGCCGAGGGCACGAACTACTGGAAGGCTTGGCGTCACTTCACCGGTGAGCTGGAAGATCAGGGGATGATCTCCCCGGAGGACAAGCACCTGTTCAAGTTCACCTCCGACGTCGAAGAGGCCGCCCAGGAGATATGCGACTTCTACCTCAACTACCACTCACAGCGCTTCGTTCGGGGTCGGCTGGTGCTGCGCCTCCGCCACCCCACCACCCCCGGGCTGATCGAGGAGCTGAACGAGGACTTCGCCGACATCTTGACCTCGGGCCGGATCGAGGCCATCGAAGCTACCGATGACGAGATCCGTGACGACGACAACGTCGATCTGTTCCGCATCAGCATGGATTTCAACCGGCGCCACTTCGGCCGGCTTCGTCAGCTCATCAACCGGCTCAATCAGATCCTCGGCTCTCCTTCCTGACCAGGAACGGACTACCAGCCCAGGCCTAGAATGCGCGGTTGTGCATGAAATACTCGCCGACGTGGTGGCCGAACAGCAGGCTCTGGACCAGTTCCTGCAAGGCATAGGCGACCGCGACTGGCTGAAGCGGACCCCGGTGAACCGCTGGAACGTTCGCCAGCACATCGCCCACCTGGCGACCTTCGAGGAGTATGCCCGCGACGCTCTCGAGAGCCGGGGATCGCGCCTCTCTGAAGCACTCGACTTCGCCACGTTCGACGAATTCGTGAACGACACCGCCGACCGGGGCCCGGCCCGATCTCAAGAGGTCATCGAGTGGTGGAGGCTGGCTCGGGCAGCCGTCGTCGACTCGCTGAGCCGCAAAGATCCCGGCGAGCGCGTGCCTTGGTTCGCCGGCAAGATGAGCGCCAAGACCTTCGCCACGTCGCGCCTGGTCGACACGTGGCTCCATGCTCTCGATATCCACACCACGTTCGGCTCCGAACCCGAGGAGCTGGATCGCCTGCGACATGTGGCCTGGTTCGGCTGGAAGTCGCTCCCCTATGCGTTCGAGGTCAACGGAGAGGACTACAAGGAGCCGGTCCGGGTCGAGCTGATCGGGCCCGGCTACGCCAAATGGGTCTTCGGTCCGGAGGACGCCGAGCACGTGATCAAGGGCAAGGCGTCCGAGTGGTGCCGGGTGTGTGTCGGCCGCCTCGACGCCGACAAGGCACGCAGCCTCGTGCCCGAGGGCAAAATGGCGGAACTCGCCCTGCGGGTGGCCCGCACCTACGTGTGACGGCGTCCCGCTTCGACCCCGGACCCATCCACCTGCTCCGACTGGGCCCCGGCGAGGACCTGGTGGGGAGCATCACCGCCTACGCCAAGATCCACGACATTCGTTCCGCCTCGGTCACCCTCCTCGGGGCGGTTCGCTCCGCCTCGTTGCGTTACTTCGACCAGCACCGCAAGGACTACCGCGACTTCCGCATCGCCCGCCCCCTCGAGGTCACCTCCGGAATCGGCAACATATCGATCCTGGACGACGAGCCCTTCCTCCACGCCCACGCCACCTTCTCCGACGAGGACGGCCAGACCTTCTCGGGCCATATCAACTTCGGGACCGAGGTCTTCCACATCGAGGCTACGATCCAAGAGCTCGATGGGGTGGCCCCGGTCCGTGAGATGGAAGAGCTGACCGGCTTGATGGTGTGGAGCATGGACCGGTAACGGTCCGAAAGGTCGCCGCCGACGGCGTCCACTGAGCTACCGGGCGGGGCCCCCGAACACCGGCCCACACGCCGCCGCCGATTCTGGGGGCCGCGTGCTCTCGCGATCCGTGGAGCGCTTGGCTTCGGCGTCGGGTCGGCCGGTTGCTCGACTTCGAAGCAATCCGTTCGGCGGCCTTTACCGGGGCGAGGAGGGTTCAGCGACTATCTCGCCGACCTGGACCTGATCGGGATGGCCGGACACGAGATCGAGTCCGTGTTGAAGGAAGGGAACCGGACTGGCCCCGTGATCCACGTCGACTCGACCGTGAAGGCGACGAGGAAGGGACGGCGGCTCGAGCGTTCACATCCACGACTTCGCCGACGACGAAACTCGTTCGACTTCGCCGGGTTGCCGCCTACGACGGGAGGGCTGGAACCCCTGGCGGAAGTCACGATCGCGTGAGCGAGGACCAGGCGACGCCGGTCGCCTCGGCCCTCCCGGTGGTGGTACGTCGGGTGGAGAGGGATCTCTCCGCCCGGCCTGCCCCCGAGAGACGGACGCCGAGGAGGCCGGGCTCAGGCCTCGATGACGGACACCGGCTGACATCGTGGCCCGGCCGAGTGCTACCCGTCGAGCTAGGAGAGGCCCCTCCTCACTCCTGAACGGCGGCCTCCTTGGGACGGGCGATGCGGCGGCCCAGTCTCCAGATGCCGAAGGCGAACAGAGCGAACAGCGCCACCGGCACCACGGCCGCCGCGGCAACGATGAGGAAGCTGAAGATGCCCATGATCACCTGTCGGGCGCTGTCGAGCGCCTCCGCCAACTCCGATGGCTCCTTGGGCTCTTCCGGCGGCGGCAGCTCTGCCGGTGCCTCGGTGAGCGTCACGGTGACCGCGGATAGTTCGGTCCTCGACTCCAGATAGCGGAGCCGCCCTTCGATCTGCTCGATGGTGAGCTGTACCTCGCCCAATTCGTCCTGAAGGCGGAGCGCCTCTTCGATCGTGGCGGCCTCCTCCATGAGCCCCAACAAGAACGATTCGGTGGCCTTCCAGTGACGCAGTCGCGACTCGAGATCGACGAACTCCTCGCTGACGTCCTGAGTGTTCATCGTGAAGCTCACCTGTTCGCCGAGGGCGCCAAACGCATCGATGGCTTCGTCGAAACGGCCGGCCGGCACCCGAACGGTTGCGGTGCCGAACGCGAACTCGTCGTCCCCCTCCTCGAAGACGCCGGTGGAGGCGTCGCTGACGTAGCCGCCGAGATCGGCTGCGATGAGACGCAGCTCGCGCCACCGCTGCTGGAAGCTGCCCTGATCGACCCGGACCTGGAGCCCGGCGTCGCGGATGATGCGCACCTGCGGTGACGAGATCTCGTCCACCGCGGGCACCTCGGATTCACCCGCACCCACCACGTCCACGCCGACCGACTTGAAACCGTCCTCCGGCTCGGCCGTAACCATCTCCCGCGACGGCGCCGTCTCTGCCTCGCCGCCCACGACCCCATCCGCCTCGTCTCCCGTAGTGCAGGCGGCGAGCGCAACGGCCATCGCAACGACCAG
Organism: uncultured Acidimicrobiia bacterium; assembly: GCA_964347285.1. Classification (GTDB taxonomy): domain Bacteria; phylum Actinomycetota; class Acidimicrobiia; order Spongiisociales; family JAOTWH01; genus CAYFYE01. The sequence goes on from CAYFYE010000011.1 coordinate 27,616, forward strand.
GATTCCCAATGGTTTCATCGTTCATCTCCCTTCGCTATCGAGGTAGAAACCCCATCGAAGGTGGGACGACGCAGCGCGTTCAATCGGTTCCCGTGCGTAGGTGCGATGGACCGGCGGCGGAGGACGCCTACCGGCTCGGCGGATCGTCGGCCGACTCCGGCTTGCTCACCTCGAAACCGATCTTGGTCAGAAGGCGGAGGAAGGCGGGAGCGGGGTCCTTGAACTGGAGAGGGCGTAAGGCGTCCTCGAACTGGTCGAAGAAGCTCAGCAGGGTGGTGATGACATGGGTGTGGGTGATCGTGTTGAGGTTGCTCTCCGGGGCGCGGCCGAAGGCCACGATCCGGGTGCGGACGACCCCGTGGCCTCGCGAAGGCGAGGTGTGGAAACCGTCCTTCTGGAGGCCGGCGACGACCTCCTCGAGATCCTCGGCATACAGCCAGGCGATGCGCTGGAGCACGGCATGGAGCGTTCGATGATCCAGCAGTTTGGGGTTGATGGCGGCCTCGCCCTGTTTGACCTCCCCGATGATCACGTCGACGCAGTCTTCCTCGAGGCGCAGCTCGGGGTCGTCGATCAACAACATCCCGCATTCGGGATCGTGCGGGTCGCCGACGTAGACGTTGCCCGGAAAGCGGACGGCGACAACATCGACATCCGTGATCGTGTCGTAGGTGCCGTCGTCCTTGCGCCCCTGGACCTCGAACTCGGTCAGCGTCAGGTAACCGGCCAGACGCAGGTAGCTCTCGACGAGGTTGATGCCGATGTCCATGGTCTCATTCTCCCCAACGGGCGCAGCCCGGCGAGCATTTCATCACAAACCCGGACGCACCGGTCGGGTGCCGACCCTGGCGAAGTTCGGGGACGAGCGAGAAATCGTCGTCGTCCCGGATGCCTCGAGCAAACCCCATCTCGCTCCTCGGCCGGCGATTGTGCCGGTGATCATCGCCCTGATTGGCGGCCTGGCGGCCGGCTACCTGCTGGCGGCAACCGGCGACGCCGAGCCGGCCGGGAAACGATTGAGCCCGACTGCCATTGCTCCGGCGGCCACTGCCGCTCCGTCCCCGAACGACCTCGGAGGGCCAACCCTGGAAACCTTCGTGGAGGGAATCAGCGGCACCCTCTACGCCGGCGCCGACACTGGCGGCCGGCAGCTGCTCACCTGGCCGGCCCAGGAAGGAGCCCAACGATCCCCCCTCTCACCGGGGCGCTGGAGCCACCGGCTCGATGCCGCCCAGCGTCGGGCCGGCGCATTGGGCCCCTCGGGTGGAAGTCCCCTCCCCTCCCTGTACCTGGGCACGTGGCCGACCCTGCGCCCGGCCGCCATCGGTCACCAGCTTCTCCTGGCACCCCACCGAGCCCGGTCGCCTGGCCTGGGTGCAGCAGGAGGGTGACCACTTCGTGCTCTCTACGGCCAACGCCGGGAGCCTCGCCGGTGGCCGCCCTGTGGCGTCCTTCGATCAGCTGGTGAAGGTCGAGGCGTGAGGAGATTGGGGATTTGCCGTGAGCACCGGTCGTCGCACCGCCCGTCTGCTCGATGACACAACGGAGCAAGCCGTACGCGGGGTGGCCACGCTCGACCCCGATGGCGTGCTCCTGGCCATGATGGACGCTCAGGTACTGGCGGCGGCCCCGGATGGGAGGCTCGTCCTGGCGACTGGTGCCCGGCTGCTCGTGGGTCGCAGCTGGCTCTTGAGCGATTCTTCCCTGACCGGAGTGGATCGCTTCATCGAATTCGACGATCCGCTGGAGTATCCGGCGTCGGCCGCCTGGCTGCCCAAGTCCGATCGGATTGCGGTTCTCAGCCACCGCTTCGGCACGGATGCCGGAGGTCCGGCCCCGGTTCGCCTCTACTCGAGTGATGGCCGGTTGCTGAACGACATCCGGGCCGGCATCCTCGCCAACTCCGTGGCCTGGAGCCTCGACGAGCGATATCTGCTGGTGGGCGGATTCGATCCCGACACCGGCCTGGCCCGGCACCGGCTCCTCTTCATCGACTGGGCCTTCCGGCACCGTCAGACGGTCGGCCCGACAACCGGATCCACCTCATTCCGGTCGAGGTACAAGCCACCCCTCTCGGCCTCCACTGAATCCGGTACCGCAACGGGGCCCCGTACCGTCTCGTCCAGCAGGCGACCCGTCTCCCACTCCCAATCCCGGCGCCGCTGCGTGGACGCTCGGGCCACAGCTTCCCGCCCGAACCGCTCCCGCACCTCGTCCATCGCTCGATCGAGCCGGTCCCAGGTATGCAACCCACCCCCGGGATTCCCCGATCGCTCCGAGGCGCCCAGCGGAAGCTCGGCCTGTGAGGGACTCGCCGGCCGGAGCTGGGATACCGTCACCCCCAAGAGGCGGAGGCCTCGCCCGTCCCCGGGTCGGCCGACTCCGGCGTCCGTCGCCTCCAGCGCTCGAGCCACGAGGTATCGCGTCACGCTGAGAATCAGAGCCGAGGTATGGGTCGGCTCGACGAGAGTGTGACGTCGGGTGATCGTGGCGAAATCGGCGAACCGGAAGGTCACGGTGACGGCCCGCCCCGCCAAGTCGGCCTTGCGCAGACGGGCCGCCACCCGGTCGGCCAGCCGGACCAGCACTGCGTCGATGGCGTCCGGAGAGTGGACGTCCCGACCGAACGTGCTCTGTGAGCCGACCGAGCCCCGCCCCCGGGCGGGATCGACCCGACGGGGATCCCGATTCCAGGCCAGGGCATGAATGTGGGCTCCGGCCGCTCGACCCAGGATGGTGGTCAGGGTGGCCGGTTGTAGTCGCGCCACGTCGGCGACGGTGCGGACCCCATACCGCCGCAACCGCTCCAACGTGGCATCGCCCACCCCCCACAGCAACCCGGCCGGAAGCGGGTGCAGGAAGGCCAACTCGTGGCCGGGAAGGACTACCACGATGCCGTGAGGCTTGGCGACCGGACTGGCCACCTTGGCCAGGAACTTGGTGGTAGCCGCCCCGACCGACAAGGGCAGCCCCACCTCGGACTGCACCCGGGTACGCAACAGACGGGCAATGTCGCCGGGCGAACCGAAATGGCGGATCGCTCCGGCGACATCGAGGAAGGCCTCGTCGGGCGACAGAGGCTCGACGCCGGGAGTCACATCTCGGAAGATCGCAAACACGGCGTCGCTTGCTTCTCGATAGTCGGCCATCCGGGGCGGTACCGTCACCAGTTCCGGGCAACGGCGTCGGGCCTCTGACCCCGACATACCCGAGCGGACCCCGTAGGGGCGCGCCTCGTAGCTGGCAGCCAGCACGACGCCTAAGCCCACGGCAACCGGTCGGCCCGTGAGCCGTCGATCTCGCCTCCGCTCGACCGAGGCGTAGAACGCGTCGAGGTCGGCGTGGAGGATCGTCGCTCCGCTCACCGCACCATTGTCTTCTGCGCCTGTGACAGATTTCGGTGCCTAGTCGATGATCCCCCCGCCGAACGCCGCATCGAGAAGCGGCCTGGCCAGCTGCAGGGTCATGCCGACCGTCGTCGTGAACAAGAGGATCAGAAAGAAGGGCTGGCCGGAGAAGAGGAAGGCGCCGGCGAGAACGGCCCCGACTCCCAGGCCTCTCGGCACCGGCACCGCAGGGACGAGATCGCGGCGTCGTGATACCGCCACGAACAGGGCCGCGGCGACCCCGAGAAGCGCACCGAGGAAGCGAATCAGATCGACCTCGTAGAGCTGCTCGGCTCCCATGCCTCTCAACACGGAGGAGGGGAACGTGACCAGCGCCAACGCCGCCGCGGCCAACACGATGGCGGGTTTCTTCATTTCACCTCCTCCGCAGTGCGACGCTAGCGGACCGGCGTCCGGCCCGGGCCCTTCCGCCGTGAGCGTGGGGCACCGGGCCCGATCGGGGGCGAGGCCGCGGTGGAGTCCCGACCCGCCTCACCGCCCCAGGCGGGCCAGCCCATCGAAGGGGAAGATGCCGGTGTGGTGGCCGTCGGGCTCGAAAATGAAACTGATTCCGTAGTTGCCCACCAGCTCGGCCGAGGCGATGCGAATCGGCTCCGGGCCCGCCAACACTCGCGCGGTGGCCTCCTCTCCCTCCGGCTGCCCGCACAAAGCACACCAGCACGCCTCCCGAAGGCGCCGTCCCGTGAGCGTGGTCCTCGACCCGTCCTCCCAGGTCAGCAAGACCCGCTCGCCCTGCTCGATCTCCACCCGGACGGGAACCTCCACGCCTCGAGGGTACCGCCGATCCCGGCTGTGGGAGCGAGCCGGGAATGACCCAGTGCCGGGGAGAGTTGTTCGGCCACATGAACGACGACGTTCGGACTGCACTCACCAGCGATCGGGTCATCGACATCACCACCATCGGCCGGAAGACCGGACGGCCCCGCCGTATCGAGATCTGGTTCCACAACCTGGACGACCGCATCTTCATCACCGGCATGCCGGGACGGCGCAGCTGGTATGCCAACCTGCGAGCCAACCCCGACTTCACCTTCCACCTCAAAGACAGCACCGAAGCCGATCTCGCCGCACGGGCCACGGCAATCACCGATCCGGTGGAAAGACGTGAGATCCTCACCGAGATCACCAGCCGGGTCGGCGCCGCCGAACGCATCGATGCCTGGGTGGAGCGCAGCCCGCTCATCGAGGTAGAGCTCGCAGAGGAAGAAGGCCTCGGGAACCGGCCACAATTGCCCTGATGCCGACGCCGAAACTGAACATCCGCTCCGGACATCCCGACTTCCTCGACCTCGACTGGTCGCGCTCTGTGACGGAATGGGACCCCGATCGGCTCGTAGACCTCCCCACCGGTATCCATCGGCATGAGATCGTGTTCGTGCCCTACCTGCGCGATATCTACGCCGTCAAGGAGATGTCCCTCGAGCTGGCCCGCCACGAATGGCAAATGCTGCGCGGCCTGCGTAATCGTGATGCCTCGGTGGTGGAGCCGGTGGGTATCGTCGAGCGTCCGTGGATCCCTCCGGACGAGGAAGGGGCCGGAGCGGTCATCACTCGCTACCTCGACTACACCTTCTCGTACCGCGAGCTCATCGAAGGGGGCGGCTTCGGGCCCCGCCGCAACCAGATGCTCGACGCCTTCGCCAACCTCCTGGTCGAGCTGCACCTGCTCGGAGCGTTTTGGGGTGATTGCTCGCTTTCCAACGTCCTTTATCGCTACGACGCCGAGGCGCTCCAAGTGACGATGGTCGACGCCGAGACCGTTTCCCTCCACGACCGGCTGACCGAGGGGCAGCGGACCGAGGACCTCCATCTCATGATCGAAAACGTGGCCGGGGGCATGGCCGACATCGCCGCTTCCCAAGACATCGAGGTCGACGCCGGCGACCTGGCGCTCGGAGACGACATCGCCCTCCGCTACGAGGGGCTGTGGCACGAGCTGACTCGCGACGAGGAGATCCGTCGCGATGAGACCTACAAGATCCACGATCGGGTCGAGCGGCTGAACGCCATGGGCTTCGAGGTGGAGGACGTCGAGATCGTCCCCGGCGCCGAGGGTGAGTCGCGCCTTCGACTCCGGCTCAAGGTGGGCGGCCGACGCTTCCACGCCCACCGGCTCTACGAGCTGGCCCGAGTGGAGGCCACGGAGCGCCAGGCCCGCCAGATCCTTTCCGACCTCCACTACCACCACGCCAAGCAGGGCACCGACTCTCCAGCGGGAAAAGCGGTGGCGGCGGTGCAGTGGCGGGTCAACGTGTTCGAGCCTCTCCTCGTGCGCATCGAGCAGGCCATGGGGCCCTCAGGCAACCCGGTGCAGGGATACGCCGACTTCCTCCACCACCGCTACCTCCTGGCCGAGCAGGCCGGCCGTGATATCGAAACCGAGAAGGCGTTCGAAGACTGGCTGGTCTCCGGCCGGCCCGGCTATCCGCTCAGCTGATCAACCCAGTCCGGCGGCGCTGGTGGCACCGGTGGCCCCTCCATCGACGGGGAGGGTGATCCCGGTGATCCAAGAAGCGGCGTCCGAAGCCAGGAAGACGACGGCGCGAGCCACATCCTCGGGAAGCCCGATCCGGCGCAGGGGATGGGCCTGGGCCACCTCCTTCTCCCGGCCTTCGTAGAGGTACGTGGCGAAGCGGGTCCGCACCAGCCCGGGGGCCACTGCGTTGACCCGCACCCCGGGGGCCATCTCCAGCGCCAGCTGGCGAGTGAGGTGGATCACAGCCGCCTTGGAGACGTTGTAGGCACCCAGGGCGGGACTGGGCTGTAGCCCGGCAATCGAGGCAACGTTGACGATGGCCCCGCCGTGGGTGCTCATCCACTGTTTCCAGGCCTCACGGGCGTACAGCAGCGGGCCCCGTTGGTTGACGGCCCAGACCTTGTCGATGGCGCTCAGTTCGACGTCGGTGAGGTCCCCGGCCACCGGGTTGGTGCCGGCGTTGTTCACCAGTATGTCCAGCGCCCCGAAGTGCTCGACGGCCCTCTTGGTCGCCGCGGTGACCTGCTCCGGCTCGTCGTTCTTGGCCACGACCGCCAGCACCCGGTCCGGCTCGCCCAGTCTGGTCGTCGCCTCTTCGAGATTCTCGGGTTTGCGGGATGTGATCACGACCCCGGCCGCGCCGGAGGCCAGCAGCTCGGCAGCGCAAGCTTCGCCGATGCCCCGGCTGGCCCCAGTCACGAGGGCGACCTTGCCCTCGACGCGGATGTCCATGGGCGGATGGTAAGTGAGAATCCGGCCGACGGCCCCTAGTGCCGCTTCACTCCCCCGTACTTCATCCGGGTGTCTTCCATGCGGGCCACCTCGGCCTGCTCTCCTTCTCCTTGGAACCCGCAGTCGACCAGCTCGCCGTAGAACACCGTATGAGTTCCGACATCTCTTTGATCCCACACCGTGCACTCGATGAAGGCGATGGCCTCTTCAAAGATGGGCACGCCGGTGGACCCTTCCCGGATCGGGCGGCCGTTGAGGGTCATGCCCTCCTTGGTGGCCGGCTTGGAGAACTTCACGAACGGTCGAGTATCGGCTCGATCCCAGAGGTTGATACTGAAGGCCCCTCCTTGGCTGATGAGCCGATGAGTCAGCGCAGATCTGTCGATGGCGATGGCCACCAACACCGGCTCCATCGAGACCTGGGTGACCCAGCTGGTCGTCATCCCGTTCCATTCCTCCCCGGCCCGGGATCCGACCAGGCACAGCACGTTGGGGATCCTCCACAACACCTTGTTGATGGTCTCGTCGCTGGGCGGCGCCACTGCGGACTCCAATCGCTCGCAGCACCACATTTTGGTGCCGTCGGCGCCCGACGGCCAGGCCACCTAGGCTCTTCGCGATGCACATTCTCATCGCCACCAGCGGTGCGTTGGCACCCGGTCCGGCGGCCCTGTTCACCGCCCGGCTGGTAGACGAGGGCGACACCGTGTCGGTGATCACCGTCATCGAGGTGCCCCGGTCGTTCCTCGATGAGATCCGCTCCGAGGAGTGGCATCCCCTCGGGGACGACCGGCCATGGGGACCGCATGAGGATGTCATCGGCCGATACGTCGAGGAGCGGGGCCGGCGGCTCACCGACCCGCTACTGGCCGCCCTGCGGGCCGAGGGCATCGAGGCGGAAGTCAACTTGCTGGAAGGTGAGGAACCGGCCCAAACGATCCTCGAAGTCGCCGAGAAGCGGGGAGCCGATCTCATCATTCTCGGCGCCACCCGGCCCATATTCGATGAGGCGAGTTGGGAGAGCGTGTCCTTGCGCGTCATCCAAGACGGTCGACAGCCGGTGCTCATCGTGCCGGCCCAGCCGCGGCCGGCCGAAGACGACGAACCCACGGATGCCTGAGCTCTTGCGCACCCCTGACGAGCGGTTTGTCGACCTGCCCGATTTCCCTTTCGAACCCCGTTGGTTCGATTGGGACGGCATTCGCCTCCACTACCTGGACGAGGGCACGGGCCGGCCGGTGGTCCTTTTCCACGGAGAGCCCACTTGGTGCTTCCTCTACCGCAAAGTCATGCCGCCACTGCTCGACGCCGGCTATCGGGTCATTGCCCCCGACTACTTCGGTTTCGGGAAATCCGACAAGCCCACCCGACCCGAGGCCTACACGTACGACGCTCATACAGTCGCCATGGCGGCTCTGCTGGAAGGCCTGGGCGTCGAAGGGGGGGCGGCCGTCGTCCAAGATTGGGGCGGTCCCATCGGGCTGCGTCTGGCGGTGGAACAGCCCGGTCTCTTCGATCGCCTCTCGATCCTCAATACCGCCCTCTTCACCGGCCGCAAGACGTCTGAAGGGTTCATGCGTTGGCGCACGTTCGTCGAACAGAGTGCGGACCTTCCCATCGCGTTCATCATGGAGCGCTCGATGGCCCGTCCCTGGCAAGACGAGGTCGTGGCCGCCTACGAGGCCCCCTTCCCCGACCGCTCCCACAAGGAGGGAGCCCACCGTTTCCCCCTTCTCGTGCCGCTGTCGCCCGATCAGCCCGGGGCCGAAGTGATGGCCGAGGTCCGGGCGGCTCTCGAGCACTGGGAAAGACCGGCCCAGGTCTTGTTCTCCACGCAAGACCCGGTCTTCTCACCTCGAGTCGGTGAGCGCTTCGTGGAGCGCATCCCCGGTGCCGAGGCGCTCGAGCTGATCGATGAAGCCGGCCACTTCCTCCAAGAGGACCAGGGCCAGGAAGTCGGTCGGCGGATTTCCGCTTTCCTTCAGGCCACCGAGTCGAAGTAGGCCCGGAGCACTGCGTAAGCGGGTCCGGTGAACAGGGTCGGTTCATCGAGCATCGCCCGCACCTCATCAACCGGGTACCAGCGCGGATCGGCGGTCTCGCCGGGACTGGGCACCGGTTCTCCCTGGGCCTTGCACACGAATGCGATGCACAGCACCGGCACTGCGCCCTCCGTCCCCACCGCCACGGCCAGGGGACGGAAGGCGAGGAAGGGGCGGCGGAGATGGGCCTCGTGGCGAGTCTCGTCGATCTCGACCGATTGGACCTCCAGTCCGGCCTCCTCGGCCACCTCTCGCCGCAGCGCCTGCCACGGGCCCTCGCCGGCCCGCCAGCGCCCGGCGGGGACCTCGAGCAGACCTCGAGTGGGCTCCCCGGGGCGGTCACGGCGTTGCAGCAGCAGGCGGGAGCCATCGGCGGTCAGGACGATCGCCGACACGATCGGAATTGCCAGCGGCTCCCCGGCCACCTCGGGCACCTCGATCGTGGCCCAATCGGCCCCCGCCCATACCCGGTATTCCATAGCCGCTGAGGCTACCGGCGCCGATTTCGCCGTTAGTGACTCCACGTCGCCGCCGACAGGCGTAAGCTGAGGCCATGAGAGAGTTCAGCGTCAGGCTCTCCAACCGGCCGGGAATGCTGGCGATGCTCACCGAGCAGCTCGCCGAAGCAGGAGTGGGTATCGAGGCCCTGGCCGCCTTTGGGATGGAGTCCGAGGGTCTCGTCCGCCTCATGGTCGACAACGAGGTGCTCACCCGCAAGATCCTCGGGCGCGACGGTCTGGAGTGGGAGGAGCGCGACATCCTCACCACCC
>CAYFYE010000012.1:0-36816 GCA_964347285.1 uncultured Acidimicrobiia bacterium
AACCAGTGACCTCTGCCGTGTGAAGGCAGCGCTCTCCCGCTGAGCTAAGCGCCCGCCTGAGTTGCGATGGTAGCGGTGACGGCGCCCGCCTAGCCCTCGAGGCCCGGCAGCGCCTCACCCCGGCTGAAGGCCCCGAGGACCTGACTCGCCTCGGGATCGCGGGGCGCCAAATACGACACGCCGCCTTCGGAGGCGTCGCGCACGGGAAGGGTTGCGCTCTCGATTCCGTCGGTCCACGCCAGGCGCCAACCGATGGCGATCAGATCGGTGAGGGACAGGCCCTCGTCGGCGGCAATGCTCTCCCCCACCGACCCGGCCAGCCACGGCAACGTGAAGAACCGGGCCGGAGAGATGGCTCGATCGAGCAGTTGATACAGCACCTGTTGCTGCCGGGTCGTGCGGGCGATGTCGCCCTGATCGACCGCGACCCAGCCGCCACCCTGCAGCTCTTCATAGCTGCGGGACCGCACGTAGGCCAGTGCCTGCGGACCGTCGAGGTGCTCGGTCCCGGCCGCCACCGCCAGCCCGGACTTGTTGTCCCGGGCCTCGTAGGGGAACGAGATCGAAACGCCCCCGAGCCCGTCGACGACGTCGGCGAACTCGGCGAAGCCCACCTCGATGTAGTGGTGGATGGGCAGCCCGGTGGCCGACTTGACCACTTGCACCAGGAGGTCGGGACCGCCGAAGGCGTAGGCGGCGTTGACCCGGTCGGTGCCGTGGCCGGGGATGTCCACCTTGAGATCGCGGGGAATGCTGAGCATCTGCACCCCGCCCCCGGCGGCGTGAAAGACGATGATCACATCGGCCCGCTCTCCCCCGAAATCGCCGAAGAAGCCCCCCAACTCAGGGGTCAGGTTCTCCCGGCTGTCGCTTCCCACCAGCAGGTAATTGGTGGGCCCGGGTCCGGCCGGATCCAGGCTGACGAGCTCCTCCGATGGGATGTGGTCGATGCGGCTGGTGAGCAGCCAGGCCGCCACCGCCCCCCAGGCCGCCACCGCCGCCAGCACCAGAACCAGTCCAATGGCGAGGCGCTTCGGCCAACGGCGGCGGCGCGGCGCCGCCTCTCGGGGCTGGGGCCGGGGTGGGGCAGGTGGGCCCGAGTCCGGCGCGATCGTCAGTTCTTCAGTGTCCAAAGCATCCCCTTCGCGAACGAGGGTCGGCTACCAAATCACTGGCCGACCTCGGCGAGCATGCTACTACCACGATTGGGCGGTCCAGCGGAGCGCCTGGCTACCCGCTAATAGAGGCGGCCGGGTGTCGGGGCCGAGCCCCTTCCAACCCCTTGGGAGGGCTGACCTAATCTCGTACCGTGGCTAAGAAGATGAGCCGGGCCGCCTTCGAGCGGGTGGTGGACGAGGCGCTCGAGGACCTCCCCCGCTGGGTGGTCGAGTCCGTCGACAACCTCCACGTCGTCGTCGAGAAGGCCCCCACCCCCGAACAGGATCCCCACGGCGAGGGTCTGCTCGGCATCTACGAGGGTGTCTCTCTCGCCGATCGGGGCATGGACTACTACGGAGTGATGCCCGACCGCATCACGATCTTCATGCAGCCCCACCTCGAGCTGGGCCTCAATCGTGACCAGCTGCGCGACGAGATTCGGGCCACCGTAGTTCACGAAATCGCCCACCATCTCGGCATCGACGACCGGCGATTGGAAGAGCTGGGCTGGGACTAGTCGCCCGGCAGACACAAAAGGGGCTTATCAACGGGGCGCCAAATGCCGATGACTCGGCCATGGACCCGTTCGAGGTGATCCACGACCCGTACCGGCGCTGTGAGGAACAGTGCAACCACGATCTGGCCCGCGGCATCCTCGTCAGCGATCTCCTCGAAGGCGACGGCCCCCATCCTCCCTCTCACCTGATCGTCAACTTCAGCCTGCAGCGGTCCGCGTTCATGGACGACGACGAGCCGCTCGCCGCCAGCGGCTGAGCCTCGCTCCTCCTCGCACTAAGGTTCGGCGCCTCTCGACCCCCGAAAGGAGGCGGAACGCGTGGAAGATCTCATCCGCCAGATCACCGAGAAGTTCGACATCGACGCCGACAAGGCCAAAGGCATCGTCGGCACGGTGGCGGACTTCGCCAAGGACAAGCTGCCGGAGCCCATCGCCGGCCAAGTGTCGAAGCTGCTCGGAGGCAGCGAAGGCGGCGGCGAAAGCAGCGATGCGGGAGGCGGTCTGCTCGATCAGGGCAAGGGCCTGTTCGGAGGGGACTGAGCCCTATACAGGTACCAAAACGAAACGCCTCCCGCCTTGGGAGGCGTTTCGCCATGTTCGGCCACCCGACGAAACGAAGTCTCGGGTGGGAGCCGGGTGCCCGGCTCTCCCCTCCCAGTGAGGGAAAACGTAGACTCGGTCGATGGCCGACCAAGCCACCTTCCCGCTCATCGACGAGCCCCCCTGGCCACATCACGATGGCCGTCCGGTGGTCTTCCTCCTGGATGCCTCCAGCCCTCTCGAGCGCCGCCTGCTGCTCGGCTGGATCGACCGTCACCAGCCCGACGACCTCGCTCCCGGAGAAGTGGAGCACGCCTCGCTTCCCCGCTCGAGGCGCCGGCCCCAAGGGGAGGCGTCGGTCGACCCTCGCCTGCAGATGATCATGCTGGAGGAGGAGGGCTACGACCCCCTGTTGGTGCCGGTGCGGGTGGTCTGGATGGCTCCGGAGCGCGCCGGGGTACGGGCGGTACGGCCGATCGACCTCCTCAAGCTCGGAGATCCTCGAGACCCCGATTGGCTCCGCCAGCACTGGATACTGCGCCGTCACCCCGACCGGTGCCGGATCGTGGCCGGCGAGCCGGCCACGGCCTCCGATCTGAGGGCCCGCTGGCGAGAGCGCACGCTGCCCGGTGCCCCCGACGACGCCGGTCTTCCCGCCTTCGTCACCGTGCAGGCCGGACTGGCACTGGAGCGGGCCGAGCGCACCCTGCGAGGAGATCGCTACAAGGTGCCCAAGTTCGTGCAGCAGGATCTGCTGAGCCGGCGCGCCTTCAAGGTGGGGTTGCACCGGCTGGCCCAGGAGACCCGCTGGCCCGCCGAGCGCGTGCCCCGCAAGGCGGTGAAGTACCTGCGGGAGATCGCCGCCACCCACAGCCCGTACGTCATCGACCTCCTTGCTCACTTCACCCGCTTCCTCATCGACAAGTCATACGGAGGCCGGGTCGAGTACGACCGCAAGCACCTGGCCGAGGTGTACGCATTGTGCGAGCAATACCCGCTGGTCTTCCTGCCCACTCACAAGTCCTACATCGACACGCTGATGCTGCGCTACGTCCTCTACGAGAACGACTACCCGCAAAACCACACCGCCGGCGGGATCAACATGAACTTCTTCCCCATTGGTCCTTTTGTGCGCCGCGCCGGTGTGTTCTTCATTCGCCGTAGCTTTCGGGACAACCCGGTCTACAAATTCGTCCTCCGTCAGTATCTCCGCTATCTCTTGGAGAAGAGCTTCCCGCTGGAGTGGTACATCGAGGGGGGGCGCTCGCGGTCCGGCAAGCTACGGGAGCCCCGCTTCGGACTGCTGGGCTACGTGGTCGAGTCCTACGAAGCGGGGGCCGCCGAGGACGTGATGCTGGTCCCGGTGTCGATCGCCTACGACCAGATCCAAGAAGTCGGCGATTACGTGGCAGAACAACGCCTGGGCCGCAAGCGGGGGGAGAACTTCCGGCGCCTCGTGGAGTACATGCGCGCCTTGCGCCGGCCCCATGGAGGGGTCTATTTGCGCATCGGCGAGCCGGTGTCGGTGGCCGAAATGGCCCGACCCCCCCACCCGACCACCACCAAGGAGGAGCGGGCCCTGGCGGTACAGAAGATCGCTTTCGAGGTCTGCGCCCGGATCAACGACGTCACCCCGATCACCCCCATATCACTGGTGACTCTGGCGCTCCTCGGCTCGCCGGAACGAGCCCTCACTGCCGCCGAAACGGCTGAGGCGATCCGTCCTTACCTCGAGTTCGTGGTAGCCCGAGGATTGCCCACCACCGAGCCGCTGCGTCTCGATACCCCGGCCCAGGTGACCGAGGTCCTCGACCACCTGGTCGAGCACCGGGTGGTGAGCCGCTACGACGCCGGGCCCGATGTCGTCTACGCCGTCGGCCGGGGCCAGGATCTGGCCGCCGCCTACTACCGCAACACGATCATCCACTTCTTCGTGGAGACGGCCGTCTGCGACCTCGCTCTTTTGGCCGCCGCCGATTCTGCCGATCCCGAAACCGGATTGTGGGAAGCCGCCGACCGGCTGCGCGATCTGCTCAAGTTCGAGTTCTTCTTCCCGCGGCGGGCCGCCTACCACAACCGACTCGTCGAACTGCTCGAGCTGCGCGACCCCGCCTGGCGGGCGTCGCTGTCCGACGGCGAGGCCCGCCGCGTGCTCCGGGAATCGCCTCTCCTCACCGCCCACTGGGTGCTGCGCCCCTTCCTCGAGGCCTACCGGGTGGTGGCCGAGGCTCTGCTGGAGCTCGATGCCGAGGAACCATTCGAGGAGAAACCGTTCCTGCGGTCGGCGCTCGCCCTGGGGCGCCAGTATTTGTTGCAGCGCCGCCTGGAGAGCCCGGAATCGGTCTCGGCCGAGTTGTTCCGCACCGCCCTGCGCCTGGCAGACAATCGCGGCCTCCTCGAAGCGCTCGACACCGCCGAGGCCCGTAAGCAGTTCGCCGCGGAGATCTCCGATGTCCTCGACGACATCTACGTCGTGGAGGCGGTAGCCGCAGCTCGGCGGGCCGGAGTGGCCGACTAGATGGAATGGGCCCGCTCGGCAGGGATCCTCCTTCACCCCACCAGCCTTCCCGGCCGCTTCGGGATCGGCGATCTGGGCCCCGAGGCCTATCGCTGGGTCGACTGGGTGGCCGAGACCGAGTGCCGGCTGTGGCAGGTCCTTCCACTCGGTCCCACCGGATACGCCGACTCCCCGTACCAGTCGTTCTCGTCCTTTGCCGGCAACCCCTACCTGGTCAGCCCCGAGCTGCTGGCCGAAGAGGGCCTCCTCGAGAGCGACGACCTCATCGATGCCCCCGACTTCCCCACCGCCCAGGTGGCCTACGACCGCGTCATCCGATGGAAGCTGGCGCTGCTCGATCGTGCCCATGAGAGATTCGAGCGAGGAGGTCGAGGCGAGCTCGCCGATGAATTCCAAGCCTTCCGCCAGGAGGAAGCGGACTGGCTGGACGAGTTCGTCCTCTTCATGGCGATCAAGGACGCCCACGACCTCCGCCCCTGGTGGGAATGGCCGTCCGAACTGCGGCACCGCGACACCGACGCCCTGGTTGCGGCCCGGGATCGGCTCAGGGCCGGTTGCGAGCGCCACGCCTTCCGCCAGCTCCTGTTCTTCCGCCAATGGCGCCTGTTGCACGCCCATGCCGCCGCCCGGGGCATCGCCGTGGTGGGAGATATTCCCCTCTACGTGGCCCACGACTCGGCCGACGTCTGGGCCCGGCCCGATATGTTTGCGATCGATACGGAGAGCGGCCAGCCCACGCTGATCTCCGGCGTGCCGCCCGACCTGTTCTCGCCGAACGGGCAGCGCTGGGGCAACCCCCAGTACCGCTGGGAGGTGATGGCCGACGACGGGTATGAGTGGTGGATCCGGCGCCTCCAGGCCAACCTCGACGAGGTCGACATCCTGCGGATCGACCACTTCACCGGCTTTGCCAAGTACTGGGAGATTCCCGCCGAGCTGCCGACCGCCGAGGTGGGACGATGGGTGGACGGCCCCGGCGAGGCATTCTTCGAGGCCGTGCGGGAGCGCATCGGCGACGCCGCCATCATCGCCGAAGACCTGGGCCCCCTCGGCGACGAAGTCGAGCAGTTGCGGGTCACGCTGGGCCTCCCCGGAATGAAGGTCCTCCAGCAGGCTTTCGGCGGCGACCCCGACGACCTGTTTCTCCCCCACCGGTATGCCGAGGACTTCGTGGCCTACACCGGCACCCACGACAACAACACCGCCCGAGGCTGGTTCGAGGCAGCCCCCGAAGAGGAGCGTTCCCGGGTACTCCAGTACCTCGGGGTGAGCGGCGAAGACATCGCCTGGGACATGATCCGGGCGGTGTGGGCCTCGGTCGCCCTGATCGCCGTGGCCCCGGTGCAGGACTTCCTCGACCTCGGCGGCGAGGCCCGCATGAACCACCCCGGAACCATCGGGGGCAACTGGAGGTGGCGCATGGCTCCCGGTGCGGCCTCTCCGGAGCTGGCGGACCGGATCGCCGCGCTCAACCGTCGCTACGACCGGGCCCGCCCGGCCCTTTCCTCTCCCTAGGCCGCTCGAAACCCTACTTCTTCGCCGCCTCGTAGTAGGGGTTGGTCCCCGAGGCATGGTCGGTCACATCCACCACCCGCTTCACTTCGGGGATGGCCGCCATCAGCGTCGTTTCGATCCCTTGACCGAGGGTCACCTGGGCCAGACCACAGCCCTGGCATCCTCCTCCCAACCGCAGGTACACCGTTCCGTCCTCCTCGGCGACCAGCTCGGCGTAGCCGCCGTGCGAGGCGATGGCCGGGTTGATCTGGGTCTGCAGGACCTGATTGACCTGCTCTGCCAGGGGGCCCGACAGGTCGGGTGGAGCCGCGCCGGGGTCGAAGATCTGGGGACTGGGGCTGTTGGGATTGGTGAGCACCAGGCCCGGATTGAGCAAGTCGCGGGACAGATCGAGAGTGGCCCCACGCAGGTCGTCCACGCTGTCGGCCGGATAGAAGGTGGACAGCTCCCCGTGCTGTTCGACGACGGCGTCCGGGGCGACGTCCTCGAGGCGCACCAGGACCATTTCGTAGGAGAACTGCGTGCCGGAGATTCCCGAGATCTTGATCCCGAGGGCCAATTCGTCCTCATCGGGCTCCTGGCTGCGAATCTCGAGGATCTTGGCCAGGGCCTTGTCGGTGATCGTGAGGACGCGATCGCTCATGGCCGACAATGCTAGGGGGGCACGGGCCCAAATCGGGTCGGCCATCATGAGGGCATGCATCGCATCGCGCTGATCCTCCCGACGTCCACGTATCGGGCCAAGGACTTCCTGGACGCCGCCCGGGCCATCGACGCCGCAGTTGTGGTGGCCTCGGAACGAGGCCAAGCGCTCGCCGACGCCATGGGGGATCGCTTCGTCCGCATCGATTTGACCCGACCGCAATGGTCGGCGGACCGGATCGTCGAGCGTGGGCCCTTCGACGCGGTCGTGCCGGTGGACGATCAGGGGGTGATGATCGCCGCCTTGGCCGCCGAGAAGCTCCAATTGCCGCACAACCCCCCACCGGCGGTGGCGCTGACCGGAAACAAGAGCGAGATGCGCCGGGCCCTGGCTGAAGCCGGGGTAACCCAGCCCGATTTCACCCTCGTGGACTCCGACGACGATGCCGGCGCCGTCGTCGCCGCTCTCGGGCCTCCGTGCGTGTTGAAGCCCTTGTCGCTGTCGGCCAGCCAGGGGGTCATCCGGGTCGATGATCCTTCTCGGGCCCCTGAGACGGCCGAACGCATCCGGGCCATCGTGGCCGGAGCCGGAGGTCCTCCCGAGGCGCCCCTGCTCGCCGAGCGCTACCTTCCTGGCGCCGAGGTGGCGGTCGAGGGCATGGTGGCCGAGGGCCGGCTGCTGGCCCTGGCCGTCCTCGACAAGCCGGAGCCACTCGAGGGCCCCTATTTCGAAGAGACGATGTTCGTCGCCCCGTCCCGACTGGGATGGCAGATGCGGGGGGAAGTGGTCGGCGCCGCCCAGGCCGCGGTCACCGCCCTCGGGCTGTACGAAGGACCGATCCACGCCGAGCTGCGGGTCGTCGACGGCACGCCTTACGTCCTCGAGGTGGCCGCCCGACCCATCGGCGGCCTGTGCAGCCGCGCCCTCCGATTTGGACTGCTCGGAGCCAGCCTGGAGAGCGTGCTGCTCCGCCACGCCCTGCGACTCCCCCAGGCCGGGCTCGATCCCCTGGCGGCAGCGACCGGTGTGATGATGCTGCCGATCCCGGAGCGGGGCGTGCTCGAAAGGGTGGACGGGCGCAATCGGGCCCTGGCCGTGCCCGGCGTCCTCGACCTCCAGATCACGATCCCACCCGGAGAGCCCGTGATTCCCCTGCCCGAAGGCAACCGCTACCTGGGATTCCTCTTTGCCCGGGGCGCCAATCCCGTCTCCGTCGAAGAATCACTGCGGGCCGGCCTGGCCGCCCTCGACGTCCGGATCGCCCCGCCACCGGGGACGGCGGACGGTGGGGTATCATCGCTCCCTTCCTGATGGCTGCCAAGAACACCAAGAGCGGCTCGGCCTCCGCCAAGACGTCCTCCAAGAAGGCGACCACGGCCAAGAAACCGGCGGCGAAGAAGGCCTCGGCTGCCAAGAAGCCGGCGGCGAAGACCACCAAGAAGGCGCCGGCCAAGGCCGCCCCGCAGGCGCCGGCCAAGCCCCGAAAGAAGACGCCGTTCAAGGTGCGCGACAAGGTCGTCTATCCCCATCACGGCGCCGCGGTGATCGTCAAGAAGGAGAAGCACGTCTTCGACGGCAAGAAGCAGGACTACTTCGTCATCGAGGCGATCACCAATCCGCTGACCCTGCGCATCCCGGTGAACAAGGCCACCGAGCTCGGGCTGCGGCCGGTGATCTCCAAGCACGCCGCCCGCAAGGTGTTCGCCGTCCTCCAGGAGGACCCGGTCGAGGCCGATGCCACCTGGGCCCGCTGGTTCAAGCTGCTCCAGGACAAGATGTCGAGCGGCGACATCTATGAAGTGGCTTCGGTGGTGCGCGATCTGACCTACGCCCAACAGCTCAAACCGCTGGGCCCGGCGCTGAAGCGCATGCTGGCCAAGGCCCGGCTCATCCTCACCAGCGAGCTCCAGCTGGCGCTCAACACGGATGAGGAGCATGTCATCAAGCGCCTCGACCGGAGCCTCGAGCACCTCATCATCGAGCCGGTAGACGAGGAGTAGGGGGAACCCCCAACAGGCGGAGCTAGACCTCCGGCGCCCCGGAGATCACCGGCCGAACCGATCGAGCGTCCGGTACAGCACTGCCGCCGCCGGCAGGAACCACGGGGTCCTTCGGTAGTACCAGCGTCCTTTCCACGGGATCTCGCAGTACGGACTGCGGGTCAGCTCTCCCGAGATGAGCCCGCCCAGCTCGTCGCCCACATAGGTGCCGGTGGCCATCCCGTGGCCGCTGTAGCCGCCGGCCGCCCACACCCCTCCGAATCGCTCGATGTGGGGATGGAGGTCGAAGGAGGCGCCGACGTTGCCGCTCCACGAATGGGTGATCTCCACCTCGCGTAGCTGGGGGTACACCTCGAGAATCGTGCGTCGCAGCACGTCGGCGCTGTGAGTCCAGTCCAGACTGGTGGAGAGGTTCTGGCGTCCCCCCATCAGCAGCCGCCGGTCCGGGGTGAGCCGGAAATAGTTGATGAAGCGGCGGGCGGTCCACATCATGCGCTCTCCGGGGATCAGCTCCTGGGCGAGTTCCGCCGACAGCGGCTCGGTGACCACGATGTAACTGCCGATCGGAACGATCCTCCGCTGCAGCCCGGGCAGCAAACCCCCCGTGTAGCCGTTGGTGGCCACTACGACTTCCCCGGCCCGCATGGAGCCCAGAGCGGTGCGCAGCACGAACCCGGAAGGTTCGGCGGTGATTCCGAGCACTTCGGCGTGCTCGACGAGGCGCGCTCCGGCCCGGGCGGCGGCGGCGGCAAGGCCGTACGTGTACCGGGCCGGGTGGAGGCCGCCGCTGAATTCGTCGACCAGGGCGGCCACGAACCGTTCGCTGCCGATCACCTCGTCCATCCGGTCCGGCGCGACGAGGCGGGTGGAGAAGCCGACTTCCCGCTCCATCCACTCAGACTCCTCGGCAAAGGCACTGAGGTCCCGTTGGTGGTAACCGAGCTCGACGGCACCGGTCCGCCGGAAGTGGCAGTCGATGCCCTCCTCCGAGACGATCTTCTCCACCAGGTCGATGCAGTCGAGCGAGGCCTGCCACAGCTCCAGTCCCAGGGCCCGACCATGCTCGCGAATCGTGTGCCGGGTCCCGGCCTTCATGCCGTAGATCGTCATGCCCCCACTGATGGTGGAGGCCCCGGCGCCGACCCGCCCCTCGTCGAGGACCGTGACCGAGGCCCCGCCCTTGGCCAGGCGCCGGGCGGCGGCCAGTCCGGTGACTCCGGCCCCCACGATGGCCACGTCGGCGGCGTCGGGAAGGGGACTGGTCTCCAGATCGGCGGGGCGAGGGAAATCGTCGGTCCAGAACGGGCTGAGCTGCATCGGGCGAGCTTAGGTCCGCCGACAGCCGCCCCGGCGGGGCAGGGGCGTTTCGCCTAGCATCGCGCGCGGGTACTGCCCCACGTGAGAAAAGGAGGCGCGGGGTACTGCCCTACGTGAGATCAGGAGGAAGGAACCATGAATAGCAAGACCAGGCTATGGCTCGTTCTGGGCCTGGCCATGGCGATGGTCGCCGCCGCCTGCGGCGATTCCGGCGGCGACGGCGCGGCCGCCGACGTCGAAACGATCAGAGGCGGAGGCGTCCTCACGGTCGGCTCGGACATCCCCTTCCCGCCGTTCGAGGATTTCGAGGGTGACGAGGTCGTCGGTTTCGATGCCGACCTCATCAACGAGATGGCCGATCGGGCCGGACTGACGGTGGAATGGGTCGATACCGACTTCGATACGATCTTCACCCAGCTGGCCACGGCCCGTTTCGACATGGTGGCTTCGGCAACGACGATCACTCCCGAGCGGGCGGAGCAGGTGAACTTCACGATCCCCTACTACCTGGCACAGCAGGCGCTGACCGTGAACTCCGACCTCAACCCCGACATCGGCTCGGTCGACGACCTCGGAGAAGGGGACTCGGTGGCGGTGCAGACCGGAACCACCGGAGAGGCATGGGCTCTCGAGAACCTCGATCCGGGGGGCGTGGAGGTCAGGAGCTTCCCGCAGGCGGCCGACACCTGGATCGCCGCCGAGGGCGGTCAGGTCACCGGCGTGATCTTCGACGAACCGGCCTCCGTGGAACAGGAAGCGACCCGCCCCGCGCTGACGGTCGTCGACGTGATCGACACCGGCGAGGATTATGGGTTCGGGGTGGATCCGGCCAATGAGGCATTGCTCGACGCCATGAACAGTGCCCTCCAGGACATGATCGACGACGGCACCTACCAGGACATCTACGACACCTGGTTCGAGGCCCCGGCCGGGAGCGTCGCCGCCTGAACCGCGAGGAGCGAGGAACGGATGAGAGGGCCCACGCCTCGAGCGTGGGCCCTCTTCGCGTACGAGAGGAGGAAGCATGGCCGTAGCAGTAGCTGAGGAGCGGGTCCGCCCCGATAGGGGCATCCGGTACTTTCTGGAACATCAGACACGAACCTCGGCGGTGGCCCTCAGCGTCGGCGCCGCCTCGTTGGCGCTGCTCTTCGTCGGCTCGGTCGCGGTGCTCACGATCTTCGGCTGGACGCCGGTCGAATCGATCACCGAGGGGCTGACCAGCACGGAGCTGGCGGTCGTGCTGATCGCCTCGATTGCGCTGGGCGCAGTGGCGCTGGCGTTGGGGGTGGCTTCGTATCGAATCATGCCCAACAAGCCCGCCAAGGAAGCGGCCGTCGCCGGGGCGGTGCTCGGGGTACAGGCGGTGGCGGCCGGTGCTCTCCTGCTGTGGTTTCGAGGGGGCGACGTCGCCCTGGTGGCCCGCAACTTCTTGAACTTCGAGCTGATCGGCGAGTTCTGGACCCAGTTCGTCCGAGGCGGCCGCAACACCCTCGTTCTCTCATTCGTCGGCGGCGGCATCGGTCTCGCGCTGGGGATCGTGCTGTCGGTGTTCATCATGTCGAAGCGGGCGGTGGTCCGTGCTCCGGCCCGCGCCTACATCAACTTCTTTCGGGGCACGCCGCTCATCTGGCAGCTCTCGTTCGCCGGCCTGGGAGTCGTCACGGCGCTCCGGCTCGGCTTCTTCACCGGCATCGACGGCCCGTACCGGGTGGCGATCGCCGTGCTGGCTCTCAATACCGGCGCCTATTCGGCAGAGGTGTTCCGGGCCGGCATCCAGTCCCTGGAGCGAGGCCAGCTCGAAGCGGCCCGCTCGGTGGGCATGAGCTACTTCCAGGCGCTTCGCTACGTGATACTCCCCCAGGCGGTGCGCCGGGTGATCCCGCCGCTGACCAACGAGTTCGTCATCCTGATCAAGGACACCTCGCTGGTCATCGTCCTGGGTCTCACCGTCACCCAAAAGGAGCTGCTCGGCACGGCGCGAGATCTGTATTCGGCGACCTTCGACGCCACCGCCTGGCTGGGAGCCGCAGCCGGGTACCTGGTGATCACGCTGCCGCTCATTCGCCTGGTGACGATCCTGGAGCGGAAGCTGCGCAGCGGCCTGACGAGCGTGGTTGGATAGGCACATGAATCCCGACGGTTCACTCATCCGGCTCGAGGACATTCACAAGTGGTTCGGCGACAACTACGTGCTGAAGGGCATCGACACGCGCATCGAGCCCAAGGAAGTCGTCGTGCTGATCGGGCCTTCCGGGTCGGGCAAGTCCACCCTCCTCCGGACGATGAATCTGCTCGAGGAGCCCACCGAGGGCAAGGTGTTCTTCGACGGACTCGAGCTCACGGACATCCGTACCAACCTGAACGAGGCACGCACCCACATGGGGATGGTCTTCCAGCAGTTCAACCTGTTCCCCCACAAGAGGGCCATCGAGAACATCACGCTGTCCCTGGTGAAGGTGCTGGGGCTTTCGTCCGACGAGGCCGAGGAGCGGGCTCTCCGCCAGCTCGGGCACGTCGGACTGGAGGATCGAGCCCAGGCCTACCCGTCCCAGCTCTCCGGTGGCCAGCAACAGCGGGTGGCGATCGCCCGCTCGCTGGCCATGCAGCCCAAGATGATGCTCTTCGACGAGGTCACCTCGGCCCTCGACCCCGAGCTGGTGAACGAGGTGCTCAACGTCATGAAGGAGCTGGCCGCCGAGGGCATGACCATGGTGGTGGTGACCCACGAAATGGGCTTTGCTCGCGAGGTCGGATCCCGGCTCCTCTTCATGGACGAGGGGCTCATCGTCGAGGAGGGCGACCCTCGCCAGATCTTCGCCGATCCCAAGGAGGAGCGGACCAAGGCGTTTCTGAGCCAGGTGCTCTGAGGTTGTCCGGCCGGGCGGAACGGGAGACGGTGGCTACAGCGCGTCCAGCGCCGCCCGGAACCCGTCTGCCATCTCGCCGATCTGCTCCCTGGTGATCACCAACGGCGGCGACACCTGGTAGGCGTCCCCGGTGATGATCCGGGAGAGCACCCCGGCCCGGCGGGCCGCCGTCACCGCCCGCCCCGTCAGCGAGGGGTCGGCGGCGACCGCTTCCGGATCGAACTGGACCGCCCCCAGGGCCCCCAACCCGGCCCGAACCTCGGCGACGAGGGGATGCTCGGCCAGCGGCGCCAGCAGCGCCTCCAGGTCGCCTTCCAGGGCCAGGGCCACCTTGTGCAATCCCTCCCGCTCCATGATGTCCAGGTTGACGAGGGCGGCCACGCAGGCCGAGGAGTGGCCGGAATACGTGTAGCCGTGCCGCCACAGCACGTCCCCCTGCCAGAAGGGCTCGGCGATGCGCCCCGCTGCTATGACCCCCCCGAGCGGGGCGTAGCCCGAGGTGACCCCTTTGGCGAACAAGATGAGGTCGGGGTCGAGCCCGAAACGGGTGGAGGCGAACCAATCGCCCAGGCGGCCGAACGCGGTGATCACTTCGTCGGCGACGAACAACACGTCGGCGCCGGCGCAGATCTCCCTCACCTCCTTCAGGTAGCCCTCGGGCGGAATGAGCACTCCCCCTGCGCCAATCACCGGCTCGCAGAACACGGCCCCGACGGTTTCGGTGCTCTCGATGGCATCGGCGACCGCCCGGGCCGAGTCCCACGGCACCAGCACCGCGTCTTCGATGAGGGTGCCGTGCTCGATGCGGTTGGGCTCGATTCCGGCCAGGCTGGTGCCGTAGGCGTGCATGCCGTGATAGGCCTGCTCCCGGAAAACGATGGTGGTCTTGTCGGGCCGGCCGCGGAGAGCCCAGTAGCGCCGCACCATCTTGGCGGCCGTGTCGACGGCATCCGATCCCCCGCTGGCCAGGAACACCCGGGCGTCGGCCATCGGAGCCAGCGCCGCCAGTCGCTCGGCCAGGTCGAGTGCCGGGCGGGTGGCCAGGTCACCGAACGTGTGATAGGCGTGCAGCCGCTCCATCTGGACCGCCACCGCGTCGGCGATCTCGGTCCGGCCGTAGCCGGCGTTGCAGTACCACAAGCTGGCGATGGCATCGAGATAGCGGTTGCCCTGCTCGTCCCACACGTACACGCCTTCGCCCCGATCGATGACGAGGTTGCCTGCGGCCTCGATCCGGGCCATGTCGGCGAACGGATGCCAGTACCGCTCCACGTCGCCGATGCTACGCATCGGCCCTGCGGGAGGAGACACCTCAAGCCCCGCCCATCGCCGCTCCCCCCGGTGGGGCGGGCGGTAGCCTCGCGCGCATGGCCGAGCCCGCCGTTGAGCTCCACGGGGTGACCAAGCGTTTCGGCGACGTGACGGCGGTGGCCGACCTCGACCTGGACATCGACGACGGCGAGTTCTTCTCGCTGCTGGGGCCCTCCGGCTGTGGCAAGACGACCACCCTGCGCATGATCGCCGGCCTGGAATTCCCCACCCAAGGCAGCATCAGCATCCACGGCGAGGAGATGGGCCTGCGCCCCGCCAACCGGCGCCCCGTCAACACGGTGTTCCAGCACTACGCGCTCTTCCCGCACATGACCGTCACGGCCAACGTGGCCTTCGGGTTGGAGATGCAGGGGATCGGAAAGAGCGAGATCGCCGAGCGGGTCGACAACGTCTTGGCACTGGTCCAGCTCACCGGCTTCGAGGACCGCCGGCCCAAGCAGCTCTCCGGCGGCCAGCAGCAGCGGGTGGCGCTGGCCCGGGCCTTGATCAACCGGCCCAAGGTGTTGCTGCTGGACGAGCCGCTGGGCGCCCTCGACCTCAAGCTGCGCCAGGCCATGCAGCTCGAGCTCAAGGCACTGCAGGAGCGGGTCGGCATCACGTTCGTGTACGTCACTCACGACCAGGAAGAGGCGCTGACGATGTCGGACCGCATCGGGGTGATGAACGAGGGAGAGCTGCTCCAGGTGGGCACCCCGGAGGAGATCTACGAGGCCCCCACCGACCGCTTCGTGGCCGACTTCATCGGCGAGACCAATCTGCTCCATGCCACAGCAGACGTCGCCGGGACGGCGCTCCTGCGCGACGGCACACCGGTCCAAGCCGCCACCTCGCTGCCCGCCGGGACCGAGCTGATGCTGGTCCTGCGGCCCGAAAAGGTCGCTGTGTACCGCCCGGGAACCGAACCCGACGGGTTGAACAGCCACGACGCCTCGGTCACCCGGAGGGTCTACCTGGGCAATTCGATCTACTACGACCTCGACCTGGCCGGCGACCACATTCGGGTTCGCATGGAAAACGCCCCCGGTGTGCCCCGATTCGAAGCGGGCGAGCGAGTGGTGGCCGCCTGGGAGCCCGAAGCCGCGGTGCCGCTCGAGGACACATGACCGCCGCCACCGAGGCGCCGGTCACTCCCGAGCTGGAGCTGGCTGCCGAGAAGGCAGAGTCGCGACGGGGCTTCTTTCTGGCCCTGCCGGGCTACGTCTACTTGATCATCTTTTTCGCAACTCCGATGGCGATCCTGTTGGTCTACTCGTTCGCCATCCGCACTCCCACCGGGCGCACCCTGCTGGAGGACTGGAACCTGGACTCCTACCAGCGCCTGTTCGACTCGACGGTGCTGCGGGTCATCTGGCGCTCCCTGTGGTTGGCCGTGGTCAACACCGTCCTGTCGCTCCTGATCGGCTACCCCTTCGCCTACTACATCGCCACCCGCACCGTTCGGATACGCAACCTGCTGCTGGTGCTGGTGATGATCCCGTTCTGGACCAACTTCCTGGTCCGTACCTACTCCTGGCGGGTCATCCTCGGTTCGGACGGGCCGTTCGCGGAGGCGACCAGCTGGTTCGGCTTCGAGAACGTGCGGCTGCTGTTCACCGACTGGGCGGTGCTGATCGGCCTGCTCTACGGGTTCCTGCCCTTCATGGTGTTGCCCCTATATGCCGCCATCGAGCGAATCGACTGGTCGCTGATCGAGGCGGCCCGCGACCTCTACGCATCGGGCTGGCAGGCGTTTCGCCGGGTGACCCTGGCCCTGAGCATGCCGGGCATCATCGCCGGCGTCATCCTCACGTTCATACCCAGCTTCGGGGCCTTCGTCACCCCCGAGATCCTCGGCGGGGCGCAAACCAAGATGCTGGGGAGCTTCATCGAGACCCAGTTCCTGGCCGTCGCCGACTGGCCGTTCGGCTCTGCGCTGTCGTTCGTGATCATGGCGTTCATGCTGGTGGGCACGATCGTCTACTTCCGCACCGGAGCGCGGACGCTGTGACGGCCCGGCCCGCCGCCGCAGGAAAGGGCGTGGTCGATCGCCTCCTCGGCGCCCACGCCTGGGTCGTGTACGTCTTCTTCTATGCGCCGATCGTGGTGCTGGTGATCTTCTCGTTCAACGACGGCAACCTGGTGAGCGTGTGGCGAGGCTTCTCGTTCCGCTGGTACGGCGAAATCCTCGAGAACAAGAACCTGCTCAACGCGGTCCGCAACTCACTGTGGGTGGCATTGTTCTCGACGATCATCTCGACGGTGCTGGGAACAGCGACGGCTCTGGCCATGGAGCGGTTTCGTTTCCGGGGCCGGCGCACGCTGGACGGCCTCCTCTACCTGCCGATCATCATCCCCGACGTGACGATGGCGGCGATGATGCTCGTCTTTTTCGTCCAGTTCTTCAATCTGCTCGGGCCGCTCGATCCCGGACTGGGTCGGGAGTCCATCATCCTCAGCCACGTCGCCTTCAACATCTCTTTCGTGGCGGTCATCGTGCGGGCCCGGCTTTCGGGGCTCGATCCCAACCTCGAGGAGGCCGCCGCCGACCTCTATGCCTCCCGGTGGAAGGCGTTTCGCCGGGTCACGCTGCCGCTGATCATGCCCGGCGTGCTCGGTGGGGCGCTGCTGGCGCTGACGCTATCGCTCGACGACGTCGTGATCACCAGCTTCGTGTCCGGACCGGGTTCGACGACCTTGCCGGTGTTCGTGTTCGGCCTGGTGCGCCGCGGGGTGACCCCGCTCATCAATGCGGTCTCAACGGTAATGTTGGCGGCGTCCATGGTCTTGGTGTTCTCGTCGCTCCTGCTGCAGCGGCGGAGATGACGGCAACGAGGAGGAAGGGATCGTGAAGGGCAAGCTTCTGGTAGTCGCATTCGTGATGGCCCTGGTGGCGGCCGCCTGTGGAGACACGGATGGAGCGGGTGAAACCACCACCGAGGCGGCGCCGGCGGCGACCGAAGCGCCCGCCGCAGCGGCCGATGAGTGCGCCCCGGGCGAGACCGACGGCGACTTCGTCTTGTACAACTGGAGCGAGTACATCGACCCCGAGCTCATCACCACCTTCGAGGAGGAGTACGGGGTCAGCGTCACCGAGGACTTCTTCACGTCCAACGAAGAGTTGCGGTCCAAGCTCCAGGCCGGCGCCGAGGGCTACGACCTCATCGTGCCGTCCGACTACATGGTGTCGATCCTCAAGGAGGACGGCCTGATCCAGCCCATCGACAAGGACGCCATCCCCAATCTGAGCAACGTCGACGCAGTCTTCCTCGACCCGCCCTTCGACCCCGGTGGCGAGTACCACGTCCCCTACCAGTGGGGCACCACCGGGATCGGGTTCGCGTACGAGGCGCTCGGCGAGGACTTCGAGCCGACGTGGGGCATCATCTTCGATCCGGAGATATCGGCCGACTTCGCCGGTCAGATCTCGCTCCTCGACGATGCCCGCGAGACGATGGGGGCCGCCCTCAAGTACCTGGGCTACTCGCTCAACACCACCGATGAGGCGGAGATCCAGGAGGCGGCGGACCTCATCGCCGCCACCCGGGAGCGATTGGCCACCTTCGACAGCGACGCTTTCGAAGACCTGCTCATCGCCGGCGAGACCGTGGTGGCCCACGGGTGGAACGGCGACTTCTTCGCCGGCTACGACGGGGCCTCGACGGACGACTACGACGCCTACGAGGACTACGGCTACTTCATCCCGCAGGAAGGCGGGGTGCAGTGGGTGGACACGATGGCACTCGTCACCGGAACCGACCACCCCTGCAGCGCCCACGCCTTCATCAACTTCCTGCTGGAGCCGGAGAACGGCGCGGCGCTGACCAACTTCAACTTCTACGCCAGTCCAATCACCGACACGGCCCGGGACTTGATCGAGCCCGAGATCCTCGAGGACACGTCGATCTATCCCGACGACGTCACCCTGGAGAAGCTGGAGTTCATCGCCGACGTCGGGGAGGCCAACGCCCTCTACGAGCAACTCTTCGCCGAGGCGCAGAGCTAGCCGGCGACCGGCGGCTGCATCGGCCCGCCTGCCAGACTCGCCGGGTGGCCGACCGCTCCACGCTGGGACGCGCGGTGGCCGCCCTGTTCGCCGGGCGGCTGGTGGTCAACACCGCCCAGAGGTTCGTCTATCCGTTCCTGCCGGCCATCGCCCGGGGCCTGGGCATCTCGCTCCAGCAGGCCGGGCTGCTGGTGTCGGCTCGCTGGATCGCCGGGCTGCCCACTCCGGCGGTCGTGGCGGTGGCGGGAAGGCGGGAGCAGCGGCGCCGCCTCGCCTTCACCGGCCTCCTCCTCTTTGCCATCGGCGCCGCCGTCACCGCCCTGACCGGGGTGTTCGCCGGCGCCCTGGTCGGCTTCACCCTCATGGGCCTGGGCAAGCCCGCCTACGACATCTCCACCCTCTCCTACGTCGCCGACCGGACGCCTTACCGGCGCCGGGCCCGCTACCTGTCGCTGCTCGAGCTCACCTGGGCGGGCGGCCTGCTCGTCGGCGCGCCGGCCGCCGGCTGGGCCATCGATCGGCTCGGATGGAAGAGCCCCTTCTGGCTGCTCAGCCTCCTCGCGCTTTCCGTCATCGCCCTGCTGGCGCTGGTGCTCCAGCCGGATCGGCCCGCTGCTGCGGCCCCTCCGCCCCGCCTCCGGCTCACCACCACCGGGATGGCCCTGCTGACGGCCACCGGGCTGTTCAGCTTCGCTGCCGAGGTGATGTTCGTCGTGTTCGGCGCCTGGCTCGAGGATGCCTTCGGCCTGTCGCTGGTCGCCCTGGGCGGGGCGGCCTTCGTGGTGGGCCTCTCCGAGCTGGCCGGAGAGGGCGCCACCATCGCCCTGACCGACCGGTTGGGCAAGCGGCGGGCGGTCTCGATCGGCCTGGTCCTGTCGATCGCCGGATTCGGCTTGCTCGGGCTGGAGCCCTCGATCCTGTGGGTCGGCATGGCCCTGATCGCGCTGGCCCTGTTCGGCTTCGAGTTCACCATCGTCTCGGCCATACCCCTGGCCACCGAAGTGGCCCCGACGGCCCGAGCCCGCTACCTGGCGCTGTTCATCGTCGGGATGTCATTGGGCCGCGCCGCCGGCGCGGCGCTGGGCCCGGTCCTGTTCGAAGATCTGGGACTGGCCGGCAACGCACTGGTTGCTGCCGGCGTCGATCTGGTGGCCTTGGCGCTGCTGCTCGGCTGGGTGCGGGAGCGTTCCCTCGCCCATCCGCCCGCCGATGGGCCGTTACCTGAATCCCCTGCCCAGCGCCCTCGCGGCTCGAGGGAGAGCTAGCGCACCTTCTCGAAGTCGACGATCACCGTCTGCAGGTCGGTGTACTCCTCGATGCGTCCCCGGCCCCAGCCGGTGTCGGTGCCGGCCGCGCCCCCGAAGGGCTGGGCGTTCTCCCAGAAGTCGGTCGAGTCGTTGACGATGACGGTGCCGGAGCGGATCCGGTCGGCGTACCAGAAGGCCCGCTTGAGGCTCGACGTGAACACGGCCGCCTGGAGGCCGAGCCGGCTCCGGTTGCAGATCGCCACCGCTTCTTCGTCGTCGGCCGCTCGCAGGATGGGAACCACCGGACCGAACGACTCCTCCTGGGACAGCAGCGAGTCCTCGGGCACCGCATCCACCACCGTGAATTCGTAGTACAGATCGGTGGGGAAGCCGGACGCCCGGCCTCCCCCGACCAGGACCTCGGCCCCGCGCGTCCGGGCGTCGTCGAGATGGCGATCCATCTTGTCCGCCGTCTCCTCGTTGTTCAGCGGCCCCATGTTGGTCTGCTCGTCGAAGGGGTCGCCGAGGCGGACCCCTTCGGAAGCCTTCATGGTTTCGGCGACGAAGTAGTCGTGGACGCCGTCCACGACGATCACCCGTTCCGTGGCACAGCACACCTGTCCGGCATTGAAGTAGGCACCGTAGGTGGCCGCCTCGGCGGCGGCGGCCACGTTGGAATCGTCGGTGACGATCGTGGGCCCGTTGCCGGACATCTCCATCACCGAGCGCTTGATGCCCATCTGGGAGATGATCTTGCGCCCGGTCTCCGAGGACCCGGTGAAGCCGATCCCGTCGATGCGGTCGTCGCCGACGAGCCACTGCCCGATCTCGGCACCGCCCGGGATGACGCTGAAGAGGCCCTTGGGAACGCCGGCGGCGTCGAAGGCCTTGGCCAGCTCCAACAGCCCCCACGAGGTGAACTCAGGCGGCTTGCAGATCACCGCGTTGCCGGCGGCCAATGCCGGAGCCATGTGCTCAACCGGGATCGTCACCGGGAAGTTCCACGGGGTTATTGCCGCCCAGACCCCGACCGGGCGGCGGAACGTGAACATCTTTTTGCCCCGCTCCGAGGTGGGTAGGACGTCCCCGGTGAGACGCTTGACGTCCTCGGCGAAGCTGCGGAAGTAGTCGACGCAGTCCTCGATGTCCCCCACCGATTCCTCGTGATAGGGCTTGCCCTGCTCCAGCGTCTGGACCTTGGCGATCTCCTCGACCGACTCCTCGATGGCGTCGGCGATGCGGTGGCACAGCTCGGCTCGCTCGAAGGCGGTCCAGTGGCGGAAGTCGGACTGGGCCTCCCGGGCGGCGACGATGGCCCGGTCGACGTCCGGGTGGGAGGCGAGCGGGACGTTGGCGATGTGCTCCCCTGTCACCGGGCTGATGAGTTTGTGGGCCTGATCGCCGGTCCCCTCGGTCCACTCACCCGCCAGATAGATCTGGAGGTCGTCGGCCATTGCTCCTCCTCGTGCGCGTCCTCATGCAAAGCTAACACCGGGTCCCGGGGGCCATCGGTGCCGCGAGGGCTCCGCGATCCCTTGGGGAAGGCCCGGACCTCTGCGCCCACCGTAGAGCAACTCGGAGTCCGGCGAACCGGGGAACGGAGGCCCGACCGCTACCGCCCCCGGATCGGAGATTCGTTGCCCGGGTATTCTCCCGGTAGATGCGCACCGAGCTTCTCATCGATGGGCGGTTCGTCGAGGGCTCCGGCGAGTACTTCGACATCCTCGACCCAGCCACCGAAAAGGTGTATGCCGCGATCCGATCGGCGGAGCCCGAACAGGTCGACGAGGCAGTGGCGGCCGCCGCAGCCGCCTTCGAGGGGTGGCGGTCGGCTTCCCAGGAGGATCGCTCCGCCGCCCTCAGGGCCGTGGCCGGTGCCATCCGCGATCGTGCCGACGAGATCGCCGACGTGGTCACGCACGAGACCGGCAGGGCCCGCACCCGTAACGTCTTCTACGTCGAGTACACGGCCCGGGTGTTCGAGCAATACGCCGAGCTGGCCCGGGTCCACGGCGGCCGGGTGGCGCCGTCCAACGAGGCCGGCCAGCTGTCGCTGGTGCTGCGGGTCCCCTACGGGGTCGTGGCGGCCCTCGTGCCGTGGAACTACCCGCTCACGCTGCTCGCGTTCAAGGCCGCCCCGGCCTTGGCCACCGGCAATGCCGTCGTCATCAAGCCGGCGCCCGAGACCACCGCCACCACCCTCCTCCTGGGCGAGATCCTCGACAAACACCTTCCCGCCGGTGTGGTCAACGTCGTGGCCGGAGGGGGCGGGGTGGGCGCATGCCTCGTCGAACACCCCGGAGTCCACCTCGTTGCGTTCACGGGCTCCACGGAGACCGGCAAGGACATCGGCTCGGTGTGCGGCCGCTTGGCCAAGCCGGTCCGCCTGGAGCTGAGCGGCAAGGACCCGGCCGTCGTGTTCCCCGACGTCGACGTGGAGGCCGCCGCCCACGGCGTGGCGTGGGCCGCGTTCCTCAACGCCGGCCAGGTGTGTACGTCCACCGAACGCGCCTACGTCCACGCCGACGTGTACGACCGGTTCGTCGAGCGGGTGACCACACTGGCTGCCGCGCTGCGGGTCGGCAACCCCTTCGATGCCCAAACCCAGGTCGGTCCGATGCAGAGCGAGCAGGGACGGCAACGAGTCCTCGATCAGCTCGGGGCGGCGATCGCCGACGGCGCCAAGATCCTCTACGGCGGCGATCCCCTGGCCGAGCCCGGCTACTACCTGCGACCCACCGTGCTCACCAACGTCGACCACTCCATGGACGTGATGCGCGAGGAGACGTTCGGGCCGGTGCTGCCGATCATGCCGTTCACCGACGACGACGAGGCCTTCCGGCTGGCCGGCGACACCTACTACGGGCTGGGCGCCAGCTTCTACACCCGCGACCCGTCCCGGGTGCGCCGGGCCTACGAAGAGATGGCGGTGGGAACGGTGTGGATCAACGACCCGGTGGTGGACAACCTGGGAGCTCCGTTTGGAGGCATGCGGGGCAGCGGCGACGCCCGCGAGCTCGGGGTGGAAGCGCTGGCCTCCTTCACATCCCCGCGCCACGTGCACTGGAACATCGACCTCGAGATCAAGCCCTGGTGGTACCGAGAGGAGGAGTGATGGGACTGCAAGGACCGAAGACCAAAGAGTGGTTCGACCGGGCCCAAAAGTCTCTGGTACTGGGGGTCTCGAGCCAGTTCCGCTACTGGGGAGCCGAGGACACCCTGGTGATCGAGCGGGGCGAGGGGCCCTACATCTGGGACATGGACGGCAATCGCTATATCGACTACCGGCTCGGCTTCGGCCCGGTGATCCTCGGCCACGGTGATCCCGATGTGGCCGCGTCGGTGGCCGAGGCCGCGGCGGCCGGCACCACCTTCGCCCTCACCCAGCAGCGCGAGGTGGAAGCCGCCGAGACCTTCCGCAAGGCCGTGCCCTGGGTGGAGCATCTCCGCTTCTCGAACACCGGCACCGAAGTGACCATGCACGCCGTCCGCCTGGCCCGGGGCTACACGGGCCGGGAAGTCGTCGTCAAGTTCGAAGGCCAGTACCACGGGGTCCACGACTACGTGATGTTCTCCACCGCCGGTGGCAGCCCGACCTCGCTCGGATCGCCCTACGACCCCGTGCCGCTGCAGAGCTCCTCGGGCATCCCCGAGGCCATCCGCGGCCTCATCCGCACGCTGCCGTTCAACGACCTGGAGGCGGTGGAGCGCCTGTTCCGCTCCGAGGGAGGGAGCATCGCCGCCATCATCGTCGAGCCGATGCTGGGGAACTGCTTCGGTCTGATGCCGGTCGACGGCTTCCTCCCCGGCCTGCGACGCATCTGCGACGAGTACGGATCGGTGCTGATCTTCGACGAAGTCAAGACGGGTTTTCGTCTCGCCCTGGGCGGCGCCCAGGAGTACTTCGGGGTCACCCCCGACCTGGGCACGTTCGCCAAGGCGATGGGCAACGGGTTCCCGGTCGCCGCGGTGGCGGGACGGGGCCCGGTGATCGAGGCCCTCCAACCGGGCAAGATCGTCCAGGCCGGCACCTATTCGGGCAACGGCGTCGCCGTCGCCGCCGCCAAGGCCACGATCGACCACCTCCTCACCGGTGAGCCCCTGGCGAGGATCGAAAAGGCCGGCCGGACGCTCATGGACGGAATCACCGGCGTCCTCGGCGACCGGGGCATCGCCCACCACATCACCGGGGTCCCGGCGATGTTCTCGATCTTCCTGGCCGACGAGGCCCCGACCGACTTCCGGGACACCGCCGGCCACGACGCCGAGCTCTACGAGGCGATCGGCATGGCCATGATTCGTCGAGGGGTGTTCCCCGAGGTCGACGGACTCGAGCCGTACTTCCTGTGCGCGGCGCTGTCCGACGAGGACGTGACCACCACCCTCACCGTGTTCGAAGAGGCGGTCGCCGAGGCGACGAGCTGAGAAAGGAACAACCGATGGACCAATCCCCGGCCCGCATCGGCGGGCGAGCCGTCACCACCGAACGCTCCATAGAGGTCCGCAATCCCTACGACGGCACCGTCGTCGGACTCGTTCCGGCCTGCACGGCCGATCACGTCGACGAGGCGTGCCGGGCCGCCCAGGCCGCCCTGGAGAGGGCCGACTTCCCCCAGTATCGGAGGGCCGAGGTGCTGGAGCGGACCGCCGGGCTCATTGCCGACCGGGTCGACGACCTGGGGCGAACGATCGCCCTGGAAGCGGGCAAACCGATCACCGCCGCCCGGACCGAGGCGGCCCGGTGCGTGGACACCCATACGTTCGCCGCCGTCGAGGCCCGCAAGCTGGCCGGCGAGATGATCCCCATGGAGGCGTCCAACACGGGGGCGGGCCGTATCGCCTTCGCCCTGCGCGTCCCCATCGGGGTCGTGGCCGCCATCAGTCCGTTCAACTTCCCTCTGAACCTGGTGGCCCACAAGGTGGCGCCGGCGATCGCCGCCGGGTGCCCGGTGGTGTTGAAGCCGGCCTCGGCCACTCCGCTGTCGGCGCTGGCCCTGGTCGATCTGCTCATCGAGGCCGGAATGCCCGAGGACTGGGTATCGGTGGTCACCGGGTCGGGCAAGGAGGTGGGCGATCCCCTGGTGGAACACCCCATTCCCAAGCTGATCTCCTTTACCGGCAGCCCGGCGGTCGGCTGGGACATTCCCGCCAAGGCGCCCCGCAAGAAGGTGTCTCTGGAGCTGGGCTCGAATTCTCCGGTCATCGTCGAACCCGACGCCGACCTGGACCGGGTGGCCGCCAAGGTCAGGGTGGGCGGATTTACCTACGCCGGCCAGTCGTGCATCTCCACCCAGCGCGTGCTCGTCCATCACTCCATCCAGGACTCGCTGGTGAAGGTGCTCAAGGACGCCGTCGAGTCGCTGGTGGTCGGGGATCCCCTCGACGAGGCCACCGACGTCGGACCGCTGATCGCCCCCGAGGAAACCGAGCGGGTCCACCGCTGGATCGACGAGGCACTGGGCGACGGCGCCGAGTTGGTGGCCGGGGGTACGGTCCAGGGTGGGCTGCTGGCCCCGACCGTGGTCAACAACGTCGACCCGGCCGCCGACCTGTGCGCCCGCGAGGTGTTCGGCCCGGTGGTGGTGGTGATCCCCTACGACGATTTCGACGACGCCATCACCATGGCCAACGATTCCGACTTCGGCCTCCACGCCGGCGTGTTCACCTCCGACGTGGCCAAGGCGATGGAGGCGGCTCGGCGGCTCGATTTCGGAGGGGTACTGATCAACGACGTGCCCACCTACCGGGCCGACCAGCAGCCCTACGGAGGCGTCAAGGGATCGGGCAACACCCGCGAAGGCCCCGCCTATGCCGTGGCCGAGATGACCGAGCTGCGCTTCGTCGCCATCTCCCCCTGAAGCCGGGGGCCGAGCGTCCGTCCCGCGGACTTCCGGGGGTTGCGCTCAGCCGGGCGGGGCGGTAGTGCCTCGCTCCACCAGCGACGGGGCCATCACCAGGTGCTCGGCCCCGGTCCGCCCGTGGTCGAGCCGCTCCGACAGGAGCCGCATGGCCGCCGCCCCCATTTCGAAGCGGGGCTGGTCCACGGTGGTGAGCGAGATGTGCTGGAGGCCGGCAATCGACGTGTTGTCGTAGCCGACCAGCGACACCTCGCCGGGGACGTCCAGACCGCGCTCGCCCAGCACCCCGAGCGCACCCAGGGCGGCCATGTCGTTGGCGGCCAGAATCGCCGTGGGGCGGGGGCGGCGGTCGAGGAGCTCTTCGGTTCCCCGGACTCCGCCCTCTTCGGTGAAGGCGCCCCGGGCCACCTGGACGTGAGCCGCCAGGCCCAAGTCGGTCATGGTGGCCTCGTAGGCGTGGCGCCGCACCTTGGCGGCCGGAGCGGCTCCTCCATCGACATGGGCGATCCGCCGATGCCCGAGGCCGGCCAGGTGCTCGACCGCCGCCCGGACGCCGGCCCGATCGTCGTTGACCACGCTGTCCACGGCGGCATTCCGGGTCGCCCGGCCCACGATGACCACCGGAGCCACTCGGGCCGCTTCGGCGATCTTGCCGATGCCCAGCTGGGGGCCGGCCAGGACGAGGCCGTCCACCCGTAGCTCGAGGAGCATCTCCACCGCGGCCGCCTCCTGGCCGACCGCCCGATTGCCGGTGTCGATGAGCGGGTGGTAGCCCGCCCGTTTGGCCTCGTCGTCCAGGCCGTCTACCACCTCCGCGAAGAAGGGGTTGTGCAGGTCGGACAGCATGACGCCGATGACCCGGGTCCGGCGGCTCACCAGGCTGCGGGCCACCCGGTCGGGCCGATAGCCGAGTTCCTCGATGGCCTGCCACACGGCCCTCCGCTTGTCGTCGCTGACGTGAGGGGCATCCCGCAGCACCAGCGACACCAGCGATTTGGACACACCGGCCCGGGCGGCGACGTCGTGGATGGTGGGCCTGGCCGTGGCTTTCATACTTCCCGGGCCGACTATAGCCACCACTCCTTGGAACGTTCCATGCCATTTGGGGTCGATCGGCTGTGCCAATCTGAACGCCATGCGGGTGGGAGTCATCGGAGTCGGGCGGATCGGGTCCCTCCATGCCGCCGCCCTGGCCGCTCATCCCGAGGTCGACTCGCTGCTCCTGGCCGACGCCGACAACGCCCGGGCCGCCCAAGTAGCCAACCGCCTCGGTGTCGAGGCGTCGACCTCGGTCGAATCCGTCTTTGGCGACGTCGAGGCGGTGGCCATCGCTGCGCCCACGAGTTTCCACGCCGAGCTCATTCATCGGGCCGCCGACGTCGACCTTCCCACCTTCTGCGAGAAGCCCATCGCCCTCGACCTCGCCACCACCGCTCGAGTGGTCGATCACGTGTCCGCCGCCGGCATCCCCCTCCAGATGGGCTTCAACCGCCGCTTCGATGCCGGCTTTCGGAGAGCTCACGAGATGGTGGCCTCCGGGCGGCTCGGCACGCTCTACCTGGTGCGCACCGGCACTCACGATCCCGAGCCTCCGCCCCCCGACTACATCCCCCACTCCGGTGGGATCTTCACCGACATGCACATCCACGATTTCGACGCCGTCCGCTTCGTCACCGGCCGAGAGGTGGAGGAGGTCTATGCAGACGGCTCGGTGCTGATCTCGGAATCGTTCAAGCGCTTCGACGACGTCGACGTGACCGCCACCGTCCTCCGACTCGCCGGCGGAGCGCTCGGCATCGTCTCGGGTTCGCGACACGATCCGCTCGGCTACGACATCCGCATGGAGCTGTTCGGCTCGAAGGACAGCGTCGCCGTCGGAGTGGACGACCGCACCCCGCTCCGCTCTCTGGAGCCCGACGTGCCTCCTCCCCCCGGACCCGCCTATCCGTCCTTTCAGGAGCGGTTCGCCGACGCCTACCGGGCCGAGCTGGATGCCTTCATGGAGATGGCCCAGGGACGCATGGAGAGCCCGTGCACGGCGGAGGACGCCCAGGCCGCCCTCCGGATCGCTGCGGCCGCCGCCCGCTCGCGGGCCGAGCACCGCCCGGTGCGCCTCACCGAGATCGCCCCCTGACCTATTGGGCGGTCCAGCCGCCGTCCACCACCAGCACCGACCCGGTGACCATCGCCCCGGCCGGCGACGCCAGGTAGATCACCGCGGCGGCCACGTCGGTGGTCGTTCCCACCCGGCCGATCGGGAGTCGATCGAGCACCCCCTCCAAGTAGGCGGGATCGTCGAGGCGCTCCGCCGTCCCCGGCGTGTAGATGAAGGTGGGAGCTATGGCATTGACGGTGACGCCCCGGTGAGACCATTCCAGCGCCAGCACCTTGGTGAGCATGTTCACCCCGCCCTTCGATGCCGAGTAGACGGCATGGTCGCGTATCCCCACCAGCCCGGCCTGGGAGCTCATGTTGATGATGCGCCCCTCTCCCTGTTCCACCATGATGCGGCCGGCCGCCTGGCAGCAGAAGAAGAGCCCCTTGAGGTTGACGTCGGTCATCTCGTCCCAGTCCGCCTCGGTCACCTCCAGGGCCGGCGCATTGTCCCCCAGCCCGGCGTTGTTGACGAGGATGTGCAGGCCGCCGAAGTGGCTGCGCACCCGATCCATCGCCGCGTCGATCTGGCCCAGGTCGCGTACGTCGAGGGGCACCGCCAGGGCCCGGCCCCCGCCGGCCTCGATCTCGCCGACGAGGTCGGCGACGGCGGCCGGATCCCGGGCCGCCGCTCCCACCGCCGACCCCGCTCCGGCGAGGGCGAGAGCGACATCGTGCCCGATGCCGCGACCCGCCCCCGTGACCAGGGCGACCCGGCCGTCGAGGCGAAAGTCGGGCTGCTCCACCCTCAGTCCGGCTCGTGGATGCTGCGCATCGACCACACCAGGGTCCGCATCGTCTTGGGCTGGCGCAACACCGCCACGACGGCTGCCGCCACGTCTGCGGGGCGCAGCATCTCGTCGAGGCCGGGCATATCCGGAGTGCGGCCGGCGCCCATGGCGAATTCGGTGGCGGTGCCTCCCGGACAGATGGCGGCCACCCGGATCCCCTTCTCCCGAAGCTCGCGATCAAGAGCCCCGGCCAGGCCCACCTGGGCGAACTTGGTGGCGGCGTACACCGCCTCGTCCCCGGCTCCCCGCAGCCCGGCCACCGAGGCGACGATCACGATGTCGCCCCCGCCCTGCTCCAGGAACTTGGGAACCGCCGCCCGGATCGGCCACACCGTCCCGGCGACGTTGGTGTCGATCATGTCCTGGAGCTGATCGTCGGTCAGGTCCATGATCCCGCCGTACGCCCCGATGCCGGCATTGGCGACGAGGATGTCCAGTTTCCCGTACGCCTCGACGGCGGCCTCCACCAGCCGGTCGGCGTCCTCGCGACGGCGCACGTCGATCTCCACCGCCGTGGCCGCCTCCCCCAACTCTTCGACCAGCGCCTTCAAGCGGTCGGTGCGCCGCGCCCCCAGGACCACTCGGCCTCCTTCGGCCGCGAGGGCCCGGGCCGTGGCGGTCCCGATGCCGGCGCTGGCCCCGGTGATTGCGGTGACCGATCCCTGCAACTGCGTCATCCCTTCCTCCTCACCTCATACCCCGATGCGCTGGTGCTTGCGCTCGGCATCCATCTCGGCCCGGGCCACCCGCACCGCCTCTCTCTCGCTGACCTCGGGCACGCCCACGTCCCACCAGGCGTCGCCCGGCGTCCACTCGTACGCATGGGTCTCCATGACGATCACCGCGCTCCGATCGGCGTTCTTGGCCCGACCGAAGGCCTCCTTGAGCTGGGCGATGGTGGACACCGTCTCCGCGTGGGCTCCCATGGCCTCGGCGTGCTTCTGGAAGTCGACGCGGAACAGCCGCTCGACCGCAGCGTGCTCGAAGAGGTTGTTGAACGGAGCCCCTCCCTTGCCTTCCTGGAGACGGTTGATGACGGCAAACCCGCCGTTGTCGCACAGCACGAAGATGACCTTTTGTCCGGTGAGCACGGTGCTGTAGATCTCCGAGTTGAGCATGAGGTACGAGCCGTCGCCGACGAACGAGACGACGTCCCGATCCGGGTGGGCCATCTTGGCGCCCCAGGCCCCACCGATCTCATAGCCCATGCAGCTGTAGCCGTACTCGCAGTCGAAGGCGCCGGGGGTCTGCACCCGCCACGTCTTGTTCAGCTCCCCGGGGAACCCGCCCGCCGCCGCCAGGGCCACATCGGTGGGTTCGGCCACCTCGTTGATCGCCTTGATCACCTGGGCGTACGAGGGCTTCTCCCCGTCCGCCGGAGGCTTGGTGGTCTCATCCACCAGCCGGTACCAGTCGGCCAGGTCGCTGCCGGCCCGCTCCAGCCACCCCGCCGGAGCCTTCCAGTCACCGAGGCCTTCGTCGAGCGCCCCCAGGGCCATCTTGGCGTCGGCGACCACCGACACCGCCCGGTGCTTGGTGGCGTCGAAGCGGGCGGCATTGACCGCCACCAGCCGCATGTCCGGGTTCTGGAACACGGTCCACGACCCGGTGGTGAAGTCCTGGAGCCGGGTGCCCACCGCCAGCACCACGTCCGCTTCCGCCGCCAGCGCGTTGGCCGACGTGCTCCCGGTCACCCCGATCGGTCCGGCGTAGTTGGGATGGTCCCAGGTCAAAACGCCCCTTCCGGCCACGGTCTCGACGACCGGCAGGCCGTGGCGGGCCACGAAGTCGGAGAAGTCCTCGGTGGCCAGGGAGTAGTGGATCCCACCGCCGGCGATCACCAATGGCTTTTGGGCTCCGGCCAGCACCTCGGCGGCCGCCTCGATCTCGACCGGGTCGGGTCCGGGACGGCGGACCCGCCACACCCGCGGCTCGAAGAACACCTCGGGATAGTCGAAGGCCTCTGCCTGGATGTCCTGGGACATGCCCAGGAAGGCCGGTCCGCACTCGGCCGGATCGAGCATGGTGGCGATGGCCTGGGGCAACGACTCGATGATCTGTTCGGGCCGGGTGATTCGATCCCAGTACCGGCTGACCGCCTTGAAGGCGTCGTTGACCGTCACGGTCGGATCGCCGAAGTGCTCCACCTGCTGCAGGACCGGATCGGGCAGCCGGTTGGCAAAGGTGTCGCCGGACAGCAGCAGGACCGGGAGCCGGTTGGCGTGGGCGATGCCGGCAGCGGTCACCATGTTGGTGGCTCCGGGTCCGATCGAGCTGGTGGCCACCATGATCTGGCGCCGCCGCCTGGCTTTGGCGTAGCCGATGGCGGCCATGGCCATCGACTGCTCGTTCTGGCCCCGGAAGGTGGGGAGCCGGTCCCGGACCGGTTCGAGCGCCTCGCCGAGAGCCGTCACGTTGCCGTGCCCGAAAATGGCGAAGACACCGGCAAACAGAGGCGCCTCGCCGCCGTCGAGGATGGTCCGCTGGGCGGTCAGGTACTTGACCAGCGCCTGTGCCATCGTGAGGCGAATGGTCTTCATCGATTACTCCTCTCCCCGGTTGACCACGAACGTACTTCTTCCAGGTACCGGCGCATGGAGCGGCTGACGAATCCCTCGATCCCGGTGGCCAGGTAGCGGGCCCCCCGCTCCCTCCAGCGGCCGGCGCCCTCGGCGTTGCCGACGAACACACCCAGCGCCTTGTCGGATTCCAGCACGGCAGCGGTCGCCTCCTCCAGAGCGGCCACCACCGAGGGGTGATCGGTCTGCCCGGGCACGCCCAGCGAGTGAGACAAATCGGTGGGCCCCAGGAACAGGACGTCGATGCCGTCCACGGCCAGGTAGTCGTCGATGCGCTCGATCGCCTCGCCGGTCTCGAGGTGGATCACCACCAGCGTCTCGGCGTTGGCCCGGGCCGTGTAGTCGGCCAGTGATTCGGTCTGGCCGAAGTCGGCGGCCCGGCTCCCCGCCAGGCCGCGGACTCCGCGCGGGTGATACTTGACCGCCTGCACGGCCGCCTCCGCCTCCTCGCCTGAGTTCACCCAGGGAACGTGGATTCCGTGCACGCCGGCATCGAGGAAGCGCAGGATGATGTGAGGCTGGTTGGTCGTCACCCGCGCCAGCGGGGTGACCCCCCGCAGCTCCACCGCCCGGGCGAAGTTCTCGATGTCGGCCGGAACGAACGTGCCGTGTTCCCCGTCTGCGATCACGAAGTCCCACCCCTGGAGAGCGACCAGCTCCGCAAGAGCGGGATCGGGGTACTTGACGAAGCAGCCCAGCACCACGCCGCCTTCGGCGAGCTTGGCCTTGGTCGTGTTGACGAGCATTCAGTCCATTCCTAGTCGATCGCAGAACTCCCGGTTGTGCCGAGCCGCCGCCACCACGTC
The DNA here is from genome assembly GCA_964347285.1 of uncultured Acidimicrobiia bacterium. Taxonomy (GTDB): domain Bacteria; phylum Actinomycetota; class Acidimicrobiia; order Spongiisociales; family JAOTWH01; genus CAYFYE01. Next base: position 31,825 of record CAYFYE010000012.1, read on the forward strand.
GATGCCGGACCCGGGCAGCACGTCTTGCTCGACCACCGCCCATCCGGCGTAGGTCGTGGCGTCGAGGGCGTCGCGCAGGGCGGCGAAGTCCACACTCCCCTCGCCCAATAGAGGAAACACGCCCTCTTCCACGGCGCGAAAGTAGTCCCACTCGTTGGCCCGGACCCGTTCGAGAACGGCCCGGTCGCAGTCCTTGAGGTGGAGATAGCGGACCCGGTCGCCCCAGCGCCGGCACAGCTCCACCGGATCGTCCCCACCGTAGGCGGCGTGGCCGGTGTCGAGGCACAGCCCGACCAGTTCGGGATCCGAGTCCTCCAGCAGCCGATCTACCTCCCAGGGGGCTTCCACCCAGGCCCCGACATGGGGGTGGTACACGGTGCGCAGGCCGAAGCGATCGGCGGCCCGTCCGGCAAACTCCTCCAGATTGACCACGAAACGCCTCCAGTCGTCCCCGTCGAGACCGTCCTCGGGCCGGATGCGGCCCGCCCTTTCGGCACGGACGGAGTCGACAAACAGGGCGTCGGACAGGACCACCCACTCGCACTCCATGGCGCCGAGGAATGCGATCACCTCCGCCGCCTCTCGCGCCTCATCGGGACGCCGTCGGGGGTCCACCAGGTTCAGCGGCACGAAGGCCGAGATCAGCTCGAGGCCCCGCTCGGACAGCTCGGCGGACAGGCGGGCCGGCTCGAGGGGAAGGAACCCGAACGGGCCCAGCTCGGTACCCGAGTAGCCGGCCGCCGCCATCCCGTCGAGCACCTCGTTCCAGGGCGGCACCCCGGGGGTGTCCTTGAGGAGCACCCCCCAATTCACCGGGGCGGTGGCGATTCTCACGCCGACCGGGGCCGGGCCGGTGCGGGCATCAGTCCCGGTCCACGTCGTGGAACACGACGGTCTTGAGCTCGGTCATCTCCTCGGCGGCGTAGCGGGGGCCTTCCTTGCCGATCCCGCTGCCCTTCAGCCCCCCGTAAGGCATGAAGTCGGCTCGCCACAAAGGAGACCAGTTGATGTGCACGTTGCCGGATTCCACTTCGCCGACAAAGCGCATGGCGTGGTTGATGTTGCGGGTGAAGATGGAGGCGCTGAGTCCGTAGTCGGTGTCGTTGGCCATCGCGATGGCCTCGTCGATGGTCTCCACCGGAGCCACGCCCATCGCCGGACCGAACAGCTCGTCGACGGCGATGCGCATCCCCGGGGTCATGTCGGCCACCACCGTCGGCTGGAAGCGGGCGCCGTCGTGCTCACCGCCGGCCACCACCCGGGCCCCTCCCTCCCGGGCCTCGCCGATCCACGCTGCCACCCGCTCCGCCTCACCGGCCGAGATCATCGGTCCCAGCCGGGTGTCGTCGAGGGAAGGATCGGCTACTGAAATCGGGGCCACGGCCTCTTCCAGCGCGCCGAGGAAACCGTCGTAGATCTGCTGGTGGACGTAGATGCGCTGCAGCGACAGGCACACCTGCCCGGCGTTCACGGTGCCGGCCACCGCAGCGATCTCGGCGGCCCGCTCCAGGTCGGCGTCCGGCAACACGATCATCGGCGAGTTCGACCCCAGCTCCAGCGACAGGCGCTTCACCCCGGCCACCCGGGCGATCGCCTCGCCCACCGCCGTGCTCCCGGTGAAGCTGATCTTGCGTACCCGCCCGTCGGCACACAGCGCCGGCCCCACCTCGCTGCCCCTTCCGGTGAGGCATTGGATGCCGAGCTCGGGCAGGCCGGCCTCCAACAGCGCCTCGGTGAGCTTGAGGGCGGCCAGCGGGGTCTGGTTGGCCGGCTTGAGGATGACGGCGTTGCCGGTGGCCAGGGCCGGACCGACCTTGTGCACTACGAGCAGCAGCGGATAGTTGAAGGGGCTGATCGTCACCACCACTCCGGCCGGGACCCGCACGGTGAAGCCCATCTTTCCCACCGCACCCGGTTGCGCATCGAGTGGCAGCGTTTCGCCCCGGAGCTGTGAGCCCTCGAACGCCGAGAGGCGCAGGAGCTCGGCCGATCGGGTGGCCTCGGTCCGTGCCTCCGAAATGGGCTTGCCGACCTCGGCACTGATCGTGGCGGCGATGTCGTCGAGCCGGGCGTCGAGCAGGTCGGCGGCCCGGTTGAGGATCGCCGCCCGCTCGGCGGCCGTCAGCGACCGCATCGCGGCCGCCCCCCGGTGGGCGGCCGCCAGCGCCATCTCGACCTCTTTCGGTCCCGCCGCCGGCACCACCTCGATGGGCTCGCCGGTGTAGGGAGCGATGATCGTGTCCTCGGCGCCGGCCCCCCGCCAGGCGCCGTCGACGTACATCTTCATGGGCAACTCCTTCAGTCGAGACGCAGGGTCTGCACGTCCTCCCAGGCGCCACTCTCCCACGAGCGCATCATGGCCGCCTGGACGTCGGCCACCGCCAGGGCCTCGGCCAGTCCCGGCGCCCCCTGCGTCCCCGAAGCCACCGTCCGCAGAAACTCGAAGGCTTCGATGACCTTGAGATCCTCGTAGCTGAGCCCCAGCCCGTCGCCGGGCGCGAAGTTGCCGTGGTGCGGATAGGCCGGGCCGCCCAGCAGCGTCGTGTAGCCGTCGTGGTCGGGATCGCCGCTCGAGAACACTTCCAGCTCGTTCATCCGCTCAAGGTTCCAGCGCAGGGCCCCGGTGGTGCCGCTGAACTCGAAGGCCATCTCGCTCCTCGGGCCCAACGCGGTCCGGGACGCCTCCAGGGTGCCCACCGAACCGTTCTCGAACTCGACCACGGCACCGGCGTAGTCCTCGTTGGTCACCGGGCCGGTGGGGTCGTCGGGATCGCCCACGCCGTAGTGGGTCCCCTTGCCGGGGACGGGCAGGGGCCGCTCGGTGATGAAGGTCTTATGGGTGGCGGCCAGCCGGGCGATCGGTCCGTTGAGGTGGTGGGCCATGTCGATGGCGTGCGACATCAGATCGCCCAGGACGCCGAGCCCCGACACCTCGGCGTCGAACCGCCAGGTGCGCAGCCCCAAGGGGTTGGAACCGTACATCGAGAAGAAGCGTCCCCGGTAGTGGGTGGCGGTCCCCAGCTTGCCTTCGGCGACGAGCCGCTTGGCGTGCTGCACCATCGGTGCCCACCGGTAGTTGTATCCGACGAAACTCAGCACTCCGGCCTTGCGGGCCGCCCGCTCGATGGCGGCGGTCTCTTCGGGCGAGCGGCCCACCGGCTTCTCGCAGTAGATGTGCTTGCCGGCGGCGGCCGCCGCCTCCCCGATCTCGACGTGTTCGCTGTTCGGCGCGGTGATGTTGACCGCCTGCACGTCGGGGTGGGCGATGACCTGCTGCCAGTCGGTGGTGGCCTCATCGAAGCCCAACAGATCCTTGCCGAGCCGGGCCCGCTCCTCGACGGTGTCCGAGCACACGATCAGTCGAGGCCTCAGTTCCGAGTGGGGAAAGCGCCACGGGATCTGGCGGTAGGAGCGGCTGTGGGCATGGCCCATCCAGCCCATTCCGATGACACCGATGCCGACATCGTTCATGTCTCTTCCTCCTGCGGCGGCGGTTTGCGATGCTCCCACACATCGGGGTTGACGAGGTGGGACGGCCGGTCGCCCCGCAGCACCGCCAGGGCCTGCTCCAGGGCGGTGCGGTAGATGCGTTCCCGGGCCGCTCCGGTGGCCGCGGCCACGTGCGGTGTCACCACCACGTCGTCGCGGCCCAGCAGCGGACTGCCGGGAGGGGCCGGTTCCGGATCGGTGACGTCCAGGCCGGCCCCGGCCAGCCGGCCCTCGTCCAGGGCGGCCAGCAAGGCCTCTTCGTCCACCAGCCCGCCCCGTGCCGTGTTGATGAGGATCGCCCCCGGCTTCACGTTGGCGAGCGCTTCGCCATCGATCACGTGGAACGTCGCATCGGTCAGGGGCATGTGCAGGGAGATCACGTCGGCCGTGGCCAGCAGCTCGGCCGGCGACACCGCCTCCTTCACGCCGACCTCGGCCATTTCCCGGGAGTCGACCCCGGGATCGTGGGCGACCACCTCCATGTCCAGGGCCTGGGCGGCCCGGGCCACCCTCCGGCCGACTCGGCCCAGCCCCATCAGTCCCAGCCACCGTCCGGCCAGCTCCACGGCATGGTGGCCGGCGTAGAAGTCGGTGGTTCCTCCCTCGGCGAGACGGTGCTCCGCCTCTTTCACCCGCTTGGCGACCGCCAGCATCAGCGCGATCGTGTGCTCGGCGGTCGAGATGGTCGGACCGTCGGGGGTGTTGCACACCGCTATTCCCCGCTCGGTGGCGGCCGCCAGATCGACCCGATCGACCCCGATGCCGGTCCGGGCCACGACCCGCAGATCGGGAGCCCGATCCATCACCGGACCATCGAAGGGGAGGATCGAGGCGATGGCGGCCTGAGCACTCGGCAACGAGGCAAAGGGGTCTTCGGCGGACAGATCGGCCGAACCCACCGGCACCGCGATGTCGCTGATCGAACGGGCCACATCCTCCGGCATCGGCCTCTCCGACCAGATGCGGTACATATCCTGCGCCCTCCCCGAACCGTTTGACACCGCGCCGAGCCGGAGTATAGGTTTTCGCCTTGGAACGCTCCATGGCCTAGAACGTTCCAAAACGCCGGGGTGCTCGGGAGGAGGCGACGAGAGTGCGGGTCGGGCTCATCGGGGTGGGCCGCATCGGCACGTTCCACGGCGGCGTCCTCGCCGACCATCCTGCGGTGTCGTCCCTGGTCATCGCCTCGCGGCGCCCGGAGCGGGCGGCGGTGGTGGCCGAGGAGTTGGGCGCCGAAGCCGCCCCCTCCCCTTCCGACCTCTTCGAAGCCGTCGACGCAGTGGTCATCGCCGCCGCCACCGACGTTCACGCCGAGCTGATCCTCCGGGCCGCCGACGCCGATCTCCCCATCTTCTGCGAGAAGCCGATCGCGCTGGATCTCGAATCGACCGACCGGGTCATCGATCACGTGCGCCGGCGTGGCGTCCCCCTCCAGGTGGGTTTTCACCGCCGTTTCGAACCCGGATACCTCCGGGCCCGGGCGCTGGTGCCCGACGGCGAGCT
>CAYFYE010000013.1:0-7237 GCA_964347285.1 uncultured Acidimicrobiia bacterium
GGCGCATCCGCTGGCAGCTGCGGGCCACATCGCGATTCCCCACCACTGACTGTCGCTCCAGCACCGGGGCCTGCCCGCCGTGGTGCCGATCACCAAATTCGGGGACACGAACGCACATTCCGCCGAGTATCCGGGATCGGCACGTATCGAGCGGATACACGGCGCGCACGAGCCTGTCGCACACGGTCGTGTGTACATCTTGTGGTGGACACAGGGATGCGACCCCGCGATGGGGATTCTTGGGCCACACCTGGCCACACGAGAAGCGAGAAACCCCCGCTCTCTGAGAGGGTTTCTGCTACCGGGCGAGCCAGGGAGATCTCGACTGATGCCCCGGTCGATGAACCGAGACCGTTGCGACACCGGGCCGAACCCAATTCAGGTCAAAAGGACCCCGGCCACGCTTTCGGCATCCTCCACCCGGAGAAGCACGGCCTCGACAGTCAACCGGGATCATCACGGGTCGGGCGCGAGCACACCCCATGGTTCTTGGGGAGGTAGTTTCGAGCGTGTCTGAGAGGGGTGTGGCCGAGATGCGGTTCGCTCTTGCGGCACCGAATGTTGGGCAGTTTGGTGATCCGCGGGCAGCCGCCCGTTTGGCCGTGGCGGCGGAGGATGCCGGCTGGGATGGCTACTTCGTTTGGGACGTTCTTGGATTCATGTGGGATGAGCCGCGTCCGACGTTCGACCCGTGGATCATTCTGACTGCCATCGCTGCGGCTACTGAGCGAATCCGTTTGGGGACGGATGTGGCAGCTCTGCCACGCTATCAACCCCACCTCCTGGCGATGACCTTGGCGAACCTCGACGGCCTGTCTGAAGGTCGCCTGATTCTCGGTGTGGGCCTCGGTTTCTTCGAGCGCGAGTTCAGCGCCTTCGGGCAGCCGAGCAACCCGCACGCCCGGGCAGAGAAGGTGGACGAAGGGCTGGAGGTCATGACCCGGCTCTGGTCGGGCGAGGAAGTCACTCACCGGGGCAAGCACTACACCGTTGAGAACGTGACGCTGGCACCGTCCCCGGTGCAGCGGCCGCGCATCCCGATATGGATCGGGGGCGACAGCCCTCCCGCTCTCCGGAGGGCAGGCCGATGGGATGGCTGGTTTGGTCCTACCGACCCCTGGAAGACGTGGACCCCAGACGACCTCGTCGTCTTTCGTCGGGACATCGAGCGGGAGCGCCGGGCCCAGGAGCCTGTGGAGATCGGCTGGGGAGGCTTCTCCTATCCCGGCGGTCGGGAGCTCGTGGAAGGCTACGGCCGGGCCGGTGCCACATGGTGGATCGAGGTCGTCGATGCGACCCGGGGCAGCTTCGAGGAGCACCTGAACCGGGTGGCCCAGGGCCCTCCGCGGTGACGCTGGATCTCTGCCGATCGGGGCGTGGCTTCTCGACCCGGCGTGGGTACGAGCCGTACTTTGTGCAGTCGGTGTCGATGTACGGCGCGGCCTTGCCGAGCGCACCGTGTCGACAGGACCGCCGCCGACCGGATCGTCGAGAGAGCCGATGTGGCAGCCGGCTTCGCCGAACCAGCGATCAGGCTGCCACGGCCTCTACCGGTCCCCCATCCTCGAGAATCACTTTCTTGCCACCGAGCAGCGAGCCGTAGACGACACTGCCGGGATCTTCGACCTTGAACTTGGCCGGCGTAGAGATGACCGTCCCGGTCGGGGTGGCGCCCGATTGCAACTCGCAATCCCTTGGCGCCGAAGATGTAGTGCTCAAGAAGTGATCGTCAAAGCGACGGGGAGTGACACCCGCCGATACGGCGGTGATGCCGGAACCCGGCTCGCTCAGCGGGTCTTCGTCAGCGTTCGGGCCAGGGCTTCCAGGAGGCGATCGTTCTCGTCGGGGGCCCGTGCCGTGATTCGCACGTACCTCTCGAGGGCGCCGCGCCGGTAGCTCCGAACCACCAAGCCCTCACCGAGGAGGCGGCCGGCAACGGCGGGGGCCTCGTCGCCGACCTCGCACAGGAGGAAGTTGGTGGTCGACGGCAGGACCCGCAATCCCAATGCCGTCAGTTGGGCGGCCAGCGTGGTGCGGACCTCGGTCAGGGCGGCAACGGTGGCCGCGGCGCGCTCCGGCTCGAGCAGGGCGCGGGTGGCCAGGGCGGCCGAAACGGAGGAGATGCTCCCGGGCGGCCGGACCGCCTGCAGGGCTGCAGCCAGATCCTCGCTGGAGAGCGAGTAGCCGACCCGGGCCCCGGCCAGCCCGAAGGCCTTCGACATCGTGTGGAGGACCACCAGGTTGTGATAGCGGTCCAACCACGGGGACCAGTCGTCGCCACAGAACTCGGCGTAGGCGGCATCGATCACCACGGTGGTTCCGGTGGAGAGGACCGATTCGACGGCGACATCGGGTTGGCGCCGCCCGGTGGGATTGTGGGGGACGCAGAGCCAGATGAGGTCGGCCCGGCGGGCCGCGGCCACGACCTCGGCCTCGGGGAAGGCGAAGTCCGGCTGGCGGCGGGCGACGTCGACCAGGCGGGCATCCTGTTGCCGGGTGGCTATCGCATACATGGGATAGCCCGGCGCGGTGGCCACCGCCACCCCGCCCGGCCGGAGAAACGCCTTGGCACACAGCAGGATCAGCTCGTCGATCCCGGCACCGGCGACGACCCGGGAGGGGGCCAGGCCGAAGCGGGCCCCGGCGGTGGTACGGAGGTCCAGGTAGTCGGCCGGTGGGTATTCATTGATCCCCGCCGCGGCGGCGGCCGCCACTTCGGGGGCCCACGGCGCCGCGAACGGCGATGTGTTGTGGTCGAATCGGAGCACATCGCTCTTCGGGATGCCGGCCCGCCGGGCTATCTCACCCGTGGTGGGCTGCCATTCGTAGACCGGTGGATCGGCCATGCCTGCATCCTGGCATCAGAGGGGCTCCCGGCCGATTCGGCCGGATGCTGTTGCACATTCGACAAACGGAGCTCGGCTCGTTCAGAGCCTCACTCGAACTGCTCTTCTTCGGTCGAACCGTGCAGTGCCAGGGTCGACGACAGCCCTCCGGAAACCACCTGCGACACCTCGTCGAAGTAGCCGGCGCCCACCTCCCGCTGGTGACGGGTCGCGGTGTATCCGGCCTCTTCCATGGCGAACTCGGATTCCTGGAGTTGCACGTAGGCGGCCATGCCTTCGAGGGCGTACGCCCTGGCCAGCTGGAACATCGAGGCATTGAGCGCGTGGAAGCCGGCCAGGGTGATGAACTGGAACTTGTATCCCATGGCGGCCAGCTCCTTCTGGAAGGTGGCGATGGTGGCGTCGTCGAGGTGGCGCTTCCAGTTGAACGACGGCGAGCAGTTGTAGGCGAGCAGCTTGCCCGGGTACTCCTCGTGGATGGCTGCGGCGAAGCGTGCCGCCTCGCCGAGATCGGGAGTGGAGGTCTCACACCAGATGAGGTCGCAGTAGGGGGCGTAGGCGAGACCCCTACTGATTGCGGCATCCATGCTGGGCCGCGCCTCGAGGAAGCCCTCCGGCGTGCGGCGGTCGGTGATGTGCCCCCGATCTCGCTCGTCGATGTCGCTGGTGATCAGCGTTGCGGCCAGCGAGTCGGTTCGGGCCAGGATGAGGGTGGGAACCCCCGCAACGTCGGCCGCCAGGCGGGCTGCGGTGAGTGTGCGAATGTGCTGGCTGGTCGGAACCAGCACCTTTCCTCCCATGTGGCCGCACTTCTTTTCCGACGCGAGCTGATCCTCGAAGTGGATGGCGGCCGCTCCGGCCTCGATGAAGGCCTTGGTGAGCTCGAACGCGTTCAAGGCGCCTCCGAACCCGGCCTCCCCGTCGGCGACGATCGGCAGCATCCAGTCCCGGTCGTAATCGCCTTCTGCCCAGTGGACCTGATCGGCCCGGCGTAGGGCGTTGTTGATGCGCTCCACCAGGGCCGGTCCGCTGTTGGACGGGTAGAGGCTCTGATCCGGGTAGACCTCTCCGGCCAGGTTGGCATCGCCGGCTACCTGCCACCCGCTGAGGTAAACCGCCTTGAGCCCGGCTTTGGCCATCTGAACTGCCTGGTTTCCACTGAGCGCTCCCAGGGCGGGGACGAAGTTCTCCTCAGAGAGAAGGCGCCACAGGGTCTCGGCACCGTGGCGGGCCAGGGTGTGCTCGACGGGGAACGAACCGCGCAGCCGTATGACGTCCTCGGCGGTGTAGTTGCGCCGGATGCCCTTCCAGCGAGGATTGGACGCCCACTCCTCGTTGAGCGCCTTGGCTTCACGACGGATGCGAGCCTGAGTGTCGGTCATCGTTCCTCCGTATCGGTGATCAGCTGGTAAGCGGGAATCGTCAGGAACTCGACGAACTCCTCGTCGAGGGCCACACGTTCGAAGAGTGCCCGGGCGTCGGGGAAGCGACCGGATTCGTAGGTCTCGTCCCCGATGGCCTCGCGTATCTTGGCGAGTTCTTCGTCGATGATGGCGGTGACCAGCTCTCGGGTCACTGGGCGTTCATCGTCGAGAGGGGCCCGATGGTGGACCCACTGCCACACCTGGGATCGGGAGATCTCGGCGGTGGCGGTGTCCTCCATCAGGTTGAAGAGTCCGGCGGCTCCCACCCCGCGCAGCCAAGACTCCAAGTAGAGAATGCCCACGCTCACGTTGGTGCGCAGGCCCGGTTCGGTGATCGTGCCTCCCTCGATGGGAATGTCGAGGAGCTCTGGGGCCGTCACCGACACATCTTCACGCCGGCGTTCGAGCTGATTGGGCCGGTCACCGAGTACTTGATCGAAGATCTCGGTGACCGGCGGAACCAGATCGGGGTGGGCCACCCAGGTGCCATCGCATCCGTCGCCGGCCTCGCGTTCCTTGTCTTCCCGGACCTTGGCGATGGCCCGCTCGTTGATGGAGGGATCCTTGCGGCTGGGGATGAAAGCGGCCATCCCCCCGATCGCCTGGGCGCCGCGGCGATGACATGTCTTGACGAGCAACTCGGTGTAGGCCCGCATGAAGGGGACGGTCATCGTGACCTGGGCTCGATCGGGCAGGACGAAATCGGAACGATCGCGGAACTTCTTGATGACGCTGAATATGTAGTCCCAACGCCCGGCATTGAGACCGGACGAATGAGCCCGCAGCTCGTAGAGGATCTCTTCCATCTCGAAAGCGGCCAGGATCGTCTCGATGAGAACGGTGGCCCGGATGGTCCCGGAAGGGATACCTAGCTCCTGCTGGGCAAACTCGAAGACCTCGTTCCATAGGCGGGCCTCGAGGTGACTCTCCAGCTTGGGGAGATAGAAATAGGGTCCCGATCCCCGCTCGAGGAGGGCCCGGGCATTGTGGAACAGGTACAAGCCGAAGTCGAAGAGTGACGCTGAGACCGGCTCGCCGTCGAGGCGGGCGTGCTCCTCAGCGAGATGCCAGCCCCTAGGGCGGACCATGAGCGTTGCCGTCTCTTCGCCGAGCCGGTAGAGCTGGCCGTCGGGACTCTCGAACTCGATGGTTCCGGTGACGGCGTCGATGAGGTTGGCCTGGCCCTCGATCATCAATTGCCAGTAGGGCGATGCCGAGTCCTCCAGGTCGGCCATGAACACCTTGGCACCGGAATTCAGGGCGTTGATCATCATCTTGCGATCGACCGGTCCGGTGATCTCCACCCGGCGGTCGAGAAGGTCTCGAGGGGGGTCGGCGACCTGCCAATCGCCGGTGCGAACATGCTCGGTTTCCCTGAGGAAGTCGGGCATTTCGCCCGCGCTGATCTTGGCCTGGCGATCCCGGCGGGCGGCCAGCAGCTGCAATCTGGTGGAGTTGAACCTCCGGTGGAGCGCTTCCACGAAGCCCAGGGCCTCGGGTGTCAGGATCTCAGGCGAGCGCGGCGAGGCCGGGCCGTGAGTCTCGATGGGCATGGCGAGTCCTCTTCGGGTGGGGTTGCGCCGACCATTGTGCCATCCCGACGATGTCCGAATCCCGCCCCGCACCGGGGCGGGGAGTCTCCTACAGCCGGCCGTAGACTGGAATCAACGCCCCATTCACCACCCGGGAGTCCTCTGAGGCGAGGAAGTCGATCACGGCGGCGATCTCGTCGGGCTGCGGCCATTCCATGTAGTCGGCGTAGGGCATGGCCTCGCGGGTGGCGGGAGTGTCGATGACCGCCGGCACCACCGCATTGGCGGTGACTTCGGTTCCTGCCAGCTCGTGGGCCACCGTCCGGGCCAGGGTGATCACCCCGGCCTTGGCGACGTTGTAAGCGGCCTGTCCGGCGGGCGCCTCGAATGCGGCTCTGCTGCCGACCGCGATGATGCGCCCCCAACCCGACGCACGCAGGTAGGGGACCGCAGCGCGAATCGCATAGAAGGCGGATCGCAGGTTGACGTCGATCATCCGTTCGAAGCGGACATCGTCGGTCTCCTCGGTGTCCCGGCCCCCAGCCCATTTGCCGACGAGACAGCAGAGTACGTGCAGGCCGCCGAACTGATCGGCGATCTCCTTCATGAAGTCGCTGACCGCCTCCGGATCCGTGGCGTCCACCCGACGCAGCAACAGTCGCTCCTCGTCCAGTCCCACCTCGTTCTCAAAGGCGGCGCCTTCCTCGGGCACGAGGTAGCTGACTGCCAGGCGATGACCCCGGGCTATGAATCGCCGAGCTACGGCCCTCCCCAAGCTGCCGGTGCCTCCGGTGATGACGGCGACCCTGGCCTCGGTCGCGTTGGCGGCCATACCTAGATTATGCCCCGCCGACGCCCCAACTGCGCCCATTTCGCGCGTTTGGTACCCTCTCTGGAGGAGCGAACCAGGGAGAGAGAGGCCGTGGCAAAGATCGTTATGGAGAACCTCGGCAAGGTCTATCCGGGCGGAACCCGAGCAGTGGGCGATGTCAACCTGGAGATAGCGGATTCCGAGTTCCTGGTGCTGGTCGGCCCCTCGGGCTGCGGCAAGTCCACGGTGTTGCGGATGATTGCCGGGTTGGAGGACATCAGCGAGGGGAACATGTACATCGGGGACCGCCTGGTCAACGAGGTGCCCCCCAAGGACCGGGACATCGCCATGGTGTTCCAGAACTACGCCCTGTACCCGCACATGAGCGTGTTCGACAACATGGCGTTCGGCCTCAAGCTCCGCAAGATGGACAAGGGCGAGATCAGGCGCCGGGTGGAGGAAGCGGCCGGAATCCTCGAGATCACCGAGTTCCTGGATCGCAAACCCAAGGCCCTCTCCGGCGGGCAGCGCCAGCGAGGGGCGATGGGACGGGCCATCGCTGACACGGGAATTCAGTTCCGGATGCTCAACACGCGAAAGGGGCCGGCTGTGCAGGCTCCCCGG
>CAYFYE010000013.1:7247-34241 GCA_964347285.1 uncultured Acidimicrobiia bacterium
AGTGGCGATGGGACGGGCCATCGTGCGGGAGCCGGCCGTATTCCTGATGGACGAGCCGCTCTCCAACCTCGATGCCAAGTTGCGCGTGCAAATGCGTGCCGAGCTGGGTCTTCTCCATTCCCGCCTCGGTACCACCACCGTGTATGTCACCCACGACCAGGTGGAGGCCATGACGCTGGGTCACCGGGTGGCGGTGATGAAGCCGGTCACTCCCAAGCGACCCGACAACCTCCAGCAGGTGGCGCCGCCCGCCGAGCTCTTCCATGAGCCGGTCAACCTGTTCGTGGCCGGGTTCATCGGCAGCCCGGCGATGAACTTGGTGAACGGGCATCTCGAAAGCAGCAACGGCGAGGTCGACTCCGTATTTGGGCAGCACCGGCTGCGGGTCGCCCGGCGGGCCCTGGATCGCCATCCCGGCATCGAGGATCACATGAACAAGGAGCTGGTCATCGGCATCCGCCCCGGCGACTTCGAGGACTCCCGTGTGGCCGGAGAGGCGCCGGAGCGGACCATGGAGGTCGACATCGATTTGACCGAGGTGCTCGGCTCGGAGACATTCGTGCACTATTTCTTGCCGCTGGCACCGGTGATCACTCCGGACATCGAGGAGCTGCTGGCCGACACCGGGGCCGACGCCTCGAGCCTCGGGAACGAAACCAAGTTCGAGTCCCGAATCAGCTCCGACATAACGGTCTCTCGGGGCGACCGGGTCAAACTCGTGGTGGACACCGCCAAGTTCCACTTCTTCGATCCGGAAAGTGGAAACCGGATCGGAGCGAGAAAGGCGGCTACCCAGTCTGCTTGAGGGCTCCCGGGCCGGGCGGTAAGGAGTCCTCCGAGCAGCTCGAGCCGGGCAGGAGCCGGTGAGCCCTCACGGCCTCACTCTTCGAGCCGGGCCGGCCTCGATGCAGCCCAGCCGGCAGTCGCAGTGGCGACCGAGGAGGGGAGGGGGCGGGTCGAGGTTGACGCGGCAGGCGCCGAACTCACGGATCCCCCGACTCGCCACCGATGTCAGGACGACGCCAGTCCCCGGGTGACAAAGTTCACCAATTCGTCGGCGACCTCGGGCAGGCGCTCCTTAGGTTCGGGGGCGTTCATCAGCACCCGGGCCGCCGACATGATCAAGTCCTGAATGAAGGAGCCCAGCACGTCGGTGGCGACCGACCGAAACTCTCCGGACTCGACGGAACTCTGGTAGATCCGGGCCAACTCCCTCGAGAGGCCGGCGTGGGCGGCGGCCACCCGCTCCTGGGCCTGGGGACTGAGCTTGGGAACCTCGCGATTGAGGATCAGGCCAAGGTGATCGTTGGCGGCGAAATCGAGCATGCGCACGGTCAGCTCGGCGAATTGAGCTGCGTGGGGGAGGTCGCGAGGGATCCCGGCGACGATCTCTTCGGTCAGTTCGGGGAGTCGCTGCTCGACCAGGCTGGCGAGCAGGTCCTCCTTGTCGGTGAAGTACTCGTAGAACGTCGTGCGGCCGATACCGGCCAGCGCGGCTATGTCGGCCAAGGACGTGCCCTGGTAGCCATAGCTCTTGAACTGTTCTTCGGCCGCTTGGAGGAGGCTGCGGCGAGTGCCTTCCCTTCGTGCGGCGAGCACCGATGGAGATACGGGTGGCATCGCACTCCTTGCGCAGAGCCTTTCACGCTAGTGGTCCGCCTGCGCTACTCCCCTTTGCGGGAGTCTGCTCAGCGTCCATCGCAGAGCACTCACGGCAGGCGGCGCAGCGCCAATCCCGACTCGGTGTCGAGCTTGACCGCTTGTAGCGTTGATCGGTGTCGTGCGCGACCGGGGGGAGCCGCCCACTGAAACAGAGAGAGATGTCCAGGTGAGATCAGACGGTACGCAGGTGTCACCGGCTTCAGCCCGGGAGGGCCGCTGGGACCGGCCGAGGCGGGAGCGGTGATTCGGTATCTGCCGATCGTGACCACCGCGGTTGCCGTCGCCTTCACGGTGGTCCTGCACCGACACTGGAAGCGTGCCCCGGAAGCTCGCTTCATGCTGTGGTGGATGATCGGCGTGGCCATGTTCGGCCTGGGCACGTTGACCGAGGCCTTGACCTCTCTCTTTGGCTGGCACGAACCGCTCTTTCGGATGTGGTACATCTCGGGAGCCCTCTTGGGAGGGGCCCCGCTCGCCCAAGGCACCGTGTACCTTCTCGTGGACCGGCGATGGGCCGATCGACTGGCGGTTGCCCTCGGCGTGTACATCGCGGTGGCGGCTGCCTTCGTTCTCACCACGCCACTGCTGGCCGAGGCAGTAGAGGAAAATCGCCTCGACGGGGCGGTGATGGAGTGGCAGTGGGTACGGCTTTTCTCTCCCCTGGTCAACCTCTACGCAGTGGTGTTCTTGGTGGGAGGTGCGGCCTGGTCGGCGTGGCGCTACTGGCGTCGCTCCGATCGGCCCCGGTCGCGTGTCGTGGGCAACGCCCTGATCGCCGTGGGGGCTCTGCTGCCGGGCATCGGCGGGACATTCACCCGCTTCGGCTATGTGGAGGTTCTCTACCTCACCGAGCTCACCGGTCTCTTGCTCATCTGGGCCGGCTACCGGGTCATTACGAGCGACACCGTCGAGTCGATTCACCCCGTTCAGCGGGCCGTTGCCGTGACGTGACGGGTCGAGTTTCACGAAGCAAAGGAGTCACAATGAAGCGAAGCACGATCGCCGCATTCATGGCGCTCACCCTCGTGGCCGCGGCGTGCGGTGACAGCGGCGCCGACACCACCGAGGCGCCGGAGGAGACCGCTGCGGCGCCGACCACAGAAGCGGTTACGACGACTGCCGCCCCCACCACGACGGCGGCCGCCACGACCACGCAAGCTCCCACCACCGAGGCTCCGGAGGCGGAGGGCGTGGTGTTCGTGGGCGACGACGGTGTGGAGTCGACGATCGCCGACACCAGCCGGATAGTTTCGCTCAGCGGCGATCTCACCGAGATCCTGTGGGAGCTCGGCTTCGGAGACCGCATCGTTGCCATCGATGTCACCACTACCTACCCGGAGGAGGCGACCGCGCTGCCCGTGATCGGTTTCGGGCAGCAGATTGCCCCCGAGCCGGTGCTCGGACTGCAACCGACACTGGTACTCGCCAACGAGCTGGCCGGACCCCAGGAGAGCCTGGATCTGATCAGGGCGGCTGGAGTGCCGGTTGTCGTTCTGGAGATGGGTACCACCCTGGAAGATCCGGCCCGCAAGATCCTCAGCGTCGCCGAGATCATGGGTGTGCCCGACGAGGGTCGCGCCCTCGCCGATCGAGTCAATGCCGAGATCCAGGAGGCGATCGACCTGGCCGCCCAGGCCGCCGAGCAGCCCGGAGTAGCCTTCCTCTATTCGCGGGGTCCCCAGACACTCCTGCTGTTCGGAGAGGGGATGCCGACCAATGCAATGATCGTCAATGCGAACGCAGTGGACGTTGCAGCCACAACCGGAGTCCGGGGTGCGGTGCCGCTCACACCTGAAGCTCTGGTGGCGGCGGAGCCGGACATCATCGTTCTTCCCGAGTCCGGTGTGCAGGCCCTCGGGGGCATCGAGGCACTCGCCGAAATTCCCGGGGTGGCTCAGACTCCGGCCGGGCAAGCCGGTTCCTTCCTGGTCTACGACGAGGCCTACTTCTTCAACCTCGGACCTCGGGCCGGGCAGGCGCTGCTCGAGTTTGTCCTCGACGTTCACCCGGAGCTGGCTTCGGGCGGGTGAGCGTCGGCACCACCAAGAGGGCCGCCGCCGATCCCTTTGCGCCACGGCGCCGGGGTGTGGCGGCGGTCCTTCTCCTTTTGCTGGCGGGGGCCGGGGCGCTGAGCCTGGGCGTCGGCGAGGTCGTCGTTCCACCCGCTGAGGTCTTAGGGGTAGTGGCCCAAAAGATGGGGCTGAGCATCGGAACCGATCCCAGCTTTCAGGCCGAAGCGGTGGTCTGGCAGATTCGTCTTCCCAGGGTGCTCCTCGGGGCGGTGGCCGGGGCCGCCTTCTCGGTCGGGGGGGCGGTGCTGCAGGGGGTGTTGCGGAACCGTCTCGCCGAGCCCTATCTCCTCGGCATCGGGCCGGGGGCCGCGCTCGGAGGGGTGATCGGTGCGGTCACCGGCGGCATCGAAGGCGCTATCGCCGGGGGAACCGTCGGGGGCGTGCTGACCGGGCTGATCGTGCGCCGACTCAGCGCCGCCAGTGGGGCGGAACCCTCTCGGTTCGTGCTCACCGGGGTGGCGCTGGGAGCGGCCATCACCGCCTGGGTTGGGTTCGCCGTGTTCGTATCGGATTCGACTCGGGTGCCTCCGATCGAGTTCTGGCTACTCGGGAGCCTCGTCGGTTCCACCTGGCGCACGGTGGGGACGACCGCACTCATCTCCGGCCTCGGTGTGGTCGGCCTCTTCGGTGCGGCCCGCACTCTCGACCTGTTCACGTTGGGGGAGGCCGACGCCCGGCACCTGGGGGTGGACGTCGACATGGCCACCGCCGTTCTGTTGACCACCGTCGGAGCGGTGACCGGCGCCGCCGTCGGGGCCGTCGGGGTGGTGGTGTTCGTAGGGCTCTTGGTACCGCACCTGGTACGGCGCCTGGTCGGCCCAGCGCACAAACCTCTCCTCGTCGGCAGCGCCCTCGGGGGTGCGCTGTTCGTCGTGCTGGCAGACCTCGGCGCCCGGACCATTGCGGCCCCGGCGGAGATCCCGGTGGGCCTGTTGACTGCAGCCGTCGGGGGCCCCTTTTTCCTGTGGCTCATCCGGCGACCCGAGATTCCTCAGCCGTGACTGTTGAGATCGCCGCCACCGGCGTCGGCTTTCGGGTGGGCGAGGCCACACTCGTAGCCGATGTGGACCTCGAGCTTCGTGCCGGAGAGCTGCTGGCCGTGGTCGGGCCCAACGGCGCGGGGAAGACCACGCTGCTTCGTCTGCTCAGTGGGGAACTGCCGGCCACCGAAGGCGAGGTGACCATCGGGGGAGCGCCGATCGGCCGATATTCACCCACCGAGCTGGCCCTGTGGCGGGCCATGCTGGGTCAGGGAATACCGGCGGACATCCCGTTCACGGTCCAGGCCGTGGTCGCCCTTGGGCGCCATCCTCATCGCAGAGATCCTGACAACACGCGGGAGCGGGACGGGACCATCGTGGCCGCGGCGATGGAGCGCACCGCCACGGCTCACCTCGCCGAGCGCATCTTCGCCACCCTGTCCGGTGGTGAGCAGACCCGGGTTTCTCTGGCTCGGGTGCTGGCCCAGGACACCCCGGTCGTTCTCCTCGACGAGCCGACGATTGCGCTCGATGTGGCCCATCAAGAGCGAACGATGGCCGAGATGCGCCGGCATGCACGCAACGGCCGCGCCGTGGTGGCCGTGCTGCACGATCTGAATACGGCGGCGGCCTACGCCGATCGAATCGTACTGATGGCCGATGCCCGCATCCGCGCCGAGGGAACCCCCGAGCGGGTACTCAGGGACGACCTGTTGACCTCGGTGTACCACCAAGCCATGCGGGTCATCCCGCACCCGTTCCGGGACTGTCTCCTGGTCCTGGCGACCGAGGGTGACGGGGGGGAACAGGCGGGGCGGCGGACCCCCGGCCTCGAGAATGGGCCGGCCCGGTAGTCTCATCGCCATGTCGGCCAGCCTCCAGGACACCTACGGTCCGGACACGATCTGTTTCGGATGCGGACCGGCCAACCACCTCGGGCTCCGTATCAAGAGCTTCGTGGACGGCGACGAGCTGGTCGCCCACTGGACGCCCCAGGAGCATCATCAGGCCTTCGACGGTGTGCTCAGCGGTGGCATCATCGGCGCGCTCCTCGACTGCCACAGCAACTGGGCGGCGGCCTGGCATCTCATGCAAGAACGGGGCGCCGACCGTCCACCCGTCACTGTGACCGCCGACTTCCACGTCACCCTGCGCCGTCCCACTCCGAGTGACCGGCCGGTTCGCCTGCGGGCCCGGCCGACAGAGTCGAGTGACCCCAAGGTGGTGATCGATGCCGAACTGACCAGCGATGGAGAGGTCTGTGCAACCTGTCGGGGGACGTTCATTGCGGTAGAAGAGGGCCACCCGGCCCACGGCCGGTGGTGAGTCCGATTACACGTAACTCGACAACCAATCACCGGCCGGATGGGCAAGAGCGGCGCGCAGGTCGGCCGGTCCGTCGAGATCGAGGGCCAGCCCGGGCCTGGTCACGATCCGATGGGGAAGCCGGTGGGCGGCCCGGAGGTGGCGGTGAAAGGAAGCCGGTCCGTAGGCAAAGGGGAATGCGTCGACGCGGCCGGCTATGACGTTGCTCCCCCCGTCGGTGGCGGGCGCCAGCGCAATACCGTGTTCGGGAACGGCAGCGAACAGCGCCTCCAGATCGGCCACGGCCACCAGTGGAAGGTCGGCATGGACGATGGCCCAGCCGGTTCCAGAGGCTCGAGCCGCTTGAACTCCCGCTTCGGCAGCACCGTCGAGGCCCATATCGCCCGGTTCGACCAGGACCTCCAGTCCCAGGCCCGAAGCCCAGTCGAGGACCTCGGCTTCGGCGGCCACGATGACCGAGCGCGCTCCGGCGGCGGTGGTGATCTGTGCCGTCCGCTCCGCCATGGCCTTGCCCAGCCGGGAGCGTCGGGCGGCGTCCAGTACGGGGTGAAGCCGCGCCTTGGCTACGCCGAACGGTTTCACCGGGATGGCGGCGAAGAGGGGCTTCACATCCGACTACGGCCGGCCAGCACGTCCTCGAGGGTGACGTCGGTGGTTTGGGGGCGATCAGTCCACTCGGCCAGCTGCACCAGAACCCCGTGCGCCGAGCGGGGATGAATGAAAGCCTCCTTCCACATCTCGGACTCGGCGCCGACGTTGACGACCTCGAAGCCGAGCTCGCGGGCCCGAGCGACTGCCGCGTGGATATCGCTCACCTTGAAGGTCAGGTGGTGGACCCCTTCGCCTCGGCTGGAGAGAAACCGAACCAAGAAATGCGTGGCGTCGCCCGGGTCGAGTGGCTGGATCAGCTCCAACTTGGCTGACCCGGGGAGCGCAAACTGTGCCCATCGAAAGCCTCCCGCCTGGTAATCACCTCCGCTGCGAAATCTGCCTCCCAGCAGTCGGGCCAGCGGCACCTGCGAGGCAATGTCGTGACTGGCAACGGCTATGTGATCGAAGCGCTCGACCAGGTCGCCGAGCTCGTCGGCCACACCCGTGTCATGTTCCAGCATGGAAGCCGAGCCTAACGACGGACGCTCGAACCGCCCACGCCGCCCCGATTGGTGCCCCGGGTCCCGGCCTAGGCGGACGCGGCTACCTGCTACCCGATTTCGAATGTCACCACCGGTAGCCTGACCGGCCATGGTCCGCAAGACCAAGATCATCGCAACGCTCGGTCCGGCGTGTGCCTCGGCCGAAGCCGTCTCCAGTCTCGTGGAGGCCGGAATGGACGTGGCCCGGCTCAACTTCTCTCATGGTCAGTACGAGGACCATCGTCGCTTTGCCGGCTGGGTTCGCTCGGCGTCCGAGGAGAAGGGGCGGGCCGTGGGCCTCCTCCAGGACATCCAGGGACCCCGAATCCGGGTGGGCACCTTTCTCGGAGGTGCCGTTGAGCTCGAGGAGGGAGACGAGGTACGTCTCCGGGGGGGAGACGGCACGGCCGGCCCCGGCGAGGTATTCATCGATCATCTGGAGGAGGCAACCGATCTCGAGGTCGGCCATCGAGTGATGATGGCCGACGGCCTGGTCCGGCTCGAGGTGAGCCGTGCAACGGCCGGCGCAGTGTACGGGCGGGTTGTGGAGGGCGGCGTCCTCGGCAACCACAAAGGAGTGTCCTTCCCCGACACCCGCTTGACGGTGCCGGCGGTGACCGACAAAGACCTACGCGATCTGGAGTTCGGTGCCGAGCTGGACGTCGACATGGTGGCCGCCAGCTTCGTGACCAGCGGTGACGACGTACGCAGCATTCGCAAGCTCGCCGGGAGCCTGCCGGTGATAGCCAAGGTGGAACGTTCATCCGCCTACGGAGCGCTCGACGGCATCCTGGCCGAGGCCGATGGGGCGATGGTGGCCAGAGGGGATCTCGGCGTCGAGCTGTCTCTGGAGAAGATCCCACTCGTCCAGAAGGACATCATCAACCGCACCAACAGAGCGGGTCGGATCTCTATCACCGCCACCGAGATGCTGGATTCGATGCGGACCGCCTCTCGCCCCTCCCGGGCCGAGGTCGCCGACGTCGCCAACGCCGTCCTCGACGGGACCGACGCCGTGATGCTGAGTGGGGAGACCGCCGTGGGCCGCTTCCCAACCAGGGCGGTAGAGGTCATGGATCTGGTGTGTCGCGAGGTCGAGTCGGGGATGGACATACGCGGTCTCGGGGCCGACTTCCTTCGCGGCGAGCAGCCCTTCCCGTCGGCACTCGCCAGGGCCTGTGTCGAGGCGGCCGACAGCCTCGGCCTTCCCGCCATCGTCGCATTCTCCGAGTCCGGAGCCACGGCCCGGCTGATCTCCAAGTACCGTCCCAACACTCGCATCGTGTGTTTCACGGCCATCGAGAAGACCTACCGACAGATGGCTCTCTACTGGGGGGTGACGCCCAAGCGTTTGGGACGGCTCGATTCCACCGACGAGATGATCGAGTGGGCCGCCAGGGAAGCTCTGGCCCAGGGTCTGGTCTCTGAGGGGGACGGCATAGCCATAGTGGCCGGCACTGCTCCCCATCAGGCCGCCTCCACCAACTTGCTCAAATTGCACATCGTCGGCACGGGTGCCGCCGGGGTCCCCCCCGGGTAGAGTCGCCCGGCACGAGGAGGCCATGGGGCAGCCCATCGAAGTCCAGGCGCAGATCGTCGGCGATATCGCCATCTTCGACACCGATCGCAGTATCACCGGCCAGGACGGTGTCGGCTTCGACTCGGCGGAAACGGCCCGAACGACGGCCGGCCTACCGGCCCGGCTGGCCGTTCAGCTCTTGGAGGGGGATGCCGGCTTGCGCCATGTGTTCTTCCTTTCCAACACCGTTTCGGCCAGGCGGGAGGGAGGCTGGCCGGAGGAGGCCCAGTCGGCCGCCGTCCATGCGATAGAGCAGTTCTTCCTGTTCTACCGGGACGACGGGCGGCCGCCCGGCGGGGCCGCGGAGCCCACCCCACCGCCCACCGAGTAGGAACCGGTCACGGCGTCGAGGTTGGGGGTGTGGTGGTCGTTTGGGGCGGGGCGGTGGTGGTCGGCTGCGGCGGGGCCGTGGTAGGAGGTACCGTCGTGCTGGGGGGCGCCGGGGCCACGCCGATCAGCACCTGGATCGCCGTCCCCATGGGAACGAGCGCATCCGCTCCCGGGGACTGTTCGGCCACCAACCCGCCCAGTCCGCTCTCGAGGCTCACTTCGACCGGGCCTCCGCTGACCACCGTCAACCCGACCCCGGCCGCCGCGGCTCCGGCGGCGTCGAGCGAGAGTCCGATCAGCGAAGGTACCTGCACCGGACATTCGACGCTTGCCCCCGGCATCTCGCATGGATGCAACTGGACCTTGCGCACCTCGCCCCGGTAGCGGTGGGTCCACGACTCCTCTTCCTGTGAACCGTCGGGGTAGGTGATGATGCGGGAGCAGCTCACCGACCACCCTTGTGAGCCGTTACTCAACACCCTCTCGGTGCCGGGGATAACCTCCGCATTCGCTTCGTGCTTGGTGACCGGGGCGGCGAAGTTGGACCGGGCTCCCAGGGTGCGCTCGACCGTGAGTCCACCGTTGTTTCCGAAGAACTTCACCGTGATCGAGGTGTCGGTGTAATCGGTCTTGATGATGACTACGGCGTCGGTGTTGTTGCGGAACTTGAGATCGGGCTGTGGCCAGGAGATCGTGGCTTCGTTGCACTCCGGATACCGGCTGATGTAGATGCTGTGCGGGGTGTGTTCGACATCCTCGTAGCCGCCGTAGAACACCGCGTTGTAGAACGTGGTGGCGAACTGGCTGACCCCGCCGCCGATCTCATCCTCGAGCTCGCCCTCGCGGATCATCGGCGCCGGTTTGAACCCGCCTTCCGCCGTCCGCCGGCCGGCGGTTTCGTTGAGTGACAGGGTCTCGCCGGGCCACACGGTCGTTCCGTCGAGGATGTCGGCCATGAGCTGGATATTTTCCACCCGTGGCTGGCAGCAGGCGTGATTCGTGGTGAACTCGGACACCTTGGTGATCGGCATCATCGCCTCGGCTTCCTCGGTGGTGAATTCGGGCTCGGCTCCTTCAACGATGGGAAGAACCCCGCGCCGGGACGGGGTGGCGGCCGCTTCGAGCAGAGCTTCGGCGACCATCTCGGCGTCCAGCAGGGTGCCGATTTGGGCCGGGATCAAGGTCACGGTGTCGTCGGCATTGATGCGGAACTCGGCATCGGACGGGGGGAGCTCCAAGCGGTTGCGCACCGCCGAGAGGAACGCATCGACGGTCTCGGGATCGAAAGAGAACACGAGTCGGACGGGAGGACCGTCGACGACGTCGCTACGGAGTGCATTGGCGAGCTGGCGGCCGGTGAACTCGGCGCGCAACTGGGACGATGCCACCTGGGTGAGAACGACCGAGTCGCTGATGAGGAGGTTGGCCTCCTCCACGGCCGCGTCGATGTCGGCGTCGTCGAGGCGTGGCTCGAGGACGGTGAGAGGGATCTCGGTGACCGGCCGATCAGACCCGCTCAGCGTCTCCAGCACTGCGGCTGAGGCCTCAGTGCGCTCGATGGCGAGTCCCTTGGTTGGATAGACGGGAACCGCCCGCCCATCCTCGACTTCGACGGCTCCGTCGAAGACCCGGACCGTAATGGCCGTCTCTTCCCACTGATCGAAGATCGTCTGCAGTGCCTCGTCTTCGATCGAGGTCGGCAATGCCACCTCTTCCTCAGTAGTGAACTGTCGGAACCACGACCGGAGCTGGGCCCACGGTCCTCCCTGTCGTCCGCGATCCATGGCGTCTTCCACGACGGCGTCCGCATCGATGCTGAAACCGATCCTCGCCGGATCGATGGCGAACTCGCGGTCGTTGACGGTGAACAGGCCCGGCGACACGGCCAACTCGGCCTCGATCTCGGCCACCACCCGCCGGACCCCCTCCTCGTCGCGTCCGCTCAGGTCGCGGTCGGCCACCGAAACGTTGCGCAGCACCTCGTCGCGATGCAGGAAACGGTCGACCCCGTACACCAAAAGCACGAGGAGGACGATCGCGACCGGCACCGCAACGGCCAGGAGTCCGATTCGGGCGATGCGCGACTTTGTGGTGACGAGGTTGCGGAGTTTGGAGAACATGGCCGGGCCAACCGCGGCGATTGTAGGCGCGGTGGGGAATCTCACGATCGGAGGTCGGGTCCGGATACGATGACCACGTGATCGATTTTCCGCCCGTCCGTCCCGGCGAGCCGCTCGCGATCTCCGCCTCGTCGTTCGTGGCCTTCGAGCGTTGTCCGGAGAGCGCTGCGGCCCGCTACCGGGGTGAGTACGGGCCGGACTCCAAGGCCGGATTCCTCGGTCAGCTGTCGCACCGGGTGTTCGCCCGCCACCTCAACGGCGGGCCGATCGCCGAGACCGATTTCCCCCAGGCATGCCGGGAGGAGATCGGCAGCGCTCTCAACCCCAAGATCGGTTCCCTGAGTCTCAAGCCGAGCGAGGTCGCCTCGGTGATCGAGGAGGTGGGGTCCCTCTATGCCCGTTTCAAGGGGATGGCCTTCGACGGCTTTGCCGGTGCCGAGGTCGCCCTGGAAGCGATCCCGGCCGACGGGGTGACCCTGCACGGCACCGTCGACGCCGTATTCGCAGATGGCGAAATGGGAACTCGCCTCGTCGACTGGAAGACCGGCCATATCTACGACGACAGCACAGATCAGCTCGCCTTCTACGCGTTGCTGTGGACCCTGGAGAAAGGAGAGCTTCCCGGGCGCGTGGAGGCGATCTCGGTACGGAGCGGCGAACGGTGGGAAACGGTTCCCAGCCTCGCCGAGGTGGAGCTGACGGCCGGCCGGGTAGCGGTCATGGTCGACGTGCTGCGCGACTCATGGGCTCGCGGAGTCGAGCCGGCCCGCTCCGGTGGGCCCTGGTGCCGCTACTGCCCGCTCCTGGATTCCTGTACGGAAGGCCAGGCCGCCGCCGCTCTGCCGAGCTAGTTGGACAGGATCGAGAACGTGACCTCGATGGTCACGGTCACCGGTACCTGACCGGGTTCGATCGGGGTGACGGGGGCGGGGACCTCCTCCGCGACGGCGAACTCACGGGCGGCGACCGGAGTGACGGTGACGCCCTCGGTGATCGAAGTCGGTGGGCCCAACCGCACCCCGCCGAGGTCGGCTAGCTGCTCTGCTTTGCCCTCGGCGTCGTTCCAAGCCTCGGTCCGGGCCTCCTCGATGAGTGCCTCGTCGTCTTCGATCGAGAAGCGGATGTCGCGTACCACGATCTCGTCGCCGGCGGCCTCCGCCGCAGCGTCGAAGAGGGCGCCTGCGTTCTCCAAATCGCGGATCTGCACCGTCAACTCGTTGGAGACGCGAAATCCCAGAAGCTCCCGGCCTCCCTCCCGCGGAAAATCGTACTCGGGGAAGATGGAGTAGTTGGAGGTTTGTACGTCCTCGGCTTCCACCCCGGCGTCGGAAAGCGTGTCGATGAGGTCCTCGGCGAGCCCGGCGGCTGCGGCGACGGCCTCGTCGGCCGTGTCGCGAAGGACCGACACCCCAATGCTTGCGGTCAGCGTGTCCGGGGCACCGCGAATCTCGCCCTCGCCGGAAACCGAGATGCCCCGCTGGCCCTGAGAGGCGGCCTCCGCTTCCACGATCACCTCACTGGGCCGCGAGCAGGCGGCCAGCAGCAGCGCGCCGACGATCCCAATGAACAAAACCCTGCGCATCGTTCCTCGTTCTCCTCGTGTCTCTACTAACAGTACGACGGTTCGGGAGGCACCGGGGTTCCCTCCGTTCGGCTGGCTCAAGGCGGTATCGCCGGGAGTCGATACTCCTGGAGAAGCATCATGACCTTCGACCGTCCCATTCATGCGGTCTTCGCCGGCGGGGGCGTTCGGGGTATTGCCATCGCTGGGGCTGCCGCCGCAGCCATGGAGAGCGGATACCGATTCGAGAGCATTGTCGGCACGTCCTCCGGTTCCCTGGTGGCGGCACTGGTGGTTGCCGGCTACGGGCCCGACGAGCTCGCCGATGCCCTGACGGCCGTTCCCTGGCCGGAACTGGCCGACTCGATGCCCGGGGCCCGTCTGCCCTTCGTCGGTCGCCACCTGGCCCTTTTTCTCGGGCTGGGTCATCATCGCGGCGACCGTCTCGAACGAGTTTGGCGATCGCTGCTCAAGGTCAAAGGGGTGAGGAGGTTCGGTGATCTGCCGGAAGGCAGTCTTCGGGTGATTGCCACCGACCTCACCCACCAGCGAGGCGTGATCATCCCCGACGACCTTTCTCGCTACGGAAGGGTCCCGGAGGAGTTCTCGGTGGCCAGGGCGGTACGGATGTCGTCGGCCGTACCTTTCTTCTACCGGCCGGTGCCGCTGTCCAATCTTCGCCAAGGGCGAACAGCCCTCTTTGCGGATGGTGCTCTCACGTCGAACTTCCCGCTGCGACTGGCGCGTTGGGGAGACCGACCGGTGCTCGCTTTCAAGCTCCTCGATTCAGAATCGGCGGAGGCCCTCTCGGTGCGTGGGCCGGCCTCTCTCGTCAGGGCGGTGGTGGCCGCCAGCGTGCGCGCTTCGGGGACGGTGCGGGGCGCGTTGATGGACAAGGCGTTGATGGTGGAGATCCCCGCCGAACACGATCCCCTCGATTTCGACATCACTCCGGCACAGGCGCGCCGCCTTTTCGACGGCGGCAGACAGGCGACTCTGTCCTACCTGGCACGAATCGAGGGCGGTCAGGCCGTCGCCTTCCCGGACCCCTCCGGTTGAGAGACCGATTCTCCGATTCGAGTGGCGACCCGACTTCGTCCTCCGTGGCGGAGAGAAAATCACGGTCCGGAGCCCGCTCAGTCGGCCGACACCCCGGCCGCCCGCAGCCGGCGCAGTCCTTCTTCGACGAGTTCGACGAGAGAGGTTCGCAGCTCATGCAGGCCGTCCTGCACTCCCTCGATCGAGCGGCGCACGTCGGTCAGAGCTCGCTTCTGCGTCGAGAAATGCTTGGCCAGAGCCCGGAGCCGCTCGAACAGGTCGCCTAGAGCAGCCACGTCGACTCGGTCGTCGCCGGTATCGCTCGTTTCGACGACGGCCCGGGCCCAACGCAAGGCCGCTTCGGCCAGCGTCCCGTCGCCGGCGTCGACCACGAGCATCCGGTTGCCGTACAGGCCCAGAGGTCCCACCTCGGCCGGGAAGGCGGGGAGCGCCGAAACGCAGACGGCAAAGCCGGCACTGCGATTGTCTATGGCCCGTTCGAGCTCGGCGAGTATGCCGGTGGGACCGTGGAGAGTCAGCGAGGTCTGGTTCTTCGCCTCGACGACGATGCGCTGCCCGCCGGGAAGGGTGACGACGAAGTCGCCGACCATCACATCCGCACCGAGCATCCCGGGAAGCCGTGAGGTGCGCTCGACCGTGCAGCCGCCGAATCCCGCCGCCACACGGCGCAGCGTGACCTCCACTACGTCTTCGAATTCATTCCCTTTGGCCGTGCCTCGCTGCGACTCCTCTTGCCGGCCCTGCTCTCTGGCGACCAGGGCGGCCAGGCGGTCGAAGCGTTCTTCCATTGCGGCCGCCAGACGGGCCAGGCCCGAGCCGTCGGTGTCGGGGTCGAGTGCTTCGGTCAGCCGCCGCTCGAGCAAGCCCTCCGGACCCAGGAGGCCGTTGATCTCGTCGATGAAGCGGGAGGCGTGACTGCCGGCCAAGTCGGGGTCGAGGCCGTCGAGCAGTCGGTCGCGCCACTCGTGGAAGTCCCGTATGGCCCGGCCCAGCAGCGACGTCCGCAGGCCGGGATCGAACTGCTCGGTGAGCGCCTCGCGGCCAGATTCGAGCAAACGCTCGACGCCGCGTCGGGCATCGGCGGTCACCTCTTCGAAGGCTCGTCGGACTCGGGTGTCGACCTCGGCGAGGTCGACACCGAGGCCCATCGTGAGCAGGCCGCGCGCACCGACGGCGAGCGCGCGAGCCGAAATGGCCTCCCACTCCTCCTCGGGGTGGGCACGAAGCAGACCGGCCAGAGGAGGGTCTGTCACGGCCACCCGGTTGAGGCGGACCTCGTCGCCGTCGACCTCGACTGCGCTCAGGACCGTGACGGGAGCAATGCCGTTCATGTCTGCGACCGTAGCGGGACCCCGTGACAGATTCGGTGAGCCGTGGCGCCAGACCGGGAGAAGGGACCCGGGTCGGGCTCGCGTTATGGAACAATGCCTCCGTGGCTGAGGCATCCCCGAAGAATGCGCGGCGCGCCGCCATCGCTGCGGCGGCAGAAGCGCTCGAGGAAACGCCGCTGCGGCTTCCGTTCGACGATCGGGCCGAGCGCGACCGGGCGCGTGTCGAGCTGGCGAACTCCATTCGTCGCTACCTTCTCCCGCGCCTGGGAGAGACGGAAGCTCCAGTGGTGGTGGTGTTCGTCGGCCTGTCGGGCACCGGCAAATCCACCCTCTTCAACTCGCTGGCGGGAAGAAAGATCTCTCCGGCCGGCCCGATGCGACCGACAACGCGCGATCCGGTCATCTGGGCCCACCGTCGCCATGCCGGCCGGTACTGGTCGGAGTTCGTGACCCGTCTCCGCGAACGGATCGGGCCAACCGTCGAATTGATACTCGACGAGGACCCTCTCGTAGCGGCCCTCACCCTCGTCGACAGCCCGCCGCCCGATCATTTCGATGAGCACGGGAGGTCCCAGGCCCTCGAACTCGTGTCCGAAGCGGACCTGTGCGTCTTCGTGGCCAGCACTTCTCGCTATGCCGATTCCGCCGGATGGGATCTCATGCGCTCGATTCGTGACCTCGGCATTCCGATGCTGCACGTCCTCAACCGCCTTCCTCCCGATGCCACGTCGAGCACGGCCATCTCCGCCGATTACGCCGGACGCCTGGCGGAAGAGGGTTATCTGGGGGATCCTGACCCGGAGCTGCTCTTTCCGGTATACGACCAGCACGTCGACATCTCGACCACCGGCCTGGCCGCTCGATCGGTGGCGGCCATTCGCAAGGAGCTCGAGGAGCTGGCCGATCCAGAATTCCGGACTCGACTCCAGGAGACGGCAATGAGGGCGCTGGTGGCGGAACTGGCCGACCGGGCCCAGGAGGTCCGCGACTACGTGATCGAGGAGTATGAGGTCTGTAGGAGACTCCGGGCCCTGGTCGGGTCCCGCTACCGGGCCGGCCGGGAGGAGGCGGCGAGAGCGCTCGAGGAAGGTCGCTTTGCCTTTGCCATCGACACCTGGGACGAGGGAGGGCTCACCGGGGCCCTGACCCGGGAGATCGGCAAGGCGGCGCAGGAATCTGCTGCTGCCTGGGCGGCCGATCCCATCGGCGTCCGGCTCCTGGAAGGGGAGCAGTCCGGGTTGTGGCGGCATGGCCCAGATGCCGCCCAACAAATAGGCGTCGTCCTCGAGGGGTGGGAGGCCGGCCTCGAACGGCGGGTGGTCGAGTGGTCCAAGCGAGGACGACTGTGGCCACGCAAGCGCCGGCGCCTTGCCGAAGCTGTGCGTCGCAGTGCGCTGAGAGCTCCTGATGCCGAGCCCGATGCCGAGATTCTCAAATCCCACGGTGCCGAAGGGGCGCAGATGCTGGTGCCCACCGGCCGGGTCGCGTTGTCCCAAGCAATCGAGGACGCGTTTGCCCAGGACAGGGCCCGGTTCGAGGCCGTTGTCGGCGACCCGGAACAACTTCGGGCGCTGGCGACCACGCTGGAAGATCGGGCCGCCGATCTCGAGAGTTTGATCGAAGAGCTGGCGCGGTGAGGGAGCTGGGCGACCTGATAGCGGGCCTCGAGGTGGTGATGCTCCGGGCGCCCCTCGAGCCGGAGGAGATCACTGAGGCCCGGGAGATCGTCGGCCGCCTGGACGCACACCGGGGTTTTCCGGGCGACGCGTTCGTGTTGGCCTTGGCCGGCGGCACCGGCTCGGGCAAGTCGAGTTTGCTCAACGCGCTGGCCGGACGGGAAGTCGCCTCGGTGAGTCCGATCCGACCCCATACCGATGCGCCGCTGGTGTGGATGCCGCCCGATGCTCCGGCCGATCTGATCGATTTGCTCGATGATCTCGCCATCACCCAGCGCGTCGAAGGGGATTCTTTCCCGGGCGTGGCCATCGTGGATCTGCCCGACCAGGACAGCATCGTGTTGTCTCACCGCCACACCGTCGCCGAAGTGCTGCCACGAGTGGACGCAGTGGCCTGGGTGTCCGACCCCGACAAGTACCACGACCGTGCGCTGCACGACGACTACATCGCGGCAATGCGTGACCATCAGGGTCAGCTGTTCTTCGTGCTGAACAAGGCCGACCTGGTCGACGAGCGACGGCGTAGTGACCTAGAGCTCGATTTCATGGTCCAGCTCCAGAGGGACGGGATCGCCTCTCCTCGCGTCTTCGTGACGTCAGCCGCTCCGACGATCGGGGAGCCGATCGGTGTCGATGCCGTGGCCAAGCACATTCGCGATCGCCTCGGGGCCAAGCGCGTCCTGACCGGCAAGATCCTCTCGGACGTTCGCCATGCGCTGCGGCTGGTGGCCCAACGGGCCCGGGTGGATCGGGGCACAGATCTCGACTTCGATGCACGCTGGGAGGAAGCCCGCCGAGTGACCGTGGCTGCGCTGACCGACCGCCCCGACGAAGCAGCGGTCTACGACACGCTGTGTCGTCTCGAGGACTTCGTGGCGATGATGTCGGTCGAGAGCGGAGGGACGTTCGGTCGAAGGGTGGTGGACGCCTTCCCGCCGGCCCGACTGGAGCGAGAGTTGAACGGCGCCCTGGCAGCAACCGCAGACGCTCTGGGAGCAAGCGCCCAGAAGAAGCGGCGGGCCCGAAAGAAGGCCGGAGACGGTGCGGCAGCCGTGACTCTGGCCGCCGAGATCGAGGCACGTTTGGGACGACCGCTTCGCGACATGTTCTGGGAATGGGCCCGCTTCGGCGCAACGGTGGCCTCGGTGTCGGTCGATACTGCTCAGGCCCAGGCGAAGCTCCGCCGCTGAGGAAAACCCCGGGTCGGGGACGATCCTTTTCTACGCTGGCGCCATGGCACCGCCCCTCCTCTTCCAAACCTCGGTGATCGACGCCTGCGGCTCCGACCCAGGATTCGTGTGTGAGCGCGTCTTCGAGCTGACCGACAGCGAGTTCTTGGGCCGGGCGGCGGAGTGGACGGTGGAGAAACCCATTCGGGTGCTGATCATCTTCGCAGTGGCCTGGTTGGTCAACCGGTTGGTGAAGCGGGCCATCGAGCGAGGCGTCGATCGACTGGTCGAGCGCCATGAACTGGAAGCGCAGCACCAGCTGCGCGCGGTTCAGGAGGGACCGCTTCGAGATCGGGCCGCCGCCAAGGTCGACTTCCTGGAGACGCAGAGTCAACGCAAGCGTCAGCGCACCAAGGCCCTCGGCTCGGTACTGGGGAGCTTGGCAACGGCGGTGATCTACGTGGTGGCCGCCCTGATCGCTCTGGCCGAGTTCGACATCAACTTGGGCCCGCTGATCGCCGGCGCCGGCATCGCCGGTGTCGCCCTCGGCTTCGGGGCGCAGACGATCGTGCGCGACTTCCTTTCCGGGATCTTCATGATCGTCGAGGATCAGTACGGGGTGGGCGACATCATCGACTTTGGAGAAGCAACCGGCGTGGTCGAATCGATCTCGCTGCGGACGACCCGGCTGAGAGATGTGGAGGGGACGGTGTGGTTCGTTCCCAACGGCGAGATCCGTCGGGTGGGCAACAAGTCGCAACTCTGGGCTCGGGCCGTCCTCGATATCGAGGTGGCTTACGACACCGACTTGAGCAGGGCCGCCGGAGTCATCAAGCGGGTGGCCGACGAGGTGTGGCGGGAGCAGCCGGAGAGCGCCACGATCATCGAAGAGCCCGAGATCTGGGGGGTGGAGGCGTTCGGGGCCAGTGCCATCGCTATACGCCTCGTGATCAAGACGGAGCCCGGGGAGCAGTTTGCCGCCGGCCGCGAGATCCGGGGACGCCTCAAGGCTGCCTTCGACGAGGCCGGTATCGAGATTCCGTTCCCACAGCGCACCGTGTGGATGAAGACCGAAGAGCCCGGGGGAGAACCCAGTTCGAACCTGCCCGCCAAGCGACCGCAGGAGCGGCTGCCCGACAGCTGATGGGGCGACCCTCCGGGCGTCGTCCGGTGAGGAGCGGGATGCCCCCCGCCGCCCTCCCCAGAGCCCTCCGAGTTGAGCCCGGCTCAGTCGCCTCCGGCTTCGTGCTTGAAGGAAACCCGGACCTTGGCCCGGTAGGCCACCACGCTGCCATCGTCGCCGAGCTGGAGGTCGAGTTGGTCCACTTCGGCGATCCGGAGATCGCGCAGCGTCTTGCCGGCCGTGTCCACCGCCGTCTTGGCGGCGTCTTCCCACGAGTCGCTGCTGGTCCCCACCAGTTCGATGACCTTGTACACACTGCCGGGCATTGGGCTCCTCCTCCTTCGGCACGGCCTCTCGATTCGAGGCTACACCCCCCAGCGGCTGCAGATGATGGTTCTAGGCGTAGAGAGCGTCGATGTCGGCGGCGTACTTCTCGTCGATCACCCGCCGCTTCAGCTTCAGGGTGGGCGTCAACGCGTCGTCGGGGAATCCGCCCTCCACCACTCGCCACTTGCGTATTCCTTCGGCCCGGGAGAACACCTCGTTCACGCCGTTGACCACTCCCTCGATGTGCTGCAGGACCATCGGGTGCCGGTAGATCTCGGCCTCGTCCTCGGGAACGGCATCGGCGTGATGGCCCAGGAAGGCCTTGGCCTCATCGACGTCGAGCGAGACCAGCGACACCAGGTAGGGCCGGCGATCTCCGATGACGATTGCTTCCCCGATCAGGCCATCCGCTTTGAGACGGGCCTCGATCTCTTGGGGTGCGATGTTCTTGCCACCGGCGGTGATGATGATGTCCTTCTTGCGGTCGACGATCCTGAGGCTGCCGTCGTCCATGATCTCCCCGATGTCTCCGGTGTACAGCCAGCCATCGTCGTCGAGGGCCTCCTTGGTCTGCTCGGCTTCGTTGTAGTAGCCGACGAAGATGTTGGGGCCCTTGACCTGGATCTCGCCGTCGTTGCCCAATCGCAGCTCCACTCCGGCGAGCGGTGTGCCGACGCTGCCCACATGGAGCTGGTCCGGCGCCTGGACGGTGCAGGCAGCGGTGGTCTCGGTCATACCCCAGCCCTGGTGTAGGTCGAGGCCGAGCCCTTGGAAGAAGCGCTGGACCGAAGGGGCCATCGGGGCCGCTCCCGACACCGCGTAGTGGCAGCGGTCCAGGCCGACCTCACCGAGCACTTTCTTGCCGACAAGCTTGCGGGCCACCAAGGCCCCCAGCTTGGTGATCGGAGAGGCACGCCCGCCCTCATCGCGAAGGCGCACCGCCTCGCTGCCGGATTCGACCGACCAGTTGAACAGGTTTTGGCGTACCTTGGGAGCCTCCGCCACCTCGGCCTTCACGCGGGCCTCGAACTTCTCGTAGACCCGGGGCACCCCGATGAACACGGTGGGCCGTGCCTCTTTGAGGGCATCGGGAAGCATCGTGAACTCGGGGACGAAGAAGAACTGGACCCGTTCCATGCGGTGGGCAAGGGGGGTGACGGTGGTGACCAGCCGCTCGAAGACGTGGCTGAGCGGCAGATAGGAAACCAACACTTCGGGCTGATCGCCGAGGCCGATGCGGTGAAAGGCGGCGTCGGCGGTCCACAGGGCGTGGTGGTGGGTGAGCATTGTCCCCTTGGGAGGTCCGGTCGTTCCCGACGTGTAGATGAGCGAGAAGAGGTCGTCGCCCTGCACCGACTCCATGCGCTTGCGCAGTGCACCGACGTTGCCGGCGGCCCACTGCCGGCCCAGCTCTCGCAAGGCCTCGATGCCGATCACCCGTCCCCGATCAGCGTTCCCTAGGTGATAGGCGACGATCTTTTCCACCATCGGGATATCGGATGCCAGGGCCTTGTCGAGTTGCTCCTGGTCGTCGACGAAATGGATGCGGGCGCCGGCGTGGCCGAGGACGTAGCCGATCTGGTCGGGAGCCAGCGTGTTGTAGAGCGGAACCGACATCGCCCCGGCATGCTGGATGCCGTAGTCGGTCATCACCCAGTCGGAGGAATTCGCCCCGACCAGGCCGATCCGGTCGCCGTGCTCGATACCGAGTGCCATCAGGCCGGCCGCTATCTCCTCGGTCTGCACCCGGGCCTGGGTCCACGTGGTGGCACGCCAGGTCCCATCGCGATAGTCGTGCCACAGCGGCTCGCCGGCCCGTTGTTCGGCCTTCTGCTGAAAGCGACCGACGAGTGTCTCGGGGGGGTTGCTGGTATCGCTCATGGACTCACTGTAGACCCTTGCTGCGGCTGCGGTCGGGGCTCACCGTTCCTCGGGAGCGGCCACCCACAGCGGCTCCCCGGCGACGACCACCGACACCTCGGACTCGACGCCGAGCAACTCCCCGTCTGCCTGAAGGGAAGCCGGCGGATCGGCTTCGATCGTCAGCTTGGTGACTCCCTCCCAGACCTCGATCCCCCCCTTGCCGTCCAGGGGGCGCCGGGTGGCCATGCGGGAGATCACCGTGGCCGTCGCCACCGCCCCGAGCCGATCGGACACGGCGACGTTCAGTCCGTCCCCGAAACTCCCGATGCGGAGAGGCACGGGGCCGAAGTAGGTGTAGGGACCGTGCACCTGCACCGACACCGCCAGCGCATCGGCCCGCCGGCCGTTGCTCTCGACGCGAAGGGTGGGCAGCCGGCTCCGGTAGTGGGACCACAGTATCCCGACCGCACTTCGCGCGAAATGGACCGACCCCAGAGTGAGTTTGCGGTGCGGGGTCGCGTCGGCCCGCTGCACCACATCGGCGTCGTAGCCGATCCCGACCGCGAACGTGGCGAAGCAGTTCGCGGTGCCCCCGGCACCCGCGTAGTCGACTCGCGCCAGCGGCACCGGATGCGGTTGCCAGTCGGCCAGTGCGGCCGCCGCCTTGCGGGCCCGTAACGGCACCCCCAGGATGCGGGCCAGGACGTTGGTGGTCCCGGCCGGGATGAGGGCCAGGGCGGTCGTCGACCCGACCAGGCCGTTGGCCGCGTGATGCACCACCCCGTCGCCTCCCATGGCGGCCACCAGGTCGTAGCCGGCCGAGGCCGCCCGGGTGGCTTCACGGCGGGTGGCGCCGGCGTCTTCGGGCCACTCGTGGTCGACCTCGAAGCGCTCGCCGAGGATGCGCATGACGTCGCGGTAGAGCGCTCCGGTGAACCTCGACGCCGACGGGTTGGTCAGCAGCAGCAGCCGTTTCACAGCAGGAGGGTACCGGTGGCGAGAGTACGCTGAGCCCGTGAACGGGTTTCGCGACCGCCGAGAGGCGGGACGGATGCTCGCCCAGGCCCTCGAGCATCACAGGGGGGAGCACCCGCTCGTCCTGGGCGTTCCCCGCGGGGGGGTGGAAGTGGCGGCGGTGATCGCCGAGCACCTCGACGGCGAGCTCGACGTTGCCATCGCCCGCAAGATCGGCGCTCCTTTCAACCCGGAGCTGGCCCTCGGGGCCGTGGCCGCCGACGGTGAGCCGCTCTTCGAGCCGGAACTGCTCCGTCGTTTGGGGGTCGATGAGGAATATGTTCGTGAGGAGGCCGAGCGGCAGACCGAGGAGGTCCACCGTCGCGAGCAGGCCTACCGGGGTGAGCCCGCCGAGCCCGCCGTAGAGGGGCGGGTGGTCATCGTGGTCGATGACGGCATAGCCACCGGATCGACCATGCTGGCCCTGCTTCGCTACCTGCGCCGACGGGGTCCCAGGCAGCTGGTCTGTGCAGTGCCGGTCGGTCCACCAGACACCATTCCCCGGCTCGCTGCCGAGGCCGACGAGGTGGTGTGCCCCAACCAGCCGGCGTTCTTCATGGCCGTGGGGCAGTGGTACATGGACTTCCATCAGGTGAGCGACGAAGAGGTAATGGCGCTGCTGGCTGCGGCCAAAGCGGCCCGGTCGGCCGAGGATTGATCAGCCGGCCCCCTCGAGCTCCTCGCTCCAGCGCCGGGGCCGGTCGTCGACGCCGGCCAGGATGACCCGGGCTACGACCAGGAAGCCGATCAGGGTGGCCATGGCGGCGGTCCGAGGCAGGCCGAACCCGGTGACCAGCAGCCCCCACACCAGGGGGCCGAGGATCGTGGCGAACCGCCCGACGGTGGCGTAGAGGCCGTAGAACTCGCCGAGGTACTGGGGGGGAGAGACGCCCAGGTGGCGCCCAGTGCGAGCCCGCCGAGGGCACCGAGGACCCAGGCCAGCGCCTCCTGGTCGGTGGAGGCGGCCACGATCCCGAGGGCGATGGCGACGATCCAGATGTGCACCGCGGTGTGCAGGAGCCGCCGCGGTCCGATGACGTCGACGACGCGCCCCCCCACGAAACCACCGGTCATCGCCCCCACGATGGCCACGGCCAGCAGAGCCTGTACCTCCGAGTCGGTGAAGTCGAGTTCTTCGATGACGAAGATGGTGAGGAAGCCGCCGATCAGCGTATTGATGGCATCGGAGTAGAAAAACCTTCCCACCAGGAATCGAGCCACACCCGGAAAGCTGCGGGCGCGCCGCCAAGCATCGACGAGGCGACCCATGCTGTGCGCGAAGGGGGGCGGCGGACCGGATCGCCGGGCCCGGGGGCGTTCTCTCACAAACAGGAACGTGGGCACGGCGAAGAGAAGAAACAGGACTGCGATGGCTTTGAAGACGGCCGCATGGCCGTAGTCGTCGAGGAGGAGGAAACCGACGCCCACGGCGATGAACGAGCCGATGTAGCCGACGCCGACTCCGATTCCCGAGATACGGCCCCGGTTGTCGGGCGTGCTCACGTCGGGGAGGAGAGCGTCGTAGATCACCGAGCCGAGATTGAAACCGACCAGTGCCAGCGAGAACAGGGCCAGCGAGGCGGTGACTCCCACCGTTGCCAGGAAGAAGGTGGGCACCACTGCCACCAGCGTCGTGACGACCAGGTAGGGGATGCGGCGCCCCCGGTGGTCGCTGCGGGCCCCGATCCATGGACCGAGCACGATCACCACCACCATGGCCCCGTTGATGGCCAGCGACAACGCCAGATCCGGAGTGTCGTTGTCGGTCAGCCACTCGGCGAAGTAGAGGGCGCCGACGCCGAGGGCGAAGATCGTGTTGGCCAGGTCGTAGATGGCCCACGACGCCACGCTGAGCCGGGTGGGCCGCCAAGTGTCGACGGTGTCGGGCACGGAGAAACGGTACCTCGGTTCCCCCCTCCGGCAGGGGCGGGGAGGTTGGCCTGGCTTGGTCCGGCCTTTCTAGTCCTGTTGGCCTCGGCCCGGTTTGTCCAGTTGCAGGGTGGCGGTCACTCCGGCGTGGTCCGAGGGCCACAGGCCGTCCACTTTGTCGGCCGGGTCCTCGCCCACGATGTCGGTGGCCAGGGCTCTGATGCCGCCCCGGGACAGCACGAGATCGATGCGCTCGTCGAGAGTGGACCCGTCGGCCAGGTCCGAATCCCGGCAGCACGTGTAGCCGGGCCGACCGGGCCGGGTGGCCCACCAAGCGTCGACGAAACCGGCCCCGGTGAGGATCTCGTAGGTGGGCGTACCGGTTCCGTCGGCCGCCGAGTTGAAATCGCCGATGAACACGACCGGCAACGAGGTAGCGCCGGGCCCGGCGAGCAGCTCCTGAGCCTGGGCGACCTGTATCGGCGGAGCGATCGATGTCTCCAGGTGGGCGTTGACCACCCGCAGCGACTTACCCCGGATCTTCACGTCTATCGCCGTCCAGCCGCGGACGATCTCGATGGGACCGGCGGGGGTGGGTGCCGTCAGGTTGTTCACGAAGTTGCCGGCCTGGGGGTTGGAGAGCTGGAGTTGCGAGGCGGGCAGGTCGGTGCGGGCCAGCAGCACGTCGCGATCGGTGAGGCGAACGTCCTTGGTGGGGAAGGGGGAACCAAGTGGTCGAGCGGGCAGCTCGCCGTCGAAGTTCTCGATCGTCGCCACCGCCTGGTAGGAAAGGCCTCGATCGGCCAGGGCATCGAGCAGGATCTCGAGGAAGTCGAAGGCCACGGTCTCTGCCGGCGTGAGCGGCCCGTCGGGTGGGAAGTCGGTCCGCCACAATGTCACCTCTTGCAGACCCACGAGATGCGGTTTCGCCGCATCGATCTCGTCGGCGATGGCCTGGGCCCGAGTAACGAAGTCGGTGGCTTGCACCTCCTCGAATCCTTCGTCGACGGCGAGAAAGAGCGCCGCAGCATCAACGGCCCCGAGGATTGGATCGAGGCTGGTACCCAGGTAGAGGTTCCGGGTCATCACGGTGAGCACCCGCTTGTTGTCTCCCGAAGCGGTGGGTAGGCCGGCTGCGATGGTGGTGACCGTCACCAGGAGCGCGAGGGTGAGCAGGCGCCAGATTCGCGAGTTTCTCGTGTCGGACATCATCCCTCCTCTCCGACGGCTGAAACTACTGGGAGCATACAGAAGGAAGGCGCAGAGTGGCGAGGGGAGCCGGGGCGACGCGTCGCGGTCGGTGTCGAGCGGAACCGGGGCGGCAACGAGGCGCTCTCGGCGGATCGGCCGAGGCCTGCGGCTCCGGTGCCACTTCTCGCCGCATCTTCCGGCGGAGTAACGTGCGGCCGGCCGGGTCGGCCCGGGAGGTGTCGCATGCCCGAGGGACACACGATCCATCGCTACGCTCGCCGGCATCGAAGGGCCCTGGCCGGCCAAGAAGTGGCGGTGTCTTCACCGCAAGGGCGTTTCTCGAAGGGCGCAGCCCGGCTCGATGGACGCCGCCTGGAGACCGTCGAAGCCGTCGGCAAGCACCTCTTCTATAGCTGGAAGGGCGGCGACATCCTGCACATCCACCTGGGCCTGTTCGGGCGTTTCCGGTTGTACCGAGACGATCCTCCTCCGCCCACCGACAACACCCGCCTGGCCATGAGCGCCGACCATTCGACCGTGTACCTGTCCGGCCCTTCTGCTTGCGAACTCCTCGACCCCGCCGAGGAAGAGGCGCTTCGGTCCCGACTCGGGCCCGATCCGATCGCCGAGCCGGGGGAGGGCGATTCCTTCGTAGCCAACCTGGGCCGGCGCCGCATCCCGGTCGGCGCCGCAATGCTCGACCAGAGGGTGATCGCCGGCGTCGGCAACGTGTATCGCTCCGAGCTGTTGTTCCTGTGCGACATCGATCCCCGCCGCCCGGCCGCCTCGCTCGATGGCGGTGAAGCCCGCCGGCTGTGGGCGGAGGCGGTTACCCGGCTCCAGGCCGGCGAGCGCTCCGGGCGCATCGTCACCGTCGCCCCGATCGAGGTCGGGGCGAAGCGTGTCGCGGAGATGGTCGGCGAGGAACGGCTCTACGTGTACAAGCGGACCGGGCTCGGGTGCCGGCGGTGCGGGACTCCCATACAGTCGACCGAGCTCGGCGGGCGGGCTGCGTTCTTCTGCCCGACCTGTCAGTCGTGACGATCCTCCGTCTGCACCGCGCCGAGGATCGGCGTCACCTCCCGCCCCCAATGCCTGCGGGACGTGCTCAACGCCAGATGCCGGCTCGTCACCTCTGACCGTGCACCCCTTCGACCATGCCGCCGGCTGGGTGTTCCGCTTCTCTCGGAGCGCCCGCGTCTTCAGTGATGGTTGGGGTGATGAGGCCGATCTCGTCTACTTCGACACCGCCGGAGCCGAGCCAGGCCGGCCGCTGCCCATCGACGTCACCTGGGGACGTCCCCGGATCGAAGAATGGGGCCTCGTTGCCACTGCCGGAAGTTTCACCGGGCCGTTCGCCGATCTCCCCGAGTCCTCCCGGACGGGCCGGGTGCTCAAGCTCGAGCCCCGCCAAGGTACCGAGCGGCTGTGCGTGCTGCTGCCGGCGTGGAACGACCACGGGTACGCCACCAGGCGCCGGCTGGCCCGTCGGCTCGCCGCCGCCGGTATCGGGAGCGTCGTCCTCGAAGGGGCCTTCTACGGGGAGCGCCGTCACAACGACGGCGTAGCCATTCGCACCGTGGCCGATTTCGCCCGGCTCAGCCGATCG
>CAYFYE010000014.1:0-13826 GCA_964347285.1 uncultured Acidimicrobiia bacterium
GTCGAGGCGGCGAGGCGGTGGACGGGCCTCGAGCCGGCTGCCCTGCTCCGAGACCACCCTCGAGTGCGGGATGCAGCGCGCCGGGCGGCCCCTCCGGAGCGAGCGCTACGGCGTTCACTGACGAGACTGGCGGGTCCATGGTGACCGGAGGCCGTCTCGGATTCCTCGAGCCCCTCCTCGAAGACACCGCCGTCGAAGAGATCATCGTGCTCGGCGGACAGCGCACCTTCGTCGTCAAGGGCGGGGTGAAGGAGCTGACCCCGATCGTGTCGGATTCGACAACGGTGAGGCGGATTGCAGACCAGCTCCTCATTGGGACGGGACGACGGCTCGATCTCGCCAACCCAATTGTCACCGCCCAGCTGGAAGATGGCAGTCGGGTTCACATCACCGGGCCCCCGGTGACCCACTCCGATCGGCTCAACATCCAGATACGCAAGTTCGTTCTGGCTGCGGGTCGACTGAGCGAGCTGGTCGATCGTGGCTCTCTTTCGCCTCTCGCAGCCGATTTCCTGGCCGCCGCCATCCGCGCCGAGAAGACCGTTTTGGTCGCCGGTGCCCCGGGGGCCGGGAAGACCACGCTGGTCAACTGCTTGCTCGAAGAAGTCGAGCCTGATCGGCGGGTGGTCAGCTGTGAGGAGGTCTTCGAGATTCAATCCGACCTTCCGGATCTGACACAGATGCAGACGCGAGAAGAGGGCCTCGACGGCGGTGGCGAGATCACCCTGCGCCGCTTGGTGCGCGAGGCCTTGCGGCAGCGACCAGACCGCATCGTCGTGGGCGAGGTCAGGGGTGCCGAGGCGCTGGACCTGCTGCTCGCTCTGAATGCCGGCTGCTCGGGATTGACCACGCTGCATGCCAACTCGGCTCGGGACGCATTAGAGAAGCTGGTCGGCTACTGCATGCTGGCCGGGGAGAACATCTCCACGGCGTTCGTTCGACGCGCCCTGGCCGCCACGGTCGATCTGGTGGTTCAGGTGAGGCGG
Organism: uncultured Acidimicrobiia bacterium; assembly: GCA_964347285.1. Lineage (GTDB taxonomy): Bacteria > Actinomycetota > Acidimicrobiia > Spongiisociales > JAOTWH01 > CAYFYE01. Next base: position 987 of record CAYFYE010000014.1, read on the forward strand.
AGGGGTAGCCGGCGACGGGTCGAAGAAGTCGTCTCGGTCGCCGACCGGCTGGTGGAAGAGGCGTTCGCAGTCACGAGCGTGTTCACCTGGGAGAGGGGCAGTCTGTCGTGGACTGGTCATCGCCCCGAGGATGCCGAGGACTACGCCGCCGCGGCAATGAGGTGGCCGGCATGAGAGGGCTGGCCGTACTCACGGCAGCTCTCGCCGCGTGGACCTTTGTCGGGGGCCCTCTGCCGCGGGTCGTTGTACCCGACCTGCGTTTGCCGGGCCTCCCTCACCTGCTCATCGGAGCCGGCCTGTTCGCGGCGACGACCCTGCTCGTGCTGGGCCTGACCGGGTTAGCCACGATCGCATTGGCGATCGGTGCTCTGGTCGCCATGGCGATGGTCACCCTTGGCGCGAAGCGCCGACCACGTAGCAAGGACCGGCTTCGCGAGCAGTGGCCGGACCTCCTGGCGCTGGTGCAGAGCCGCCTGGCGGGCGGCTCTGCACTGCCCGATGCGTTTGCCGTCGCAGTAGAAAGGCTCGACCCGCCTCCAGAGGATCTCGTGACCCTGGTGGAGGAATGGTCGACGTCCGGGCGTCGGTTCCACGAGTCCCTGGAGGAGCTGCGGGCCCGTCTGGCCGATCCGGTGGCCGATCGGGTCTTGTCCACGTTGGCCACCGCACATCTCACCGGTGGCCGAAGGGTCGTGGAGATCCTCGCCATCCTCAACGTCTCGGTCGGCGACGAACTGCGACTGCGGGCGGCTCACGAGGCCGCTCTGACTCAGCAGCGCCTCACCGCAGCGGTTGCCTTGATTGCCCCGTGGGCGCTGTTGCTGCTCACCGTTGCCACCAATCCGAGTGCCGCCGAGGCGTATCTCACGTCGACGGGCTCTCTCATCGTGCTCATCGGCCTGGCCAGCACCGTCCTCGGGTATCTGTTGGCCCTCCGCGTTTCAAGACTCTCCCGCGCGCCCAGGCTGCTTCGATGAGGGTCGTCGTTGCACTCCTGGCCGCCGCGGGCGTCTTTCTGATCGGCGCCGGTCGTCCTGCCGTAGTGCTTGTCGAGAAGGTCGGCGTCTATCTCCGGCCGGTTCGTTCCGGTCGAGAGGAGAGAGCTGCAGTCCCTCGCCGTCTTCTGAGAGCCGGTCTGGCGTGGGACCGCCGCCGGCTGTTGGTCCACATGTTGTATGCGGGGGCGACGGGGAGCGTCATCGGGATGCTGCTGGCGCAAGGCGATCTCTTCGTGCAAGGCGCCGGCAGATCCGTTCCCGGACTGGCGATCCTCGGAGGCGTCGCCGGCGTGATGGTGCTGAACGTTTGGATCTCTGGGCGCGGTGATCGCCGGGCCCGACAGCTTCAGCATGAGCTGCCGGCCGTTACCGACATCCTCGCCCTTCAGATCCTGGCCGGTGATTCTGTGACGGCCGCGCTGGAGCGCTTTGCCGAAAGCGCCTCCGGCGTAGCCGCAAATGAGCTCGGGGCCGTTCTCGCCCACCATCATCGAGGCATCGACCTGACGGAGGCGCTGCTCCAAGCGGCCCGAGGGACGGCCTACCAGGAGGCGGGAAGGTTGTACCGCCTCCTCGCCAACGCTCACCAAAGTGGTTCTCGATTGGCCGACGCCCTGCTGGGGCTTGGAGTCGATTACCGGGCCAGCCTGACCCGATCGCTGACCGCTGAAGGGGGCAAGAGGGCCCTCGCCACCTACGGCCCCATCCTGGCGCTGATGGTGCCGATTGCTCTCCTCTTCTTGATCTATCCGACGTTGGCCGGCCTCAATTCGCTGTCGGCCGGTCCTTAGGAAGGAGGTGAGGTAATGAACCGCGATGAGCGAGGTATTACCACCGTTGAGTGGCTGGGAATGGCAGCCATCGCCGTATTGGTGATCGCGTTCCTTCTGCCTCAAGTCCGCAGTTCGGCGGGATCGCTGTGGTTGTCGATAACCGACCAGATCGCCGGCTTCTTCGGCTAGATACGGGATCGGCCATCGCCGAGGGGATGGTCGCCATGGCTATCGCCTTCCTCCTTCTGGCGGTCGCCGTGTGGGCCGGGCTGGCCATCGTGGCCCGCAACGCCACTCAGGCCGTCACCGACGCCGCCGTTCGGGGTGGGGTGCGGCCGGGTACCGATCTCGTCGGCCTTTCTCGGCAGGCCCATTGGATGATCGGGCGCACGGTGCCCGGTGCCGAGGCGACCGAGGTCGCGGTTGCGAACCACGGGGGAATCCTCGACGTAGGGGCGAGACTCCGGTGGTCCCCGCCCGGTCCCGTCTTGGCACCGCTCACCGTCGAGGTCCACTCCCGGCTTCCCATGATCATGCCCCCATGAGTCGCGGCAATGCACTCGTGGAAGTGCTCGTCGTCGGTGTGCTGGTCGTACTCATGGTCGTGGGGGTGGGGGCGACGGCCATGCGCCTTCATTCGGCGGGAGAAACGATGACCGAGGTCGCCCAGACCGCTGCGCTGTTCGCGGCCCGCCACGGAGATGCATCGACCGCCCTCGAGGTGGTGTATCGGCTCGCGCCCGACTCGATGGTCGAGATCGAAACGGGCGATGATGAGATCACGGTGATAGTTCGCAAGAGGGTCGGGGTCCTGGGACCGGCCGGGACATGGGTCACCAAGACCGTCACGGGACGCGCCACTGCGGCGTTGAGCCCGCTGCGCAGTGGGCGTGGCTGAGCGGGGCTCGGCCCTTCCCGCCGTTGCGGTCGTCCTTCTCGGGGGACTGCTCATGGTCGGGGTCGGCATCGACCTGGCCCGATGGGGTGCAGTCTGGCGGGAAGCGGGCTTCGCGGCCGATGCCGGAGCGGAAGCGGGGGCGGCGATGGTCGATGCTGAATTGCTGTACAAAGGTGTCCTGGCCCTCGACCCGGCGACGGCCGAGTGGAAAGGTATGGAGACTGCCCGGGCCGCCCGTCCCCGCCCGGAGCGGCGCGTCGACGCCCACGCCGACCCGGATCAGGTGTGCGTCACGGTCCATCAGACGTTTCGACCCACGATCCTGCGCGCGGTTGGCGTTGCCGATCAGACCGTGACGGTCGACGCTTGTGCCGAGCCGCACGCCGGCTAGTCCGGCAGGTGCACCGCGGTTTCCAAGACGAGGCAGTTGCTGGGTGCGTGGAGCCGGCGACGTCTCCTCACCGACCACTCACGTGCGGGTGCCCAGGCGCCGGCTGCGAATGCAGTGACCGAAGAAGTCGGCTGGTGCCTCCTAGGTACCCCCTTCCGATGGCGCGCCTTCAATCCCCGGCGAGGCCCAGGCTATGGGGCGCCGGGGGGCGGGTTTCCGACGTGGGGGCGTTGTGCCCTATCGGTTGGCTGCGGTCGGGATGATGATGGTGTCAGGAGGTGTTCGGGGATGCGTCTTCGATGCTTCCTTGTGGTGGCGCCGTTACTGGTGGTGTGCGCGTGCACCAGTGATGTGGCGGTCATCACGACCGCAACCCCTACCTCGACGGTTTCGACCAGCACGAGCACGCCTTCGGTTTACTCGACGACGACCAGCCCCGCAGGGGCAGAGTGGCCGGCAGTCGAGGTGTTGGTCACCAACGACGATGGCGTGTTCAACATCGATGCGTCCGGTGCTGTGTCGCAGCTGGTGGAGGGGCGGGTGGCGTACGCGGCGGACGACACCCGGGGTGGACTGCTTTTTCAGCTGGAACGGGGACGATCGACGGCATGGTGGGAAGGGCCCGATGACGGCGAGGTGAACAACACGGTGGTGTGGTGGGTACCGAAGGGTGCCGGGGGAGCGCAGGCGCTTCTGGTACCGACACCCGACGCCAACTTGGATCTGTCGTTGGTGGATGCGGTGGCGGTGGATGGCCGGACCCTGATCGTCTATGTGCGGCACGACTCGACGATGGACCCCGAGTACGGGCCGCACGGCTGGCATGACACCCTGCGAGTTTTCGACCTCGATAGCCACCGGGTGACCGAGTTGTTCAGATACCCGGCCTACGAGCACGACGTCGATTTCTCCATCGGCGGGGGAGCCGTCCTGGTCGACGAGGCAGACGTGGCGGGCAACCTGTGCTATTTCCTCGAAGACACCCTGTCGGGGGGTTCGGTCTCGACGGTATTCCCCAACGTTCGACCCGGCAGAGGCCAGTATGGGATGGTACTGCCCGAGTTGGTTCGCTGCGATGGTGACGAGTGTCCGTGGGGGTGCGTGCTCTCCCCGGATGCGACGGCCGCGGCTTTCATGGCTGTTGACTCGATGTCGACCGGTGCAGCACGGACAGTGTCGATCCTCGAGCCGCTTTCCGGCGAGGTGGCTGCCGAGTACACCACGGCAGGTGTTCACAGCGTGGCGTTGGCCGACGGGTATCTGCTGGTGAACCGGGAGTCGGGGCCTGCCGTTGTGGTCCACTGGAGTGCCCCTGCCTTGCTGGAGACACAGCTTCCCGTGTACGGAACGGCCCGCTTCGTGAAGAGCGCGATCGACGTTGTGGCGCCGATTCGCTCGCCTGACTTCACGCCTCCCTGGCCCGAGCATCCCGGTATGCCTGCCACCGCCGACCGCCCGCCGCTCGTCGTTGCCGGCGCCGACGGGGTCACGTTGTGGGCCAACGGCGCCCCCGAGGTGCTCGTCGACGGACCGCCGACACGGGTGGCCTACCGGCTCGCCACCGGCACCGTGATCTATCAAGAGGAGGGACAAGACGACTACGACCGTCCGGCACCTTTGATGAGGGTCGAACCAGGAGGCGAGCCCACGGTGCTGGTGGGAACCGAAGGCGTGAGGCCGGTGCTGTGGGGTACCGGAGATATCGACGGCAACCCGGTGGCCGTCTACGAGCGGTGGCCCGTCCCCTGCGAAGGGGACGACTCATCTCCATGTGAAGGGCGGCTCCTCGCCATTGATCCGAGCAACGGCTCTGAGGTGGATCTCGGCGCCTTCAGTGCACCTGCTTTCGCCCTTGGTCCGTCAGGGGTGGCGGGCGGTATCGTCCTCGTCTACAACTCCGGAGCCGAGATCGGCGACATCGGCAGCTTCTCCCTCCTCGACATCGGAGGCACGGCTCTGGAGAACCCGGTCTGCAAGCTGGCGGTCGACTGTGATAGGCCGATGCGAATGCTCGGTGCTCTCTCCCCGGAGGGCGAGAGAGTGGCCTATGTGCTCGATCGTATGAAAGTAGGAACCGACGTCGAATACGACTTCGTCGATCGAAGCTTCGGCGTCGTCGATAGGGCGACGGGGAAAGAACTCCTCTCGATCGAGCTCGAGGGGGAAGGAGAAGTTGCGTGGCTCGATTTCGACGGCGAGCATGCGTCGATCTCGGTGCGCCACGATGCCGAGATGATCGCGTATCTCGTCGGTCCCGATGGTGCGGTCGAACCCCTCACCGTCAGCGGAGTGGCAACGCTCCCGCGCTAGCGGAGGTGGTCCCGTGTGCGATCGGCACGACCTGGCTCAGGCTGGATCACTGTCTTTGCGCCGCCTCCCGGGTCGCTGCGGTAGTGTGCCGGGCCTAGCACGCAACCCCGGGGGGCGACGTGGTGGACGTTCCCGATGTCCAATACGCAAAGAGCGGCGGGGCCAGCATCGCCTACCAGGTGGTGGGAACGGGCCCGCCCGACCTGGTGATCACGCCGGGGTTCACCTCCCATCTGGACCTGCAGTGGACCATGCCTTCATTCGTCGATTTCATGGAGCAACTCGCCTCGTTTGCGCGGGTGATCATCTTCGACAAGCTCGGCACCGGACTGTCGGACCCCACCGCCGGCGTCGTACGCTTCGACCGGCGGATCGACGACATCGAAGCCGTCATGGACGGGGCCGGCTCCGACCGGGCCGCCTTGATGGGGGTTTCGGAAGGCGGACCGCTCAGTGCGTTGTTCGCCGCCACCCATCCGGAGCGAGTCAGCGCGATAGTCCTCTACGGCACGTTTGCGCGAGGCGGGCAGCTCCACAACGAGATGTGGGCCAAGTTCGACGACGCCGTTCGTCACTGGGGCGAGGGACGGACCGCCGCCATCTTCTCAGCGGCCCAAGCCGGCTCTTCGGTGCGGAGGCGCCTGGCCGGCATATACGAACGCGCCTCGGCCAGTCCGGCCATGGCTCAGGCTCTGCTGGATTCGATCCGGGAAGCCGACGTCACCGACGTGCTGAGCGTCATCAGCGCTCCCTGCCTCGTACTCCATCGTTCCGGTGACTCCTTTGCCGATCCGGCCTGGGCGGAGGACCTGGCCAAGGCCATACCCGGGGCCCGGCTCGAGCTGGTCTACGGGGACGAACATCTGCCCTGGTTCGGTGACCACCGGTCCTTGGTCGACGCCATCTCTCGTTTCCTCACCGGGCACGAGGCCCGGCCCGAGAGCAGTCGAGTGCTGGCCACCGTCCTGTTCACCGACATCGTCGGCTCCACCGAGCACGCCGTCCGCCTGGGCGACGAGGATTGGAGCCGGCTCCTCTCAGAGCACGACGGGCTGGTACGGGAGAGCTTGTCGATCTATCGGGGCACCGAGATCAAGACCACCGGTGACGGCTTCCTGGTTATGTTCGATTCACCGGCCCGAGCCGTCGAATGCGCCCTCGAGCTCATCGACCGCCTCGCCCATCTGGACCTCCAGATCCGCGCCGGCGTCCACACCGGGGAATGTGAGTTCTCGGGCGGGGACCTGCGTGGCATGGCGGTTCACATCGGGGCCCGGCTGGCGGCGGTGGCCGAAGCGGGCGAGGTGTTGGTGTCCAGCACCGTCAGAGACCTCGTCGTCGGTTCCGGGCTGACCTTCACCCCTCGCGGCGGCCGTCGGCTCAAAGGCGTACCGGGCACATGGAACGTCTTCGCAGTGGTGCCTCCCGAGGAAGCCGCCGAGCTGCAGCCCCATCAACTCGAGCGCAGATTGCGGCCCGGCGACCGCTTGTCGTTACTGCTGGCCCGTCGAGCACCGGGGGCACTGCGGGCCCTGGCGGGCATGGGGGTCGGCCGGGCCTGAGGGACTGGGTCGGTGAGCCGCCGACGCACCTGCAGCGAGCCTCGCCGCCGCGACGGCCTCATCGCTGAAGAGGTTGCTAGTCCAGTGGGAAGGCGGACAGCTCCCGCAAGCGGTCGAGGCGGTGCAGGCCCTCGACAAAGCGCACGGTGCCGGTCTTGGAACGCATCACCACGCTGTGGGTGCGCACCTCGTTCTCCCGGTAGCGAACCCCGCGCAGCAGCTCCCCCCGGGTCACTCCGGTGGCCGCGAAGAAGGTGGCATCGGAGTCGACCAGGTCCTTGATCGTCAGCACCTGGCTGAGGTCCAGGCCGGCCTCGGCGGCGTAGCGCTCCTCGGACTCGTCGCGAGGCCACAGCCGGCACTGGATCTCGCCCCGCAGTGCCGCAAGGGCACAGGCAGCGGTCACCGCTTCCGGTGAGCCGCCGATGCCCAGCAAGATGTCGATGCCGCTGTCGGCCACACAGGTGGCGATGGCGGCGGAGATGTCGCCATCGCGAATCAGGCGAATGCGGGCCCCGGCCTCCCGGACCGCATCGATGTAGGGCTGGTTGCGGGGCCGGTCGAGGATGATGGCGGTGACGCCGTGGATCGACTTACCGGTGGCCCTGGCCACCTGCATGAGGTTGTGGGCCACCGGGGCCTCGAGGTCTACCAAGCCGGCCGCTTCCTCACCAACGGCGATCTTGTCCATATACACGAGCTTGCCCGGGGCATACATCGAGCCCCGTTCGGCCACCCCCAGCACGGCCAGCGCCCCCGGCCCGCCCTCGGCGGTGAGGCGGGTGCCGTCGACCGGGTCGACTGCCACGTCCACCGCCGGACCGTCGCCGTTGCCCACCTGCTCGCCGTTGTAGAGCATCGGTGCTTCGTCCTTCTCTCCCTCCCCGATGACGACCACCCCGTCCATGTCGACCGTGGACAACACCGCCCGCATGGCATCGACGGCGGCCTGGTCGACCGCCTCCTTGTCCCCCCTCCCTTGGTGGATGCCGGCGGCCATCGCTGCCGCCTCGGTGACCCGGACCAGCTCGAGGGCCAGGTTGCGATCCGGCAGCTCAGCCATTGGGGCCCACCTCCACGATCAGGGCGTCCCCCTGTCCGCCCCCTCCGCACAGGGCAGCCCCGCCCCGGCCCCCGCCCCGCCGCTGGAGTGCGTTGATGAGGGTGACGACCAGGCGGGCTCCGGTGGCCCCCAAGGGGTGGCCCAGGGCGACCGCACCACCGTGAACGTTGACCCGGTCGTGAGAGAGGTCGAGTAGCCGCGCCGACCACAGGGCCACCGCGGCAAAGGCCTCGTTGATCTCCACCAGCTCCAGATCGCCCGGCGACATCGAGGCCCGTTTCAGGGCGATGCGCAGCGCTTCGGCGGGCCGCTCATGGAGGGTGGGGTCGGGCCCGGCCGTCTGCCCGTAGGCAACGATCTCGGCCAGGATCGGTAGCCCGGCCGCCTCGGCCGCTTCCCGGTCGGCGACCACCAGCGCGGCCGCTCCGTCCGAGATCTGCGAGGAGTTGCCGGCCGTGATCGTGCCGTCTTCGCTGAAGGCCGGTTTCAGGGCCGCCAGACCCTGGGCAGTGGTGTCGGGGCGGATGCCCTCATCGCAGTCGACCACCAGTGGATCGCCCTTGCGCCGAGGCACCGTCACCGCCACCAGCTCGGAGGCCACGGCCCCCGCTTCAGTGGCTTCGAGGGCCCGGGCGTGGCTGGCCGCCGACCACTCGTCCTGCTCCTCCCGCCCGATGCCGAGCTGGGCGTTCTTGCGGTCGGACGACTCGCCCATCGTGCATTCGTCGAAACTGCACCACAGGCCGTCGTGGATTATGGCATCGACCACCTCCGAGTCCCCGATGCGCTGTCCCCAGCGGGTCTGTGGCAGCAGATAGGGGGCGTTGCTCATCGACTCCATGCCGCCGGCGACGATGAAGTTGGCCTCGCCGAGGCGGATGTGGCGATCGGCTTCGGCGATGGCGGTCATCCCCGACAGGCACACTTTGTTGATGGTGGTGGCCGGCACGGTCATGGGGATGCCGGCCCGCTTGGCCGCCTGGCGGCTGGTGATCTGGCCGGCGCCGGCGCCGATGACATGCCCAAAGAGGACCTCGTCCAGCTGGTCCGGGGCCAGGCCGGAGCGCTCGACGGCCGCCGAAATGGCGATCCCGCCCAGTTCCACGGCATGAAGGGGGCGGTACACGCCGCCGAACTTGCCGATCGGGGTTCGGGCGATCGACGTTATGACGCTGGCCATGTGAGAGGACCTCCGCCACCAATCTACCGAGGCCGCCGCCGATGCCGGTAGGGGCGGCAGCGTAGAGTGCCCCTGTGCTGCCTTACAACCTAGACCATGTGGCAGTGGCCGTGGCCGACCTGGATTCCGCCATAGCCGACCATCGCCGCCTGTTCGGCGTGGAGCCGCTGTATCGCGAGGTCGTCGAGGACCAAGGCGTCGAGGAGGCCATGCTGCCGCTCGGGGGTTCGTTTGTACAGCTCTTGGCCCCGCTCGACCCCGACACCCCGGTGGGCCGCTTCCTGGCCAAACGGGGCGAGGGCCTCCACCACATCGCCTATGCGGTTGCCGACATCGAGGCGGCGCTATCCCACCTCGAAGCGGAAGGTGCCGTCCTGGTGGACGAGCTGCCTCGGCCCGGTGGGCGGGGGGCCCGCATCGCCTTCGTGCACCCCAGGACATTCTCGGGCACGCTCATCGAGCTGGTGGAGGGGGAGGAATGACCGTTCGCTATGAGATCATCGGTGGGGCCGGTCCCTATGAGGCCGCCGCCATCGCCGCTGCCATCGCCGCCGTGATCTCCGAGCAAATCGAGGCGGCCGCCACGCCCCCCCAGCGACCCCGGCAGAGCCCGTGGGTAGTGGCCGGGCGGCCCGGGCTGAGCGAGGAACGGGTCGAGGGCTGGATCCTTGACGAAGGTGTGGAGCCGACCGGCCTGAGCTAGGACGTGGCCGGGGAGGGCTTGGTCTGCCTCTCGGGAGGATGGGCCTGGGCCGCCGATCGCTGCTCTGCGGTGGCGGCCGTCACCAGCTTGACGGTGAAGCAGAACCGGGAGCCGGTGGGGAAACGGGGCTCGTACCAGAGGTCGCCCCCCATAACGCGGATCAAACGTCGGGCGATTGGAAGACCCAGGCCAATGCCGGTGGCAGACCGGTCGTCGCCCATCGACCCCTGCTCGAAGTGCTCGAAGATTCGATCTCGGTCCTTTTCGGCCACCCCGATGCCGTTGTCGGACACGACCACCTCCATCATCCTCGGCCCGGGGTCGCCCTCGATGAGAATCTGATCGCCGCCGTACCGGAAAGCGTTGGTGACCAGGTTGCGGACCACCTGTTGCATACGTTGTGGATCGGCCTTCACATAGATCCCGGCCGGGATGGCCACAGCCGCCGCCCGGCCCGGGTATTCGGCCGCCAACACCTCGGTGATGTGATGGACCACCGGTCGGAGCTCAAACTCCTCCATCTTCAGCGGGAGACGGCCCGCCTCGATGCGGGGGATCACCAGGACGTCTTCGACCAGGTGGCTGAGGTGCTGGGTCTCGGATTGGACGATGCCCAGGAACTCGTCGATCTCGGAGGCTTCAAGCCGGTCCCACTCGTCGCGCAGCGTTTCGACGAACCCGGCTATGGAGGTGAGCGGGGTCCGCAACTCGTGACTGACGATCGACACGAACTCGTTCTTGAGGCGCACCGCCTCCCGCTCGGACTGGAGGGCGAGTTGATGGCGGGAACGGGCACCGAGGAACGATCGGGAGGCGACGACCAGCAAGACGACCACTACCCCGAGCAGAACGCCGGCGCCTATGCGGCTGAAGGCGGTCACGTTGCTTTGGACGTATTGGCCCGCCACGGCCAGCGGCGCCCACAGCAACACGGCTACCGTCCAGACGGCGGTGTAGAGGCCGAGGATCGTGCCCCGCTTCGGGGGGAGCAACAGCAGGGCCCCGAACAGCAGGTAGAGGAGGGCGACGGCGGCGGTGGCGTCGGGTTGGCCGACGAGCAGGATCATTCCCCCGGCCAAGCTGGCGTCGACCAGCAGGCTGCCATAGGCAGACAGGCACCCCCGCCGAAGGCAGCCCAAGGCGTGCACGGCGATCACCGCGCCGGGCACGATCATGTGTGAAGATCCCGGTATGTGCCAGCGCAGGGTCAGGACGCCCACCAGGGCGATCAGGATGCCGCCTACGGCACGCACGACCTGGTAGCTCCGGCCGAACTCGTCGTAGTCGATCGGAGCAGTGGAATCGTCGAACTCCGGCTTCATTCTCCACTCCGGCGGGACCGGTCCTTGGCAGTCCACGGTGTCGTATCGGCCTGCCGGGGCCGGTAGTGAAGGACTAGTCCCCTCGACCGCGTAGAGCGCGCAGCTGGTGGACGGGCGTGTCGGGGACCTCGAGATCGCCGCGGCCGATCCCCAATTCCACGTCGGGCTTGTAGCGGCCGTGGTAGTCCGAGCCGCCGGTGGCCACCAGGCCCAGATCGGTCGCTAGTCGGGCCAGGTGGTCTCGCTCATCGGGGGTGTACTCGCCGTAGTAGCACTCGATACCGGCCACGCCCGCCTCGGCGGCGCTCAGCAGGGCTTTTCGGTACTCGGCGGCGCTCACCCCGAGCGTATGGGGATGGGCTACCACCGGAACCGCTCCCGAGGCCTTGGCCAGATCGATCGCGGCCCGATAATCGAGGCGGGGGCGATCTCGATAGGCGGGTCGGCCCGTACCCAGGTACTGATCGAACGCCGACGCCATGTCGGCGACGACGCCCTTGCGTACCAGCAGCGCCGCCATGTGGGGACGGCCGGCACCCCTCCCCATGGCTTCTGCGTCCAGCTCGTGGTGAGTGATGTCGATGCCGAGGTCCCGCAGAGCCTCCACCATCTCTTGGTTGCGGTCGGAGCGGCCCCGCCGCAGCTCGTCGAGGTGGTCCTGGAGAGGGCCTGGTCCGGGCTCCAGGTGGTAGACGAGGAGGTGCATCGATCCGCCCAGCCAGTCGACCGACAGCTCCACGCCGGGAATCAGCTCGATGCCGACCTCGGTGGCCGTAGCGCGGGCCTCGGCGATTCCGTCGAGAGTGTCGTGATCGGTCAGAGCGACGGCGGTCAGGCCCCTGCGAGCGGCCTCTTCCACCACTCGGGCCGGCGGGTCCGATCCGTCGGAGAAGATGCTGTGGGTGTGCAGATCGACGGCCATCGGCCGCTCAGGCGCCCTGGAGCGCCACGCCGTTCAGGAAGACGGCCTCCTGTGGATTCTCTCCGGCCACCTGCACCGCCTCGAGCCTGTCGAGCACGTCGAAGCCCTCGACGACTCGGCCGAAAACGGTGAAGTTGGGGGGAAGCTGGGCGTCCTGGAACACGATGAAGAACTGGCTGCCGTTGGTGTTGGGTCCGGAGTTGGCCATGGCCAGCATGCCTCGCTCGTAGGTGAAGTCGGCGGGGGGCAACTCGTCTTCGAATCGGTAACCGGGTCCGCCCCGCCCGGTGGCGGTGGGGTCACCGGCCTGGAACACGAAGCCGGGGACGATGCGATGGGAAACGGTCCCGTCGAAGTAGCCCTGGCGGGCCAAGAAGACGAACGAGTTCACGGCCATCGGCGCGGTCTCGGCGTCGAGGCCGACGACGATGTCGCCGCACGACGTGGCGATGGTGGCGGTGACTTCGGCGCTGGGATCGATTCCCTGGTCCTCCGGAGCATCGAAGCTCATCTCTCGGGCCGGCTCGGGCAGCGCCCCTCCACAGGCGACGGGCAGGGCCCGGAAGCTCTCGTACTCGGGGGTCTGGACCGATCCTTCGGGCATGGGGCTCTCCTCGCTGGTCGTGGGTGTTGTCGTTGCGGTGGTCGGTTCGGCCTCGTCGGTTGCCGGCGTCGTGGCGGCGGCCTGGGTGGTGGCGGCGGCCTGGGTGGTGGCGGC
>CAYFYE010000014.1:13926-32919 GCA_964347285.1 uncultured Acidimicrobiia bacterium
GGCGGCCTGGGTGGTGGCGGCGGCCTGGTCGGCTCCATCATCTCTGCTGGCCAGAAAAGCAAACACGAGCCCGACCACCGTCACCGCCACGGCTACGATCGCCGCGGTGCGTAATCCCCGAAGCATGCGGGCTCGGCGGGCCGCCCGTTCCCGTTCGCGGCGTGCCTCCTGACGCCGGGCTCGCTGGCGCTCTCTCTTCTCGGTTGGCATGAAGCGGCATGTTACGCCCGGGATGGGCAGGGCCTCGGGAGATACCTCTTCGTCGGCCCGGCAGGGCGGCTGCCAGACTCGGCCGGTGCACGAGACCGCCGACGACCTCGGCCGCCTGCAGGACTTGCTGGATCGCAGCCATGAGAACGCCGGCCCTCACCTGCTCGAGATCATCACACCCGAGCGTCGGATCAGTGCGGAGAGGCTGATCGAACTGCTCCAGGGGGTACGGGTGCTAACCCTGGCGACCGTGACCGCCGATGGGCGCCCACTGGTGAGTCCGGTAGATGGCCTCTTCTACCGGGGAGAGTTCTGGTTCGGCTCATCGCCCGCTTCGGTCCGGTTTCGGCACCTACGCCGCCGGCCGTGGGTGAGCGCCACGTTTGCAGAGGGCGAGCGGTTGGCGGTGACCGTCCACGGCCGCGCCGAGGTGGTCGATCTCGCCGAACCGGCCACCGCGGGGTTTCGCGCCTATTGCCTCGAAACGTACGGCCGGGGTTGGGAGGACTGGGGGTCGGAGGCTTTCTACGCTTGCATCCGGGCCGACAAGATGTTTGCACTCGAGATCCCCGGGGCCTGAAGGGCGTTCACCGGAGACCGGGGGGTCGTCGGTACACTCGCTGCGTGGCCCTGATCGTGCAGAAGTACGGCGGAACGTCGGTGGCCGACGCCGAGCGCATAAGGGCAGTCGCCAAGCGGGTCGTGGCGGCCCGACGGCGCGGCGATGACGTGGTCGTGGTGGTGTCGGCGATGGGCGAGACGACCGACGACTTGATGCGGCTTTCCAGTGAGGTCAGCGGAGGGGTTCATGCCCGGGAGATGGACATGCTGCTCACCGCCGGCGAGCGGATCTCGATGGCGCTCACCGCCATGGCCATACGCGACCACGGGGTGGAGGCGATGAGCCTCACCGGCTCCCAGGCCGGAATCCTCACCGACGCCGCCCACGGCCAGGCCAAGATTCAGGAGATCAGGGGGGACCGGGTACGAGAGGGACTGTCTTCGGGCAAAGTCGTGATCGTGGCCGGCTTCCAGGGCGTCGACCCCACCAGCCGCGAGATAACCACTCTCGGCCGCGGTGGCTCCGATACCACCGCGGTAGCCATGGCAGCTGCCCTGGGAGCGGACGTGTGCGAGATCTACACGGATGTGGACGGGGTGCTCACCGCCGATCCGAGGATCGTGCCGGAGGCTCGTAAGCTGGTCGAGATCTCGTACGAAGAGATGCTCGAGCTGGCCGCCGCCGGTGCGGGAGTGTTGATGGCCAGGTCGGTGGAAGTGGGGCGACGGTACGGCATCCCCATCCACGTGCGCTCCTCGTTCCATGAAGGCGAGGGGACTTGGGTGAAGGAGGCGACAATGGCCATGGAGCAGGCAATCGTGAGCGGGGTGGCCCACGGCGCCGACGCGGCCAAAGTGACGGTACACGGCGTGCCCGACCGTCCCGGGGTGGCCGCCGCCCTTTTCCGGCCCCTTGGAGAGCGCGGGATCGGCATCGACATGATCGTGCAGAACGTCTCCACCGACGGCATCACCGACATCAGCTTCACCGTGCCCAAGGCGCTGGCGGCCGTCGCCGTCGACGCCGCTGAGGCGGCCGGTTCCGAACTGGGGGCCCGAGGGGTGGACGTCGATGTGGATGTGGCCAAGGTCTCAGTGGTAGGGGCCGGCATGCAGGCCGATCCGGGGGTGGCGGCCCGCATGTTCTCGATACTCGCCGAGCACGGGGTCAACATCGAGATGATCTCCACGTCGGACATTCGCATCTCCTGCATCGTCAAGGGAGGCAGCCTCGAGGAGGCGGTACGCAGTCTTCACGACGCCTTCCAACCGCCGCTCTACGAGGAGAGACCGTGATCTCGGTGGCCGTCGTCGGCGCTACCGGTGCCGTTGGGCGGGTGATGCTGTCGATTCTCCAGGAGCGGACATTCCCGATCGACGACTTGCGGCTGATGGCTTCGGCCCGGTCGGCGGGACAGAAGGTGCCCACACCTTGGGGTTCTGTCGAGGTGGAGGACCTCGAGCGTGCCGATCCGGCCGGGATCGACATCGCTCTCTTCTCGGCGGGTGGAGACCGGTCGCGTCGGTTTGCCCCGGACTTCGCCGAAGCCGGAGCGGTGGTCATCGACAACTCGTCGGCCTTTCGCATGGACCCGAAAGTCCCGCTGGTCGTGGCCGGGGTCAATGACGAGGCCATCGGCAGCCACCGGGGCATCGTTGCCAATCCCAATTGCACGACGATGAACCTGATGATGGCGGCCGCCCCCCTTCATCGGACCGCCGGGCTGGCCGCCATGGTGGCCACTTCTTACCAAGCGGTGTCGGGATCGGGCCAGAAGGGCATCGACGAACTGGTCGATCAGGCCGAGTTGCTGGGCAAGGATCGGGATGCGCTCATCGAGGGGGGCTGGTCCGATCCGGGGAGCGAGGTCTACGTGCGTCCGATCGGTTGGAACGTGCTCCCGTTCGCCGGATCGGCGGGCGAGGAGGGTTACACCGATGAGGAATGGAAGCTGGTCAACGAAAGCCGCAAGATCCTCGGGATCCCCGATCTGCCCGTCGAGCCGACCTGCGTGCGTGTGCCGGTGATGGTGGGCCACGGCATCGCCGCCTCCTTGCGTTTCGAGCGGGACCTCAGTGTCGACGAGGCTACCGAGGTGCTGGGCCGGGCTCCGGGGGTGGAGGTGTGGCAGGAGGTAGTCCCCACCCCGCTCGACTCGGCAGGACGCGACGAGGTGCTGGTGGGCCGTATCCGTTCCACCGTGGGGGAAGCGGGGGGCATCAACCTCTGGGTGGTGGGGGACAACCTGCGCAAAGGCGCCGCCCTCAACGCCGTTCAGCTGGCCGAGTTACTGGTGGGCTGAGGTTCAGTGGTGATGGTCGAGACCATGGCCGTGGTCTCCGTGTTCGTCCTCCCAGGGCGCCATTTCGGCGGGATCGGCTGAACCCCAGGCTTCCTCGGGCGGCATCTCAGCTTCGGCGATGGCCAGCTCCTGATGGCGTAGGTAGTCGTTCTCGGACGTCTGCGCCATCGACAAGACGACCAGCGACGCCAGCGAGCCGATCACCTGCACCCAGCCGTTGGCGGCCAGCCAGGCGAAGAGGAGGGCCACCAGGGCCGGATCGATGCCGAGTCCGATACGGAAGAGCGCCGTCGAGGCGTAGTCGGCTACGTGTCCCGGTTCGACGGGTCGTCTCCGCCAATAGCGGGTCACGAATCCGGCAATCACGGCAATGATCGCCACGACGATGATGCCGATCCACGCAGGCACGATGTCATCGTCCCGAGCGGTGGCGACCGCGCCACCGATCGGTATCAAGGCGAGGGCGATGACGTAGGCGAGTCCGTGCACTATCTGCAGTGCCGGCATCCATCGGGCCGGTGCCGGAATTGTCATCAGTGGAGACAGTAACGGTTCCGGGTGCTCCTGTGGTGGCAAGCGGAGGTGTCATCCACGGATGCGTCCCTCAAGCGCTTGCCACCGGGGAGTGCTGATGAGCTTCCGGCCGTCATCGCCGAGTCGCACCGGCACGCGATGTCGATCTCGATCGTGACGGGTGATACCGAAAGGGCGGCGCTCCCGGAACCGGATTCCCGCTCTAGCCGGCCTCGGACAGCTCCACGAGGGCTTCGAGGATGTCTCCCAGCCGGTTTGTCAGCAGGGAGATGTGCCCTTCGTCTTCCAAAAGCCGCGGCCGAGAGGGAACGATGTGGGCGTGCAGCCATTCACCGTGGGCGAACGGCACCATACGGTCATGTCGGCCCTGCCACACGGCGACCGGCACTTCAATCGCCGCCGGGTCGAAACCCCATGGTTTCACGAAAGCAAGATCATCGTCGAGCCAACCCTCGAGGCCCGCGGCAGCGCCCAGCCGCAGCGACCTGGCCATCATGTCCGCCAGCTCCCCAGTCAACGCGACCCGGTCGACCTCCGAGACCAGGCCGGCGAGCGATGCCGCCACCTCCTCGGCGCTCACGGCAGAAAAGTGTTCGGCGTATCTCTCCAGGAAGGGGCGCAGGGCTTCCTCCCCGCCGAGCACGGTCGTGAACTCCTCGACGTTCTCATCGGCCATGCCGGCCATCCAGTCGAGATCGTCGGCATCGAACGGCGCTACCCCTGCCAAACTGACCCCTGCCAGGCATCGGTTTAAGAGCAGCGCAGCACACGCCAGCGCGTGCGGTCCACCACCCGAATGACCCAAGACCACGAACTGTTGGGCCCCGAGGTCGTCCAGGACGGCGGCAGTATCGGCGGCGGCGTGGGCAATCGAACGGCCCCGATGACGCGTCGAACCCGAATAGCCGGGACGGGCGTAGCTGATCAGGCGCAAACCATGGCGGCGCGCCGCCCCATCGAGCGAATCCCATCGAACGGGCGGTGCGGGGGTCCCCGCGTGGAACACCAACGCCAGACCTTCGTCGGCGCCACCGAGCAGGAGATTCACGGATCGCTCACCAACGCGAACCCACCGCGATCCACTCACGACGTCACGCTACCCGGCATCGGCCTGTGCCGATTGCATGTGTGCGAATCAGGGTTCGAGGTCAGGTGAGCACCTCGACAAAGGGCAGCCGTAGCCGTACCGCAGCGAACTGTGAAGCTTCGGCCTTCCACCGCTCCTCAGCCGGTGAGGCCGGCCAGGGCGCGCGGCACCACCCGGAACGGCACCGTCGCCGCTCTGGTCTGGTCGACCGTACCGGCGAGCAGGAAACCAAGCCGGGGAGCGTGCCACAGCCACGACCCGGTGGAACCGGTGTGTCCGATCAGCGCAGGTATGCGCAACCCCCCGGCCAGCCAACGGGACGGGGCGAACCGCATCATGCCGAGGCCGTATTCGATGGGCCAGCTCGGTGCGCGCAAAGACGGGCCCCCGGCCCGAACAGGCCTTCGTCGTTTCCATCGATCACGTACGCCGATGCCGCCATGACCCCGCCGACGGCGGCCGGCCATGCCAGGACGATGGCCGGACGACGCAGCTCCCGGCGGAGCGCGTACACCAGTACTGCCAACGAAGCCCCGAAGAATGCCGGGGCTACCTCGAACACATAGTCGGGCTGGTCGCCGGTGAGCAGGATCCCCAGCGACTTGTAGATCCACATCAGGCCACCGATAAACGCCGCACTGCCGCTGACGGGCATGAGGCGCGACGCGGGATCTGCCCCCTCGGCTCGGGCGGTTTGCACCGTTCCCCCCTTGAGTTGTTCCTGAGTCGGGACGGCCGGATTTGAACCGGCGACCTCAGCGTCCCGAACGCTGCGCGCTACCAAACTGCGCCACGTCCCGTGGTGGGACAAATATACCTATCGGTCCGGTGTGCTCGAAGCCGGGCCGGCTTCCACCTTGATCCGGTCGACGCGGTGACGGTCCATTCGCAGCACCGTGAACATCAGCCCGTCGTGCGACACCGAGTCGCCCTCGTCCGGGATGCGCCCTGCCAGGTCGAGGATCAGGCCGCCGATCGTTGTGTACGCCCCGGCGGGGAGCTCTCGATCGAGAGCGGCGGCCAAGTCCTCGATCGGAACTCGCCCGTCGGTCACCCAGCTGTTCGGGCCCATTTGGAGGATGGCCGGAGTACCGGGGTCGTACTCGTCCTGCAGCTCTCCGGTCAGCTCGGCGATCAGGTCCTTGATCGTGACCACGCCCTCGACTCCACCATGTTCGTCGCTGACCACCGCGAAGCCCCAGCGCCGCTGACGCATTTCCTGCAGGAGTTCGAGAATCGGCTTGGACTCCGGCACGAACACCGGCTCCCGGAGCAGCGAATGGATCTCTGCGGGGCTTGGGTCGAAGGGTCGGCGCACGACATCTTTGACGTAGAGAACGCCGATCAGTCGGTCGAGATCGTCCTTGATCACTGGGAAGTGGGAATGGGCGGAGGCGGCCACCGCCTCGCGCACGTCGCCGATCGTTACCGGATCTGTCAGCGTCACGACTGAGGGACGCGGGGTCATCACCTCGCGCACCGGGCGGTCGGCCAGGTGGAACAGCGAATGAATGATCTCCCGCTCGACGGCGTGGATCTCGCCGACCTCCTCTCCCAGCAGAGCCATCGTGCGGATGTCGTCCTCGGTGATCTCCTGAGGGGCCGGACCGAATGGGATGCGGAACAGACGGAAGAGGGCGCGAGAGGCGCCCTGAAAAACGCCCGACAACGGCCGCAACAGGCGCGACAGGGTCCAGATGGTGGGGGCCACCGTCAGCGAGAACTGCACCGGGTAACGGGCGGCCACGCTCTTGGGAGTGATCTCGCCCACCACCAGGATCACCGCGGTCACCACCAACGTGGCCAGCCACGGTCCCCAGTCCTCGCCGGCCAGGTCGATGAACAGGGCGGTGGCGATGGCCGCGGCCATGATGTTGACGAAGTTGTTGGCGACCAGCAGCGTGCTCAGCATGGCATCCGGATCGGCGACCAGATCGGCGACCCGGCGTCCCCGCCGGGTGCGTTCGAGCTGAGGCACCCGCTCCCGGGGGAGACCGATGAGTGCCGTTTCGGATCCGCTGAAGAATCCAGAGGCGAGGAAGCACGCTCCCAAGATCACGAGATAAGCCACGCGCAACGCGTTCACGGGGTCCCCTTCCAGGCCCGGCCGGTACTGGACGGCTCGCCGTCGGGCGGCGATCCGATCACGACATCTCCTCGGCGCCGAGGACGTCGTCGATGGCCCGCCTCAGATCGAAGGCGGTGAAGGGTTTTTGGATCGAGGCATCGGCACCAGCCCGGCGAGCCAGGAAAGCGTCGGCCCGGCGGTCGAGCAGCAGCACTACCGGCACTCGCGGCGCTCCGTCCACGTGGGTGGCGTCCCGAAGGGATCGGGTGATGGCCATTCCGCCCATGCTCTTGACCTGGAGATCCACCACGGCAACATCGGCGGCCCCTTTCCCGGCCCGGGAGACGGCAGCCTCCGGCTCTTCCTCATCGATCAACGTGAAGCGCGGCTCACTGAGGGCCGCATGTACCTCGTTGCGGACCCAGGGCTCGTCGGTCACGACCAGGACCCTCGGCATGGCGAGGACTGTAGTACGGGGTCGGGTCGCTCCCGGGACGGTTCAGCGCATGCCGGATCGATCGCGGAACCGACGCCGGTGCCGTCGGCGGGGGGCGCTACCCGCCTCCCTAAGATCGCCTCATGTCCCCGGTCCGCCGCCTGCTTGCTGTGTCGCTGGCAGCCGGCTCGGTCATGCTGATCGGGACCGGCCCGGCGGCTTCCCAGCAAGACCCGGTCGAGGTGATCGAGATCAGTGGCCCGCTCGACGAGCGGGTCATCGACTTCGTCATCGAGGCGGTGGAGGAGTCGGCCGCCCAGCTGCTGGTCATCCAGCTGGACTCTCCGGGTGCGGTCAGTGGACGCATCTCGGACTTGATCGATCTCGTAGCCGAGCCTCCCGTGCCGGTGGCGGGGTGGGTGGGTCCGGCCCCGGCAGTGGCCCGGGGCGGGGCTGCCCAGCTCCTGGCGACCGCCCCCATTCGGGCGGCAGCCCCCGGTGCCGATATTGGTCACCTGTGGCCGACCGTTGCCGGAAACACCTCGGAGCCTCGCGCCGCAGTGGCCGAGCGCTTCCCCGACGCCGGTCCACTGATACACGGGGAAGCATCGGTCGGCGACGACGAGGTGCCGATCGTGGAGATGATCCAGCCGACGGTGGGCCAGCTTGTCGTGGGAGTGGACGGAATGGTTGTAGAGGTACAGGGGGAGATGAGGGAACTGGTGACCGCAGCCGAAGCCACCACCGATGAGGGAACCGAGACTCGCAAGCCGACGGCCGAAGTGCAATTCCGCAAGCCGGACCTCTTTACGCGGACTCTTCGGCTGGCAACTCGCCCCGAGGGGACGCTCTTCTTCCTGGTGACGGGGATCTCCCTGGTCGTCTTCGAGTTCTACGCGGCCGGTCCGGGGGTGATGGCCGTTGCGGCGCTGATGTCATTGCTGCTGGCTGGATACGGGATGGCCACCCTGCCGATGCGATGGTGGGCGGTCGGTGCGGTGGTGGTGGGTCTTGGACTCTACGCCGCCGACTTCCAACGCAACGACCTGGGGTGGCGCAGCTTGGCCGGGACGGGCCTGTTGGGCATCGGTGGTTTCTGGTTCGTAGACGCCGGCGCCCAGTTCTCGACGGTGTGGTGGGCGGTGCTCCTGATCGTGGCCGGGGCCGGCCTGTTCTTCGGGTTTGGGATGACTGCGGTGGTCAGGGCACGGTTCTCCACCCGCACCATCGGGAGGGACCAGCTGGTGGGAGCGACGGGGCAGGCCGAGACCGATCTCGACCCCAAGGGAGTCGTTGTGGTACGTGGAGCCCGTTGGCGAGCCGGCGCGGCCCGGGCCGCCCGAATTCACTCCGGCGACGAGGTCCGGGTGGTGGGCGTCGACGGCATCGAACTGGAGGTCGAACCCATCGCTCCGGGCTGACCTGGAGATTTATTCCTGGCGCCCTGCCGGGCGGGATGGTAGGTTCGCCGGGCAGCCGAGGAGGAGGGCCCGAGCCTTTGAGCACCCCCGCGCTTCCCGATCGTTCTTGGCAAGCAGACGCCCTGTGCCGGGGCAACCACTCCCATCTCTTCTTTCCCCCGAGCACCGTAGAGCGAAAGGAGGAGCGGGAGCGCCGAGAGCTCAAAGCCAAGGCGATCTGCTCCGTATGTCCGGTGAAGGAGCCGTGCCTCGACTATGCCCTGATGATCCGTGAGCCGTACGGCATCTGGGGAGGGCTCACCGAGGCGGAGCGGCGCCAGCACCTGGCCCGCCAGCCTTCTTCCTTCTGAGCCGGCGAACGTCGCCCCGCCGCTCGGTCACCCCGCGCCGGTCCAGCCATTCGAGAAGCGGAACTGCATGGCGGCGCGTCATCCCGAAGGCATCCCGAAAGGCGGCGACGGTGAAATCGTCACCCAGTTCGCCCAGGCCGGCTTCGATCTGAGCGATCTGAGCGGGCAGGTACACCAGGTCGTCGGCGATGCGTACCAGCCGACCGTCTCGTTCCAGGGCGTGCAGCAGCTCGAGGTCGAGGCCCAGCTGTGAGGCCCGGGGCACCGCCAGACTCTCCCCCAGTAGCCCTTGGGCCTCCACCCAGGCCTGCTCCTGTTCGGCGTTGTAACCCCCTCCGAACGTGGCCAGGCGGACCGTGCTGCCTTCCCCTTCCAGTCTGTCTTCAGCGGAGAGGAGAGCCTCGAGCTGCCCGATGCTGATGCCGAGCGATCCGGCCAGGCTGGCTCTGGGAATACCGGGCCGCAGCGGGTTGGCTTCGTGGTAGGAGGCCACCTCAGTCGCGGCGCGCTCGAGGAGTCGATCGGCCTCGATCGGTGCGATTGCCCGTCCGTCGGCCACGAGTCCCACCGATGGCGTTCCACCTCCGCTGTGCGCCTTCAGTGCAGACAGCTCGGCACTGCCCCGGGCCGCCAGGAGGGCGTCGGCCCCCTCGTCGGCATCTCGGTCCAGCACCGCCCGCAAAGCGGCTGCGGTCTTGGCGGCGGCGCGCCCCGATCGAGCCGGTGCCGGGTCGAGGACTCGGCCGCCGCCGACAACGGCCCGCCTTCCCACCTCCCGCAGGATGAAGCGATCGCCCATGGCGAGCGGGACGCGGGCAGACAGCCGTATCAGTGCCGTCTCTTCGTCCACGAGGCGGAGGCGAGCCGGCCATGCCCCACTGCCGAGGTGGACGTGATACGCACCCCGGTCGGCCAGTGGTTGCCCGAGGCTGCGGACCGCCCGGACCGCGGCCAGCAGCTCCCGGGTGGGCAGCCACTGGTCGGTGCGCCCCAGCATGGCCCCTCTCGTGACCTCACCGGCGTCGAGGCCGGTGAGGTTGACGGCGGTGCGTTCGCCCGGGCGGGCTTTGGTGATGGCGCGCTCGTGGCTCTGTAAACCCCGGATCCGGGCCTCCAGGGGCCCGGGCCACACCGCTACGGTCTCACCCACCGCCAGACTTCCCCCGGTCAGGGTCCCGGTGACGACGGTTCCGGCTCCCGCGATCACAAACGAGCGATCGATCCACAGGCGGGGCCGGGTGCGGTCGATGGCCGGCGGAGCCGCTTGTACCGCTTCCGCCAGCGCGTTGCGCAGCTGCTCGATGCCGACCCCGGTCGGCGCCGACACCGGCACGATGGGAGCTGGCTCGAGGGTGGTGCCGGCCAACCGGTCGGCCACCTCGGCCGTAGCCAACTCCATCATTTCGTCATCCACCATGTCGATCCGGGTGAGGGCGACGACTCCGTACCGGATCTCGAGCAGGTCGAGGACGGCCAGATGTTCTTCCGACTGCGGCATCCAGCCCTCGTCGGCGGCCACGACGAAGAGGGCCGCCTGCACCGCCTCGATGCCGGCCAGCATGTTCTTGATGAAGCGCTCGTGGCCCGGTACGTCGACGAACCCCACCTCGACGCCGCCCAGATCGGTCCAGGCGAATCCGAGGTCGATGGTGAGGCCCCGTCTCTTTTCCTCGGCGAGACGATCGGGATCGCGGCCGGTGAGGGCCTCCACCAGTGTCGACTTGCCGTGGTCGACGTGACCGGCCGTGCCGATTACCGGCATGCCTCGGCCAGCGCGGCCGCCACCGCCTCGTCTTCGACGGGGGCAACGGCGCGCAGATCGATGACGAGGCCCTCGTCCTCGCGCCGGGCCAGGACTGGTTGCCGCCCGGCCAGCAGCCGCTTCCATGTCGGGTCGGGTTGGCCGGGAACGTGAATGATCGGCGAAGGGATGTCGCCGCGCGGGACCGACCCGGCCCCGGGGATCGAAGAGCCTTGCAGTACCCGGCCGTCCACGGCGGCGGCGGCGAGGACATTGTTGGCTCGGACTTCCAGCTCCTCGTAGGGCAGCGAAGCCATCGCCCAGAAAGGGATTTCCGCCCCCCGGCCGTCGGCATACAGCTCCAACACCGATGCCAGGGCGGCCAGGGTCGAGCCGTCGCACCGCACCGCTCGGGCCACCGGATGGCGGGCCATGTCGGCAATGAGCTCGCCCCCGCCGACGGCAATGCCGGCCTGGGGACCACCGAGGAGCTTGTCGCCGGAGAACAGCACCACGCCGGCGCCGGCCTCCAGGGTTTGGCGCACCGCCGCCTCATCGGCCAGCCACGACGGTGGCGCTCCGTCCAGCCACGGTACCCGGGCGTCCAGCAGCCCACTCCCGACATCGGCGACGAGGGGGATGTCGTGCCGGCGAGCCAGGTCGGCCAGGGTGCTGTAGTCGGCCTCCTCGGTGAACCCCTCGATGCGGTAGTTCGAGGGGTGGACCTTCAGCAGCAGGGCGGCCCGGCCGGCTACCGCCTCGTAGTCGGCCAACCGGGTGCGGTTGGTCGTCCCGACTTCGAGGAGGCGAGCACCGGAGGCCGCCATCAGCTCCGGCAGGCGAAACGATCCGCCGATCTCGATGAGCTCTCCGCGGGATACGACGGCGTCGCGGCCCCCGGCCAGGGCGGCCAGCGCCAGAAACAGAGCCCCGGCGTTGTTGTTGACGACCAGAGCATCGCCGGCTCCGGTGAGCGCCTGCAGCAGGCTGCGTACATAGCCGCCCCGACCTCCCCGGCGGGCGCCGTCGAGATCGAACTCGATGTTGCCGTAGTGCCGGGCCGCCTCGGCGGCGCTGGTGACGGCCGGCGCCGGCCAGGGTGCCCGGCCGAGGTTGGTGTGCAGCAGCACCCCCGTGGCGTTGATGATGCGGCGGGGGCGGCCGGCGGCGACTCGGGCGATCTCGGCTCCGGCCAGGGCGGCGGCGTCGGCTTCCTCGCCGGCTTCGATCGCGGTGCGGGCGCGCTCCACCCCGAAGCGGGCCGCCTCCATCACCAGGATCCCGGGGAGCCCATGCGAATCAAGGGATCTGGCGAGGGCGTCGACCGAGGGGAGATCCCGGAGCGCCATGCCGGAAAGCCTACCGGCGACGGTATGCTCGCCTTTCGTGGGCTGGCTCTTCTTCTTGTTCCTGGCGATTCCGCTGGCAGAGATCGCTCTCTTCATCGTCGTGGGGGAGAGGATCGGGGTGTGGACGACCGTCGGCCTGGTGGCGCTCACGGCCTTCGTGGGGGCCTACCTGGTGTCCAGCCAGGGACGGGGGGTGATCCGTCGCATCACCACCGTCTTCCGCTCCGGCGCCTTTCCCGGTGCCGAGCTGGCTCATGGGGCCATGGTCCTGTTTGGAGGCGCCCTCCTGCTGACCCCCGGCTTCTTGACCGACGCGCTCGGCCTGGCGCTGATGGTCCCCGCGGTCCGGGAGGCACTACGCCGCTGGGGAGCCCGCCGCTACCGCAACCGCATCGAGATCATCGATCTTTGACCGGGGTTTCACCGGACCCGGAGCCGAATGTGGGTGCCGGCCGCGCCATCGGAGATCGGGGAGCAACGGGGGCCACCGGCTGGTAGGCGGCGCCCAATGGAGGGCGAGGATCCGGCTCGCCGCGATTGGGCCACATCGCCATGGCCCGCTCGGTCATGGCAGCGATTGTCAAGGACGGGTTGGCGCCCAGGTTGGCCCCCACTGCCGAGCCGTCGGCCACATGGAGACCGTCGTGACCGTAGACCCGTTGGTAGGGATCGACGACTCCGGCGGCCGGGGAATCCCCGATGACGGCGCCACCGAGAATGTGGGCGGTAGCCGGGGCGTCGAACAGCACCTCGTTGATGGCACTGCCGGGGAATCCTCCAATGGTATCGGCGGCCACCCGGGCGGCTTGGTTGGCAATCGGGATATAGGTGGGCGTCGGCTCGCCCTCGCCGGGTGCGACGCCGAGACGTCGACCAAGCAGACCGCGCTTGCGCACCACTCGGAGACTGTTGTCCAGGTCCTGCATTGCCAGAAGGATCACCGTTCGTTCCGACCACCGGTACACGGACAGCGACCGCAGGAACACGATCGGATGGCGGATGATCGCAGCCAGGAATCGGAGCGGGCGGGGCACCCGGCCCCCGCCGTCGACCAGCAAGGTTCCCAAGAGGCCCATTGCATTCGACCCTTTGGGATAGCGGACCAACTGGAGGTGGGTATGGGGCTCGGGATGGATCGAGGATGAGATGGCAATGCCCTGGGAGTAATCGACCCGAGTATGTGGTGCACTGGCACCGAGCAGAGCTTCCGAGTTGGTGCGCACCATGCGTCCCACTCGATCGGACAGGTGGGGGAGCCGGGCCCGGTCTCGCAGTGCCAGCAGCAGTCTCACCGTTCCCAGGGCTCCGGCCGATAGAACGACCTGTTCGGCAGTGAACGTGCGCCGCCGGTCGCGCAACCAGGCCCCCGGCCTGACGGTCGTGATCCGATAGCCTCCCCCGTCTAAGGGCACCAAATCGATCACCTGATGCTCGGGGTGGACCACAGCGCCGCCCTCCTCCGCCAGGTAGAGGTAGTTGCGGTCGAGGGTGTTCTTGGCATTGTGCCGGCAGCCCACCATGCAGGCGCCGCAACGGATGCAGCCGGTGCGGCTAGGCCCGGAACCGCCGAAATAGGGATCGGGCACCTCGACGCCCGGCTCCCCGAACCACACTCCTACCGTGTTGTAACGGAACGTCTCGGCAGCCTCGAAATGGTCGGCGACCCGACGGAGCACCTCGTCGGTGGGAGTGTCGAAGGGGGTCTGGACGGCCCCCAGCATGCGGCGGGCCAGGTCGAAAAAGGGCGCCAGCTCGGCCCGCCAATCGGTGATGTGCACCCACTGGTGGTGGGTGAAGAAAGCCTCGTGCGGTTCGTACAGGACGTTGCCGTATACCAGCGAGCCCCCGCCCACACCCGCTCCGGACAACACGAGGGTGCCTCCGAGGAGATCCAGGCGTTGAATGCCGCGCATCCCCCAACGGGGAAACCACAGGAACCGCCGCACGTTCCAGTTGGTGCTCGGGAAGTCAGACGCCGCGAAGCGGCGCCCGGCTTCCATCACCCCGACCCGATAGCCCTTTTCGGTCAGCCGCAGGGCGGAGACACTGCCGCCGAAGCCGCTTCCGACGATGATCACCTCGTAGTCGAAACGCTTCACGGAGGTCTCCCCGGCCGACCCGGCAATCGCCAGGCTACCCGGCCGAGACTCCTCGGGCCTCAACCACTTTCGGCGCGCCGAAGGGCGGTGCGACGGCCGAAACGGAAGCCCTCCGTGTTATCTTGGCGCCGCGGAGCGAAGGGCCTCGGTGAGCAGCCGGGGAGGCCGCATCGATGCGTCGAATCGCAACTTTTCTCGTCGTGTTTCTGGCCGTCGGGGTGTTGGTGGAGCCGGTCGCGGCCGAGGTGACCCCCGAGGACCTGGAACGGGCCCGCCAAGACCTCCGCGAGGTGAGTGCTCGCCTGGAGGGCGCCGCCATCCGCTTCGAGCAGGCGATCCAGGAAGAGGCAGCTCTCCAGGCCGAGCTGGACCAGTTGGCGATCAGCCTGGCCAACCAGGAGCGTGAGTTGGCTGCGGCCCGCGTCGAAGGCGTGGCCGTCGCCGTCGAGATCTACATGAGCGGAGGAGTGGCCGACCCGGGCGGCCTCTTCGCGGTGGACGACATCACCGAGTTGCCGGCCCGGCTGGCCTACGTGGATGCCGTAGCCGCCGAGGACCAGCGCACCCTCAACAACCTCCTGCTGCTGGAGCGGAGCTATGAGCGGCAGCGAGCTCAGCTGGAGGCGGCTCTCGACCGCCAGGAGGAGGTCCGCAGCGAGCTGGCGACCCTCACCGCCGACATATACGCCGAGCTCGAGGAGGCCGATTCCGAATACCGGAGTCTCCTCGCCGAGTGGGAGCGCCAAGAAGAAGAGCGGCGGCGACGGGAGGAGGAGGAACGTCGCAGGCGGGAAGAGGAAGAGCGTCGCCGCCAGGAAGAGGCCGCGGCGGCGGCAGCGGCAGCGGCTGCGACCTCGACCACGACAACGACCATTGCCGACCAGGGCGTGGACACGACGACACCCGATACGACGGCAACGACTCAAGCCACCGACACCACCACCGGGGACGGTGCAGACCCACCCGGAGCAGAGGACACCACCACAACAACCACAGCCCCGCCCCCTCCCCCTCCGGCCACCGGCGGAAGGGTGTGCCCGGTCAACGGAGCCACCACCTTCACCGACACCTGGGGAGCCCCTCGGCCGGGCGGGCGGGCCCACCGGGGCGTCGACATGATGGCGGCACGCGGCACCTCGGTGGTCGCCGTCGAGTCCGAGACCATACTTCGACTGGGGAGCGGAGGCGCCGGCGGGCTGAGCATCTATCTAGCCGGAAGCAGCGGCGATACCTTCTACTACGCCCACCTGGACGGCTTCGCCGGGGGCCTGTCGGTCGGCCAGCAGGTCGCGGTCGGCCAGCTCATCGGATTCGTGGGCAGCACTGGGAATGCCAGCTACGGCGCCCCCCACCTGCACTGGGAGTATCACCCCGGCGGTGGAGGGGCCGTCAATCCGACACCGCTGGCCCGACAGCTCTGCGGATAGCACTGCGGGCGGAACATAACCGCCCACCCGCCCGGGGTGTAGCTTGGCAGCCATGCGCTACGGCGTGAGCCTTCCCAACTTCGGCGGCTTCGCCGACCCCGGCGCCCTCATCGAGCTGGCTACTGCCGCCGAGGATGCCGGGTGGGACGGCTTCTTCTTGTGGGACCACATGCAGTTCATGGCGGGTGCCGAGGTGGCGGTGGCCGATCCCTGGGTGACACTGGCGGCCATCGCCCACGCCACCGAGCGGGTCAGGATCGGCCCGCTCGTCACTCCTGTGTCCCGGAGACGTCCGACCAAACTCGCCCGAGAAACCGTCACCCTCGATCATCTCTCGGGAGGTCGGCTCATCTTCGGCGTCGGCCTCGGCGCGCCTCCCGATGCCGACTTTGCCGATCTGGGTGAGGAGGCCGACCCCCGGCGGAGGTCCGACATGCTCGACGAGGGGCTGTCGGTCATCGGAGCGCTGTGGTCGGGAGAACCGGTCACCCACCGCGGCACCTACTATCGCCTTTCCAACGCCCGATTCCTGCCCCGTCCCGTGCAGCGCCCCCGCATCCCGATATGGGTGGCCGGCTACTGGCCCAACAGGCGGCCTTTTCGGCGGATGGCCCGCTGGGATGGGATGTTTCCAATTCTCCTCGATTCGACCAGCGGCGAGGAGGTTCCTACGTCGCCCCATCAGCTGGCGGAAATGGTGGCCTATGTCATGGACCATCGATCCGATCACGACTCCTTCGACGTCGTCTTGGCGGGGGCGACCCCTCCGGACCGGGATGAGGCCGCCGAGATCGTGGCCCCATACGCCGCCGTCGGGCTCACGTGGTGGATCGATCTCATCCAAGACGCGCCATTCAGTTCAGTCGAGGACTGGCGGCGCCGTATCGAGTCGGGTCCGCCGGCCTTTTCTCCCCACTGATGGCGAGGCGCCGCTTCGATGTCACCTACGCCTCGGGCCTGGTGGCCGGGGTGTTGGGTGGTATTGGCTTTCTTCAATCCCGACGTCACGTTCCATCTCGCCCCGGTATTGGTGGGAATCCTGTTCCCCCTAGGTCACCGCATTCGCTCCGGCCGGCTCAGCCCGACTGCGGCCGCAGCCACCATGGTGGGAGCGATGATCAACGTTGGACTGGCCACCGGCGCACTTTGGCCGGCCGATCGCTCGAGGGGCCGTCGTTGCTGCCGGTGGGCGGAGCCGCCCTGGAGGCGATCGTCTTTGGGGCGGCAGCGGCGCTGGCAGTCCTGGCCACGCTGAACATCCGCTTTCCCGGAGAGCAGGGCTGATCAGGTAGTAGGCCCGGCCGTTCGGCCCTGGTGCGCTCCGGCCTCCCCGGGCATGCTCGCGTTAGAGGAACGGCATGGATCTGGATTCGGGAACGGTGCTTGCGGTCGCCCTGGCGATGCCAATGGCCGGCGCCTGCGCCGACCCGCCGGATACCGAAGCAGGGCCGGTTGTCCCATCCGGTTTCGTAGACCTCCCGGATCCCGAGGGGAGCGGAACGATGCCGCTCGAGGCCACGCTGGAGAGCCGGAGGTCGCTGCGTGACTTCACCGATGAGGCGCTGACTGTTGCTGATATCGGGAAGTTGCTGTGGGCGGCCCAAGGGGTGACTTCAGGCTGGGGGGCCCGCACCGCCCCCTCGGCGGGAGCCCTGTATCCGCTGGAGATGTATGTGGTGACCGCCCAGGGCTTGTTCCACTACCGGCCTGAGGATCATCGGCTCGAAGTGCTCGGTGGGGGCGACCTCAGGAGAGAGTTGGCCGCCGCCGGCCTCGACCAAAGCGCTCTCCGAGACGCCCCTGCGGTATTTGTGATGGCCGCGGTCTACAGGCGTACCGAAGCCAAGTACGGGGGCCGGGCCGAGCGATACGTGCAACTCGAGGCGGGACATGCCGCTCAGAACCTGCTCTTGGAGGCCGTGGCCCTGGACTTGGGAGCGGTGCCGATCGGGGCCTTCTACGACGACGAGGCGGCCGCCGTCCTGGGCCTGCCGGCCGACCACCAGCCGCTGTATCTGATCCCGGTAGGCCGAGCCGCCGATGGCTGAGGACGAGCCGATGACCCTGTATGAGTGGATTCAAGGCCGGTTCCACCCCGGCTCCCCCGACGCGATTCGGGCCGTCGAGACTGTGGGACCGCACCTGTCGCCGCTGGTGGCCGAGGGGGATCGCGTCGTCGATCTGTGCTGTGGCGCCGGTCCGTGGGCGTTCTTCTTGGAGGAGCGAGGCGCCACCGTCACTGGGATCGATGTCGCCCCCTACATGATCGAACGGGCCCGGGAAGAAGCCGAGCGGCGCGGCGCGCTCGTCGAGTTCGTAGTGGCCGACGTGCTCGCCCACGATTTGGGCCGGGAGAGCTTTGATCTGGCCCTGCTGATGGGGAACACGGTGGCCGACTTGCCGCCGGCGAGTTTCTCTCGCCTCGTGACCAAGACCCACCGGGCCCTCACACCTGGGGGACGCTTCGTCATCCAGTACCTCGACGGTGTGCTCTACTTCGAGCGGGAACGTTCACGCCCCGAAGGGATCGAACAGGAAGCCCCGGTGCGGGTCAGCCGGCGCTACCGGGAGTACCGGCCGGCCGAGGGGGCTTGGGTGGTGACCTACACCAACGAGAGCACCGGGCAACGGTACGACTACGCCACCTACGTGTACCCGACTCGGCTGCTCCGCCTGCTGCTTGAGCCGTATTTCGTGCTCGACATCTCGACCGATCTCGGCGAAGGACGGTTCCTCGATATCTTTGCGAGGCGCGACGGAACCGGTGGAGCGACCGGGACCGGCCGGGGCCGGCTACGCCAGCGTCGCCTGCACGGTGATCTCCACGTTTCCGGCGAGAGCGTTGGAGACCGGACAGCCGTCTTTGGCAGCCCGGGCGGCTTCTTCGAACGCTTCGGCGCTCACCCCGGGGACGGTGCCGCGAACCGTCAACGCCATGGTGAGCAAGCGCCAGCCGGCGTCGGTCTTGCCAAACGTAGCCACGGCCTCGGTGTCGAGACGATCTGGTGGATTCCCTGCTTGGGCGAGTCCGTTCGACAGTGCCATGGAGAAACAGGCGGCGTGCGCCGCAGCAATCAACTCCTCCGGACTCGTCTTGCCGTCGGGGGCCTCAGTACGACTTGCCCACGTCACCGGGAGCGGACCGGCCACCCCGGTTGCCAAAGTGGTGGTGCCCGAACCACCGAATAAGTCACCTTGCCACGTGGCCGATGCTCGACTCTCCATAATCGCTCCCTTCGACGATCCTGCGTACCAGCCGGTCGGGGGCGGCACGATGCTCCACCGCACCCAGCACGCTACTCCACCCCCGACCCCGGATCGGGCCCGCTCGCCGGGCACGTGCTACTGCGGCTTGGGCCGCAACGGAGTGATCAGCTCGGGGCCGTTGTGGCGCACGTCGTTGACGA
>CAYFYE010000015.1:0-32099 GCA_964347285.1 uncultured Acidimicrobiia bacterium
TCGGCGTCGTCGTCGGCCTCGTCCTCGGCCTCGTCCTCGGCGTCGTCGTCGGCCTCGTCGTCGTCCTCGGCCTCGTCGTCGTCCTCGGCCTCGTCGTCGTCCTCGGCCTCGTCCTCGTCCTCGGCCTCGTCCTCGTCCTCGGCGTCGTCCTCGACGGTGGTGAGGGTGATCTGGTCGGGGTCCTCACCTTGGTCGTCGTCGATGTTGGCGGAGGCGACGTCGCCATCGTCGCTCAAGCCCTCGGTCTCCACCTCGACTTCGACCTGTCCATCGTCCAACTCGGCCTCGAGATCGACCCGGGTTGTGTCGTTTCGGAACTGGACCTCGATCTGACGGCCGGCCATCTCCTCGATGGTCGGGAACCAGCCGTCGACGGCACGGATGTCTTCGATGTTGAGCACGCCTCCGGCCGTCGACACATCCACCGATCCCGCTTCTCCGGCGTCGAGGGTGAGCATCTCCTCCGGTTGGGTGGCTTCGAGGGCAGTGCCTTCACCGTTAGGCAGCGCCGCGGTCGCCAAGCCGGCGATCATGACCGCCAGGGCAATCAGGCCCCCGATAGTCGTCATCCGCTCGAGCATGTTCCGGCCTCCAGGGTTATCGACTTTTCAACAGGGTGATCTGAAGGGCCCTATGGCCGCCCCAGCACGCCGCTAAGGAGGCGTAAAGGGCGTTCAGCCCTTGATGACGCCGATTGGGCGCAGTCGGGCCACCTTCTCCGAGAGGCCGGCGTTGTGGACCACGTCGACGACGGCGTCGACGTCTTTGTACGCCGAGGGCTGCTCCTCGGCCAGTCCCTTCCACCCCCGGGCCTTGGCGACTATGCCCTGGGCGGCCAGCTCGGCCCGAATGTCCCGGCCCTTGGCGTCCTTCACCGAAGCGGTGCGGCTCATGGCCCGTCCGGCTCCGTGGCAGGTCGTACCGAAGGTCTTGGCCATGCTCCCCTCCCGGCCCACCAGGACCCAGCTGGCCCGACCCATGTCACCGGGGATGAGCACCGGCTGGCCGATATCCCGATAGGCCTCGGGTATGTCGGGGTGGCCGGGCGGGAATGCCCGGGTGGCTCCTTTGCGGTGTACGAGCACCTCCTTGACAACGCCATCGATCTGATGCTCTTCGAGCTTGGCGGTGTTGTGGGCCACGTCGTACACCAACTCCATCCCCAGCGCCTCCCAGGGGCGCCCGAACACCTCTTCGAACGACTCCCGGGCCTCCCACATCAGCAACTGGCGGTTGCACCAGGCGAAGTTGGCGGCGGCGGCCATACCTCCCAGGTAATGACGACCCTCTTTACTGTCGATGGGAGCACAGGCCAGCTGCCAGTCGGGAAGAGCGATCCCGTAGCGCTCGGGGACGCCCCGCAGTCCTTTGAGGGCGTCGTCGCAGACCTGGTATCCGAGGCCGCGCGATCCGGAGTGAATCATCACGCAAACGCCGTCTCGGGTCAGGCCCATCACCCGGGCGGCGGCCTCGCTGAAGATCTGGTCGACCACCTGGACCTCGAGGAAGTGATTGCCCGAGCCGAGCGACCCGCATTGGTCGGCCCCTCGCTTGTGGGCCCGTTCGCTCACGTTGGCAGGCGCGGCGCCCGGAAGACACCCCCCCGCCTCGGTGAACTCGATGTCGGCGCTGGTGGCCAGGCCCTTACCCAAGAGGTAGGCGGGGCCTTCGGCCATGAGGTGGTCGAGCTCGGCGCGGCCGAAGCGATAGGCGCCGCCCCGGCCCACGCCGAGTGGCACCCGGGCGAACAAGGCGTCCACCAGCTCTTCGATGCGAGGCGCCACGTCATCGACGGTGAGATCGGTCCTTATCAGCCGGACTCCGCAGTTGATGTCGTAGCCGACGCCGCCCGGTGAGATGACGCCGCCGGCCGCCGGATCGGTGGCGCATACTCCCCCGATGGCAAAGCCGTAACCCCAGTGGATATCGGGCATGGCCAGGCTGGCCATCTGGATTCCGGGCAGAAAGGCCACGTTGGCCACCTGTTCGGCCGCCTGGTCGCCGATCACGTGTTCGATGAGGGCGTCGCTCGAGTAGATGATCCCGTCGACCCGCATGCCCTCCTTGTATGAACGGGGAATCTTCCAGGTCCATTCATCCAAACGCTCGAGCGGTCCGGTGTAGGCCTGCTTCGCCATCGTTGCCCCCTCAAATATCCACTATGACTTCGGCCAACCAACCGTCGTCGGTCTTTTCCACCTTGAGGCGGTGGTAGGTGATCGCTTTGACCTCTCGAAGCGGTCGCTGGCGGTTGGGATCGAAGGGCCTGGCCACCGCCGTGGCGTCGAGGCCGTCCTCGGCCACCTTCACGCCGAAGTCCCCGAGCACCACGTCCTCGGTGTCGAACGTGAACAGCAGCTCGTTCAGCCAGTCGAACATCAGGAAGTCGAGGCGACGCCCTTCGATGCGAAACGACCTCGGCTCGCCGGTCCCCGTAGGCGGCTCGGCCACGATCACCGAGAACAATGCTCGGCCGGCCGCAGCGAACAGGGTGTCGAGGTCGGGTGCAACCACCCGCAAACCCAGGTCGGCGGTGTGCCCGAACGTCTCGTACATGGCTACTCCCAACGATATGCGCCCGGCCGGGGGTGCAAAGGGGCCAACGGCCTTAACTGGTTAGCCTCGATCGGAATGAAGGGGGCCGAAATGGCAATGATCCTGGTCGGTACCGACGAAGGCTTCCGGGTGTTGGGGGGCTGGGGCCCGGAGGGGCCATCCGGGCCCACCGTCGATGCGATAGCTCGAGGGGGCGATGCCTGGTGGGCCATCAGGGATGGATCGGCGGTGTGGCACCACTCCGACGACGGCTCCAGAGCGATCGTTGCCCTCCTGGAGGAGGATCGGGCCAACTGCCTGCTCCCTACGCAGGCAGGTCTCCTGGTCGGCGCCTCACGAGCCCGGCTGTATCACCTCCACGACGATACGTTGGAGCCCGTGGAGGGCTTTGACGAGGCTCCGGGTCGAGACGCCTGGCACACTCCGTGGGGCGGCCCGCCCGATGTGCGCTCGATGGCGGAGGACCGCAACGGATCGATCTATCTCAATGTCCATGTCGGCGGAATCCTCCGCTCCAGCGATCGGGGCGACACCTGGGAGCCGACCATGGACATTGGGACCGACGTCCACGAGGTCTATGCCCATCCGATGACGTCCGGTTTGGTATTGGCGGCGGCTGCGGTAGGCCTGGGGATCTCGACCGACGGAGCCGAGCGGTGGACCTTCCACACCGACGGCTTGCACGGCACCTACTGCCGGGCGGTGGCGGTGACCTCCGACATGGTGCTGGTGTCGGCGTCACTCGGATCGAGGGGAGAACAGGCGGCGGTGTATCGGCGTCCGCTGGATGGCGAAGGGCCGTTCCGCAAGTGCTCGTCCGGTTTGCCGGAGTGGTTCTCCGACAATGTCGACACGTTCTGTTTGGCCGGTGTGGGTGAGACGGCCGTGATCGGTGATCGGGCGGGCACCGTGTACCTCTCCGAGGATCAGGGTGAGAGGTGGGAGGTGGTCGCCGACAAGTTGCCCGGGGTGCGCTGCATCGCCATCGCCTGAGCTGGATCGTTACCGACCCGCGGCCTCCCTACTGCCGGAGCTGCTCGGCGGCCGTTCTGAGCTCTTCGGGGGCGACCGAGGCGGCGCGTGCGAAACCGCCCACGTAGCGCGCTTCGTCGACGGCCAGGCGGAACAGGTCGAAGTCGGCCAGGCCCAGCCGCGGAGCAGCCGCCGGGAATCGGGCAACGTACACCGACCAGGCCTCGTCGAAGCCGCTACTGCCCCGTGCCACGACCTCGCTGGTGCCGTACAGGGTTGCCCGAGCCAGCTCCTGGGGATCGCCGCTGCCGGGATCGGGCTCCGTTACGGCCAAAGAGGCCCGGGGGTGGGCCATGAGGTTGCGAGTGTGCTCGGCGAGCCCGCTCAGGAAGAAGAGCACACCGCTCAGATCCACCTCCGGCGCATAAGCCACCATCGAAGCCGAGGGCCGTCCTTCGCCCATCGTGGCCAGCGCCGCCCACCGCTGGGACAGCACCAGCCGTGCGATCTCGAGGTTTATGGGTGCGGCAGATACCACCTCCCGAATCTACCGGCCCGGCGCGCCGGGCCCAGTGCAAGGAGTGGGTCGGGAGCCTCGGTTGGCTCAGAGGGCGGTGGGACCCTCGACGTGCAGCGGGTCGGGCAGGAAGGTCCGCACCGTCGGGTAGGCGAGCTGGATGTTGGGCTCTGCGGCGAACGCTCGCAGGATCGATTTCCAGATCGCCTGCTCCACCGCCCGGCGCCGGCGCGCTTCGACCAGGACCCGTCCCGTGATCAGCACTCCGCTTTCTTTGACCGTGAGGTAGGTGATCGGCGTGGTGTGGGTATAGCGGATGCGATAGGCGGCCATGCTGCCGCGGATCTCGGTCTGGGCCCGGGCCGGCTCGAGGTGGGGGGCATGTTCGTCTAGGGCGGCCTGGACGACGGCCTCGGCCCGCTCCCAATCGGACTCGAAGGTGATCAGCACCGGCACCTCATGCCAGATGAAGGCGAAGCCCTCCGTGTAGTTGGCAATGGGGCTGGAGAACACGACAAGGTTGGGGATGTGGAGCAACCGTCCCGTGGACTGATCGGCATCCACCCAGTGGCCCACCTCGAGCATCGAGAAACGGAATGCCCGCAGGTCGACGATATCCCCGATGTGGCCGTTGACCTCGATGCGGTCTCCGATGCGAAACGGCCGTCGCAACATGATGAACAGCCACCCGGCAAGGTCTTTGAGCGGCTCGGCGAGAGCGATGGCAAGGCCGGCGGAGAGCACGGCGAGGTAGGTGGTGAAGTTGGTGCCCTCGAACCAGATGAACACCAGCAGTATCGACCCGACGATGAAGACCGTGTAGCTGACGATCTTTCGGGTGCGATACCAGACCGCCGGTTCGTCGATGCGACGGTGGACGAATGCCAGCACCGCCCAGCGCACGAGAGAAAGCAGCACGACGAGACCACCCGACAAGATGAGGCGGGCCCATCCGTTGGAGAGGTCGAAGGTGTCCTGCAGCCAGCCGATCACGGCACCTCAGCGTACGCCGTGCACCTCTCCACGCCGGGTAAATCCCGGGGTGGACGCGAGGACGGCTACTCGTAGGCGATGGCCTCCAAAATGTTCAGCTTGGCCGCCCGCCGGGCCGGGAACACCGACGCGATCAGCCCGGCCACGATGGCCACCACCACCAGCGTGGCCAGCTGCGCGCCGGGGATCGACAGCGTGGTGACCCCCTGGTTGCCGAGCGCCGACACCACCACCGCTCCGAAGAACGTACCGACGAGGATTCCGAAGAGCCCCCCGATGACGGCGATGATGATCGACTCCCACAGAACCATCCGGCGCACCTGCCACCGGCTCATGCCCACCGCCCGCAGAAGACCGATTTCGCGGGTCCGTTCGAAGATCGACAGCACCAGGGTGTTGGTGATGCCCAGCAGGGCGATGATCACGGCCAGGAACAGCAGGCCCTGGAACACATTGAGCAGGGTGTCGATCTGGGCCTCCTGCTGCTCCCGGAACTCGACCTGGTCGCGCACTTCGGCATTGGGGAATTCGGCGGCGGCCGCTTCGATGACGGCCCGGCCCTGGTCGACGGGCACCCCTTCGGCCAGCTTGACGCCCACGTAGAAGTCGAGGCGGTATGTGAAGTTCTCCTCGAACGTGGGCATGGCCAGCACGAAGGGTGCCTGGGTGGCCGACTGGTCGGCGAAGATGCCGACGATCTCGACCTGTTGCACGCCGGTGGCCGTGAAGCCCATCTCGATGACGTCTCCGACGGTCCAGCCCTCGTGATCGGCCAGATCCTCGAAGACCATCACCCCGCCGCCGCGCAGCGCCTCGATGGTGCCTTGCTGGAGGTCGATGTCGGCGACTGCGTCGAAGGTGTCGACGTCGATGCCGGCGACGAACTCCTCGGCTCCGTCACGATCGAAGAAGTCGACTCGGACGGGACTGGCCGCCTCGATCTCGGGTGCGGCCTGGAGATTCTCGGTGAAGGCGGGCGGCAACGTGGGGATGAAGCCGGTGGAGCTGACGATGAAGTCTCCTCTCAGGGCGTCCTCGATGGCTTCGGCGGTGCTGGCCTTGATCGAGGCGCCCAGGATGTAGAAGAAGCCGACCAGGGCCAGGCCGATCATCAGCGCCGAAGACGTGGCCGCGGCCCGGCGGGGCCGTCGAGTGGCGTTCTCCTGTGCCAGCTTCCCGGTGATCTTGCCGAGCCGACGCATCGGCCAACCGATCCAGTTCGCCAGCGGCTTGACGAACAGCGCGCTCAGGATGGAAATGCCGATGAAGACCACCAGGGCGCCGACGGCGACCGCGGTGAGCTCGTTGATCGGCCCCAGGTCGATCACATCGCCGAAGAGGCCGTTCACGATGAGGGCTACCCCCACCGCCAGCGTGATGCCGCCGACGGTGGCCCGGCGCCGCAGCGAGCCGGTTGGTTCTATATCGACTTCCTGAAGGGCCGCCATGGGAGTGATGCGGGCCGCCCGCACGGCCGGCAACAAGGCGGCGGCGATCGTCACCACGATGCCCACGGCCAGCGCCACCACGATGGTGCGGGGCGCCAGGGTCGGAGAGGTGGACGGCATGTCGAAACCGGCCACGCTCATCAGCCCGTACAGCCCGTTGGAGGTGAGCAGGCCGAAGCCGATGCCGATGGCCGAGGCCACCACGGCGACGATGAGAGATTCCAGCAGCACCATTCCCACCACCTGACGGCCGGTAGCTCCGAGGGCGCGCAGCAGTCCCATCTCACGGGTGCGTTGCGCCACCACGATCCGGAAGGTGTTGGAGATGATGAAGGCTCCGACGAACACGGCGATGCCGGCGAAGACCAAGAGCACCGTCTGAAGGAAGCCCAGGCTGTCTTGGAGCGTCTCGGCCTGCTGGGCCGCTTCGTCGGCGGCGGTGATCACCTCGAGCGTGTCGGGAAGGGCCTGATCGATCTGGTCGCGCAGGGCGTCGGCGGACGAGCCCTCCTCGGCGAGCACGTTGATGGAGTGGAATTGGCCGGGGACGTCGAGGACTCGCTGTGCCTCGGACAGCTCGAAGCCGGCGAACGTGGCTCCGGCCAGGTTGTCTGTTTCGCCGAAGCCGACGATGCCGACGATCTCGAACTCCTCGGTGCCGATGGGGAGGATCACGTCGACCCGGTCACCCACCGCCAGGTCGTTCCCCTTGGCGGTAGCGGCATCGACGGTGATCTCACCCGGCCCGGGCTCTCGACCTTCTCGGAGCTCGATGTTGCCCCAGAGACGCTCGTCTTCCGACCAGGAGCCCCCCAGGGTGGGCGGTCCCAGCGGGGCGATCGGCTCTCCTTGTTTGTCGACCAGCTGGGCGAAGCCGGTCACGCTTCCTTCGGCCGCCGCCACTCCCGGGACGTCGAGCACGTCGGCCAGTACCGCCTCGTCGAAGGGCGGCGGGCCCGAGAAGCCGGCTTCGATCTCGGTCTGAGACTGGACCAGCACGTCGATCCCGGCGAAGGCGTCCTCGAAGAGGTTGTCGAAGGTCTTGTCGATGGTGTCGGTGAAAATGAAGGTTCCGGCGACGAACCCCACGCCGATCACGATGGCGAGAGCGGTCAATGCCAGGCGTAGCTTGTGGCCTAGGACCGACTTGAGAGTCGCCTTGACCATGGTCAGCTCTCCAGCTTCTTCATGCGGTCCAAGATGGCTTCCTGGGTGGGCCCGGTCAGCTCGTCCTCGACCTTTCCGTCTCGCAGGAAGACGACGCGATCGCTGTAGGAGGCTGCGTTGGGGTCGTGAGTCACCATCACGATCGTCTGGCCGAAGTCGTCGACCGCCGAGCGCATGAACGCCAGCAGCTCGGCTCCTGAGTTGGAGTCGAGGTTGCCGCTCGGCTCATCGGCAAACACGATCTCGGGTCGGCTCACCAACGCCCGAGCCGCGGCCACCCGCTGCTGCTCTCCACCGGAGAGCTCGGCCGGCCGGTGCCGGAGTCGATCGCTCAGGCCTACGGCATCCACCACTTGTTCGCGCCACGGGGCCTCCGCCTTCTCTCCGGCGATCGACAGAGGCAGCACGATGTTCTCGGCTGCGCTGAGCGTAGGAATCAGGTTGAACGCCTGGAAGACGAAGCCCACCTTGTCCCGGCGCAGCAGCGTGCGCTCTTTCTCGGACAGCGTGGAGAGATCGGTGTCGCCGATGAACACCCGGCCCTCGGTCAGCTCGTCGAGGCCGGCCATGCAATGCAGCAGCGTCGACTTGCCCGATCCGGAGGGGCCCATGATCGCGGTGAACTGGGCCCGGGCGAAGGAGGCGTTGACTCCGTCGAGGGCCCGGACTGCGGCCGGGCCACGGCCGAAGATCTTGACGGCGTCTTCGGCCCGGGCCGCGATTGCATCGACTCGATGGGTCCCTGTGGTCACTCGGTGTCCCCTTCCTCCTCTGTCGGTTCTCGCTCGATCGTGATCGTGAAGTCCGCCACCAGCGCAGCCAAGGCCCCGATAGCGGCCCACACCGGAAGGAGAAGAGCGCCGACCACTCCGATGGTGAGGGGCACCTCGATGAGGGCCTCCCCTTTGTCGTTCTTGATGATGATGCGGCGGACGTTGCCTTCGTGGATCAACTCCTTCACCTTGGCCACCAGGTCCTCTCCCTTGACCGCGATGTCCTCGAAGACGCCGACGTCCTGCTCGTTCTCAGCTGGCTCAGCCATTGGTCCCTCCCGATCTTCCAGTTTCTTGATCCTAGGGGTGCCGGATGGCACCGACTCGAAGCCCCCGTTTGGTGTCAGTGCTAGCCGGTCGATCGGCGTTCGGCTAGGGGCTTTCGGTTCTCACACCGGGGCTTTGGCCTCTGATCGCCGTCGCCGAGTCCGCTTGGTGCCGGCGGCGCTCTCGGCGCGCGGCTCCCACTTGAAGTGACGCAGGGCCAGGGCGGCTCCCAAAATGCCCCAGGCCACCATGACGCCGATGTCGTCCCAACGCCAGGCGGCGTCGGTGGTGAACGGGCTGAAGGCGTCCTGCATGGTGTTGACCCAGTGCTTGAGAGGGAAGATGTTGCCGATGGTCTGGATCCACTCCGGGGCGTTGTCGGTGTTGAGGAACACGTTCGAGACGAACGCCAGGGGGAGGATGGTGGCATTGGCGATGGCGGGAGCGCTGTCGCCGGTCGGCGAGAACGCCGCCAGGGCGAGGCCAAGGGCGGCGAAGCAACTCACGCCCACTCCGAAGGAGATCACCGCCGCCGGCAGCGTTTCCGGGTAGATCTCGAGGTCGTAGAAGACCACCCCGGCCGCCAGCATGATGACCGTGGCGATGAAGGCGATCCAGATCGCCGAGCCCACCACCCCGGCCATGTAGATCCACGGAGGAAGCGGCGTTCCCCGCACCCGCTTGAGGACGCCTTCGTCCCGGGCGATGGAGGTCCGGACCCCGATGTTGGTGTAGGTGGCCGACGCGGCGGCAAACACCGCTAGCGAAGGTGCAAAGAACTGGGTGATCGACACCTCGCCCGGTTCGGCCTCGAAGTTGAACAGAGTGTTGAAGAGGAAGAGAAACATGAGCGGGAAGACCAGGGTGAAGAAAGCGGCTATCGGCGTCCGCCAGAAAATGCGGTTCTGGTAACGGATCTGCGTACCCAGCAGCCGGGCATCGGAGGTGCGACCCTCAGCCACCGTCCCCCCGCTCCTCGGTGAGCTGGAGGTAGATGTCCTCCAGGCTGGGCCGGACCACGCTGAGAGCGTCCAGCTCGGCACTCCGCTCCATGGCCCAGCCGGTGAGCGTGTGCAGGTCGGCGGTGGGGGCGGTGCTGTCCACGGTGATCGTGGTGTCGTTGAGGCGGGCCCGGCCTCGCAGCGGCTCGGGCAAATCGGCGAGCGCGGTCCCGCGGGGAGCTTGGAAGCTGATGGTCGTGTGGGCCTCCTCGCGCCCGCCCAGCGTCTCGGGCGTCCCCTCGGCCACGATGCGGCCCCGGCTGATCACGGCCACCCGGTCGGCCAGGTGCTGGGCTTCGTCCATGTAATGGGTGGTGAGCAGAATCGTCTTGCCGAGCGACCGGAGATTGTCCACGAGCTCCCAAGCCCGGCGCCGGGCCGAAGGGTCGAAGCCGGTCGTCGGCTCGTCCAGGAAGATGAGGTCCGGGTCGCCGATGAGGCCCAACGCCAGGTCGACCCGACGCATTTGCCCGCCGGACAGGGTCTTGATGCGGGCGTCGGCCTTCTCGCCCAGGCCGGTGACCTCGATGACCCGGTCGCGGGCAAGGCGGCGTGGGAACATCGAGCCGTACACATCGAGCAGCTCGCGCACGGTGAACTCCCGCTCGATCCCCGATGACTGGAGAACGATGCCGATGCGCTCCCGGTATTCCCGGCCTCCCGTCTCGGGGTCGTAGCCGAGGACCCGGACCTCACCGGCGGTGCGGGTGCGATGCCCTTCCAAAACCTCGACGGTGGTGGTCTTGCCGGCCCCGTTGGGGCCCAGCAGGGCGAACACCTCTCCCTCGTCGATCGACAGGTCGATACCGTCGACGGCCCGATTCGACCCGTAGTGCTTGTGAAGGCCGGCGACCTCGATGGCGTTCATGGTATGGGGTCACCCTATCGGAGTGCCTCGAAGCCGAGCCGCGCCGCTGGTTCGTCAGCGTCCGGCCAGTGATTCGGCACCCTCGCCGGCGGTCCACTCCTTGAGCACGGTCAGAGGGTGCTGGTTGCCGTCGAGGATCTTGCGATGGACGGCGCGTCACACCTACCGCCCCCATCCACGGCGACTGCGTCCCTCTGCGCGCCGTGTCTATGCCCACGGAAGCGTTCGTTACATCGAGGCGAAGCGGGCATCGTGAAAGAGAACGCGCCGCTCCCCGCAGGCGGCTTCAGCCGCGAACGACGGCGGGTCGATGATCCGCCGTACGGCCGGGGTCGAAGCAGGCGGTGGGCCTGCCGTCGGGCCGGAAATCGGCGCCCCGGGCCGACATCGAACCGCCGGCGCCCCGCTAGAGAAAGGCGGATCCTGAGGTCGGTGCCGCGCTTTCGGAAGGTGCCGGTGCCCGAGATGGGAACTGCGTGCGCTGGGTAGGCTCCGCTCTCGCCCGACCTAGGAGGGGAGCGGCATGAAGTTGGCGGCGCTGCGACCGCCGAGATTGCGCACCGAGGAGACCGAGGCCGAGCGACGTTCGGCCACATGGCTCGAACTCTTCTATGACCTCGTCTTCGTGGTGGCAGTGGCCGCACTTGCCCATCGTTTGCTGCTGGACCCGTCGTGGGAGGGAGTCCTCGCCTACATCGGCCTCTTCATCCCGCTGTGGTGGTCCTGGGCCGGGTTCACGTTCTATGCCGACCGGTACGACACCGACGACCTCGGCCAGCGGTTACTGGCCGTCGCCCAGATCATCGCAATCGCTCTGATGGCGGCCAGCATCACCGGAGGCGAGGCCGATTCCACCTCGGCTTTTGCTGCGGCGTTCGTCATGGCCCGGGCCGTCCTGCTGCTGATGTACTCTCGGGCCCGCCGCCACGTGCCCGCTACTCAGGAACTGGTCACCGGCTATCTGAAGGGTTTTGGCACCGGCGGCGCCTTCTGGCTCATCTCGATATGGGTGCCCGAGCCGTGGCGATACGTCTTGTGGGGAATCGGCCTCGCGATCGACTTCGCCACTCCTTACGTCCTCCGCCAGGTACAGGCCAAGGCCCCGCTCGACGTGTCGCACCTGCCCGAGCGGTTCGGCCTGTTCACCATCCTCGTATTGGGCGAGTCGATCGCGGCCGTGGTCGCCGGACTGAGCGAGGTGCCCGGGCTCGGGAGTGCCGACTGGGAACTAGGTCCGACCGTGGGCGCCATTCTCGGGGTCCTAACCGCCGCCGGACTGTGGTGGCTCTACTTCGACAACCTGGAAGGCTCGGTGGTGAGACGCCGGCCCGACCAACGTACCGCCTGGAAGCCCACGGCGTGGATCTACAGCCACCTCCCGTTGGCCGTTGCGCTCACGGCCTCAGGGATCGGCCTGGAGTTTCTGGTTTCGCAGGAAGTGACCCCGGCCGAGCGGTGGCTGGTCACCGGGGGCGTCGCCGCTTCGTTGATCGCCATGGGCATGATCCATTTCTCCACCGAACGGGCCGATCTCGCTCGTGACATCCTGCAGACGCGAGTACGTCTGGCGGCGGCCGCCGTAGTGCTGATCGTGGGCCTGGTGAGCGAGAGCTGGCCGGCCAATCTGCTGGCCGCGTTCCTGGCCGCGGTGTGCGCCCTACAGGTCCTCATCGACC
The DNA here is from genome assembly GCA_964347285.1 of uncultured Acidimicrobiia bacterium. GTDB lineage: Bacteria > Actinomycetota > Acidimicrobiia > Spongiisociales > JAOTWH01 > CAYFYE01. The sequence goes on from CAYFYE010000015.1 coordinate 12,239, forward strand.
TCAGCATCGCTCCCTCCGATTAGGCCTTCTTCTGAGGAGTGATTCCCCTAGTACCGTTTCGCCCATGGCCGGATCCAATCGGCTCGTGCGCACTCTCGTCGGCCATGCCGAGATGCGGAGTCTCGCCTTCTCTTCGGAATGGAGACTGATCCAGGGCGACGATGAGCTGGCCGTCGTGCGCCGTTTTGCCCGCCAGCACATGTCGAGTGTGAGGCTGACCGACGGCACGGTGTGGACGATCGCTCCTCAGGGCTGGGGTACCGTGCTGGCCGCCGAAGGGGGGGTCCCGTTCGCCCGCATCGTGCGCCGTTCCTGGCTGGGTCGGCGCTGGGAGATCAGCACGATTGGCTTTGCCACCGACCTCCTCAGTCGCCCGGCGCCACGGCGGTGGAGAATGGCCATCGGCGGTGAGTCCATTGCCGAGCTGGCCGGGTCGGCCCTCTCCTACAACCGGCTCAGCATCGATGCTCTGATCGGGGTCCCAGTGGCGGCGTTGGTGCTGGCCTGGCAGGTACTGGCCCGGCCCTGGGAGGCGGCTGCCTACCCGGTGGTCTTGGTCCCCGAGCGTGGCGAGCAGGCCCCGCCGGAGGCGGCCCATCCCGAACCGGCCTGAGGTGGGCGGCCCCCTGGTCGGCGTCGGATGGCTGGAGGGGCACCTCGACGAACCTCGCCTTCGGATCGCCGACGTCCGTTCCTTGGGCGGCACGGTGCTCAATCGGTTCGCCTACGACGCCGGCCACATTGCCGGGGCGATCTTCTTCGACATGGAGTCCGACCTGTCGGCAGATCGGGGGCCGGGGCGCCATCCGCTGCCGACCGGCGAGCAGTTCGGCGCAATGCTGGGTGACAGGGGCATCGGCAACGAGCACACGGTGGTCGTCTACGACGATCAAGGCGGAGCGGCCGGGGCCCGGCTGTGGTGGATGCTGCGCCATTGGGGCCACTCCGAGGTCGTTGTGCTCGACGGGGGCCTGCACGCCTGGCTGAGGGCCGGGCTCCCCTTGACACGAGACGAACCCGAGTTTCAGTCCGCCTCGTTTTCCCCGGGCCCAGGCCGTGCCGATACGGTGGATCGCGATCGGCTCCGTGATCTTCTCGGGCGAGTGGTGCTGGTCGATGCCCGGTCGGGCGAACGCTACCGGGGCGAGCAGGAGTTGCTCGATCCCGTGGCCGGCCACATCCCCACTGCCCGCAACGCCCCCTTTGCGGAAAATCTTGGTTGGGACGGACGGTTTCGCTCACCCGAGGAACTGGCCGAGCACTATCGGCGACTGGACGTGGCGGTCGGCGACGAAGTGGTCGTCTATTGCGGTAGCGGGGTCACCGCCTGCCACACCTTGCTGGCCCTGGAGGTGGCCGGTTTCGAGGGGGCCCGTCTCTATCCGGGATCGTGGAGCGATTGGGGCGGGGCCGGATATCCGATGGCCACCGGTCCCGAGCCGGGCTCCCCTTAGCGGCTCGCCTCCCCGGCGAGTCCCAGAGCCTCCTCGGCCGCTTCCAGGCGTTGCCCTCCCTCGAGCACGGGGGCGAACAGGTCCCCGAAACGCTGGAGACGGTCCCACAGCGATGCGATGGTGAAATCGTTGGGCTCCACCGCGTCGAGCTCGTCCCACCGGACCGGCATTGACACCGGCGCTCCGGAGCGGGGCCGCACCGAGTACACCGAAGCGATCGTCTTGCCGGCCACGTTCTGGTTGTGGTCGATGAACACCTTCCCCGCCCGGCGGGGGATGTCCCACTCCATCGTGACGTTGTTCGGATCGGCGGCCGCCACCAGCCGGCCCACCGTCTCGACGAAGCGGCGCACTCGTCGATATGGGTAGGCAGACTCGATCGGCAGGTAGAGGTGGAGGCCGGTCGCTCCCGAGGTCTTGGGATAGGCGGCCAGGCCGAGCCGTTCCAGGACGACGTTGACGTGGAGGGCGGCGTCGACCACTTGCTCCCAAGAAGCTCCCGCGGCGGGATCGAGATCGAAGATGGCGAAGTCCGGTCGATCGGGCGAGTGGACACGGCTCAGCCAGGGGTGGATCTCGATGCACCCCAAATTGACGATCCACAGCAGGGACTCGCTATCACCGGCGGTCACGAAGTCGATCGGGGCCTGGCGCTGCTCCGACCAGAGCGGTGCCGTCGGCAGCCAGTCGGGAGCGTGGGCCGGGGCTTGCTTCTCGTAGAAGAAGTCGCCTTCGGCGCCTTCAGGAAACCGGGCCATGACGATGGCCCGGTTCTCGAGATGGGGCAGGAGGAGAGGGGCTACCGCCGCGTAGTACTGCAGCAGGTCCCCCTTGGTGTATCCGTCCGCAAAGAACGGCTTGTCGATGTTGGTGAGCCGAAGGGGGCGGCGGGTGTCTCGGGGCAGGTAGGCGTCGCCCACCTCCTCCACCTTCATGGGAGTAGGAAAGGCGATCTTCCCCGAGCCGAGCGGGCGGGTGTCGTCAAGCCGGGTTGGGTTCGCTCCGCCCAGGGCGGCGCTCAGGTCGGCGTAGATGGCATCGTGACTCTGGCGCTCGCGGGCTTCGGAGATGAGGATCATCCGCATATCGGCTTCGGCCGCCGCCTCGACGAGCGGTCCGACTCGCAGGCTTCCTTGTCCGTAGGCAACGTGGCGGATCTCCCCGCCCGGGCCGAACTCGTTGTCGGTGAACTGGCACTGGAGCGGATCGATGGCATAGCCGGGAAACTGGTCGCGCAGGAAGGCGAACACCCCCCCGAATGCCTCTTTGGAGGTGAGGGCGCCCTGGGACATTGCGTGGACGTGAGCCCAATCGACGACGGGGCGGACAAAAGGGAACTTGGCGGCAACGAGGGCGATGTCGCCGAGCGTGCCGAACGCCCTCTGGGTGCCGCTGGTTTCGAGGCCGAGCGCCACCCCCAGGTGGGCGATCTTGGGGGCGAGCTCGTCGAGACCCTCTTGGACCAGCCGGTGCAGCTCGTCGGGGGCCCGGCCCTTGGTGTGACCGATGTGGGCCACCACCACGCGGGCTCCCAAAGCACGGCCCAGTTTCATCGAGTGCTCCAGCGATGCCTTGGTCTGTGTGCTGCGCTCGGGATCCTCGACGGTGAGGACGGCGAAGTAGGGAGCGTGGACCGACAACGCTATGTCGCGGGCGGCGGCCAGCTCACCGAAACGTCGGCAGCGCGGTTCCTTCCAGGGGAATCCGGTGACGAAGGCCAGCTCGAAGGCCCGATGCCCCTGCGCAACGAGCCGGTCCAGGAACTCCTCATCACTGGTCCCCTCGCGGGGCAGGCCGGAGATGCCGAAGCGGATCACGACTTCACCCTACGTGTCTCCCCGTGCCGTCCGGACGGTCAGAGAGCTCGGTAGACGTCGGGGTTGGCGCAATGGGGCATAGGCCGACTCGCCAAGGCCTCTATGAGGTTCGTGGCGGCCAGATCGGCCATGGCGGCTCTGGTCCGCTCGCTGGCGCTGCTGATGTGGGGAGTGATCACGCAATTGGGCAGGGTGAGCAGCGGGTCGGAGGTGTCGATGGGTTCGGGGTCGGTCACATCGAGGGCGGCGCGAGCGATGACACCGTCACGGAGTGCCTCGTAGAGGGCGGCCGAATCGATGATCGGCCCGCGGGCCACGTTTACCAACGTGGCCGACGGCTTCATGCGCCTCAAAGCGCCGGCGTCGATGAGGTGGTGGGTGTGGGCGCTGAGCGCTGCCGTGATCATCACGTGGTCGGATTCCGCCAGGAGATCTTCGAGGCTCCGGTAGGCCGCTCCCAGCTCCACCTCGGCTTCCGGCTTGCGGTGGGGACCGGTGTAGAGGAGGCGCATACCGAACCCGACCGCTCGCCGGGCCACCGCCTGCCCGATACGTCCCAGTCCTACGATGCCCAGCGTCGTGTCGTGGAGGTCGGCACCGAGGAGTAGGTCCGGTTCCCAGCGCCGCCAGCTTCCGGCCCGCACGTAATCCACGCCCTCGACCAAACGCCGGACCGCCGCGAGCAACAGCCCCATGGCGGTGTCGGCAGTGGTTTCGGTGAGCACCCCGGGAGTGTGGCCGACCGGGATGCCACGGTTGGTGCAGGCCTCCAGGTCGATGTTGTCGACGCCGACGGCCATCTGCGAGATGACCCCGAGTTGAGGAGCGTTTTCCAGCAGGTCATTCCCGATCGGGTCGGTCAGCATCGTGTAGAGCCCCACTGCAGTGGCCGCTTCCTCATGCAGGACCTCGGCGGGGATGGCCCGGTCTTCTTCCCACAGCCAGACGTCGCACGATTCACCCAGGCGGGCCAGGGCTTCTCCGGGCGGACGTCTGGTGACGACGACTCGTGGTCGGTCTTCCATGGCGGCCGAGCGTACCGGCCCCGCCCGGCTTGCGGGTTGGGGCTAGCCGCCCTGCGGTCCGCGCAACACTCGAGCCGGGAGCCGGATCACGGCCTCGATGAGCTCCAACACCCCTTTCACCGAGATGCCGATCAGCCGAAATGGAAGGCCGAGCAGCCAAATGAGGGGGTAGAGGATCAGGGCGAGAAGGGCCAGGGGCCATGCCAAGACCAACAGAATGAGCCACAGCAGAAACTTCAGCATTTCACCTCCCAGGAATCACGGCGACGTAGCACGTATTCGGACCCGGCTGGGGTCCCGTGCCCATGCCGTAGTCCGCCCCGGCACTCAGTGCCTGGAGCCCTCCACTCCAGTCGGCTCTGGCCGAGCCGGGCCGGGCTCCTCGAGCTCGGCCGGCGGCGCCGTGGGCGGGACTTCCTCGATCGGCCTGCGGAGTCCGCGGTACATCAGATATCCGCCGCCCAGGACCAGGATCACACCGACGCCCAGCGCACTCCACGTGAGGGGCGTGGCATAGGACACTTTGGCCCCCACAACCAGGGTCGCGTCGACGCCGGCCGAGGCGTCGGCGTTCATCACCACCACCGACCATGTGCCGGACTCGACTTCCCAGTCGAGCGTCTGGTTTCCCGGACCGGTGACCGAAGCCTCCCAGATGCCGAGGGGGGCCGGAGCGTCCGGAATGGTCGCCCCTTCTCGGAGTGTGTAGTCCACCTCGAACGGATCGAGGCTGACGTTGTCGACCTCATGGTGCGCTACGGCGGTGAGGTAGCCGTCCACTTCGGCGGACGAGGCAATCCCCAAGAACACGTCCTGCCCCGTGTTGCTGACGCCGACCATTCGAAAGTCGACGAGATCGGTGAACCAGTCGGTCAGCCAGGACGGAGCATCGGAGAGGACTTCGATGTCGTCGGCCGTAATCGCGTGTGACGCCTGCGCGAATCGATGCTCTTCAGTGACGTAGAACCCGTCGTCGTCCTTGTCGGCGGCAAAGACCGTAACCGCCCCCGAGATGAGAGCTGCGCCCACCAATAGGGCGAGGACACCAAAGAACAAGGCAAAGAACCTGCGCATCGTGAGACCTCCTCCTCTGGGAGCCTCCTATCACGGCGGATGGGCCGGGTTCCAGAGGCGAAGGACTCTTGGTCGGTCGGCTTTCGGCAGTAGCCGGAGAGGAAATGCAGAGGGCCTCGCCGGCGGTACTCCGGTGACGCCGAACCTCCTCAGCGCACCACCACGTCGAGGCCGCTCGGGATCTCGAGGAATTGGGCCCGGTGACCCTCGGCTCGGACGGAGAGGCTCTTCTCCCCGATTCGTACGCCCTCGATGGTGAGCTCGATGCCCTCGGGGAGCTTGGGGGCTACCACCACCTTGCCCTGAGGCACGTCGGGGTCGATGCCCAGCAGTTGCTCGGTGAGGTACACGGGTACCGCCGCCGCCCAAGCTTGCGGCGACGAGCTCGTCGGGTAGTGGACCGGATAGGGCACTTCGTCTCGACCGATGCCCGAGAACAGCTCGGGAAGCTGGTAGGAGAAGTGGGCGGCGGCAGCCAGCAGCCCTCCGGCCAGCCTGATGGCTTCCTTGCTGTGGTCGTAGCGCAGCAATCCGGCAATGCACAACATCGTGTCGTGGGGCCATACGCTGCCTCGGTGGTAAGAGACCGGGTGATACGACGGGTTGCGCCTCGACAGGGTGCGCACCCCCCAGCCCGACCACAGGTCGTCGTTCACCAGGGAAGCTGCTACGGCATCGGCCAGCTCGGGCCGCACCGCTCCTGCCCACAGCAAGTGCCCGGCATTGGAGGATGCGGTGTCGGCCGTTTGCCCGTCCCGGCCGAGCGCCATGGCAAAGGTCCCCAGATCCTCACGCCAGAAGCGATCTTCGATGCGCTGCACCAGCTCGTCGGCCCGGGCAAGGAGTCCGGCCTCCCGGGATTCATCGCCCAGGTCGGCCTCGATACGGGCTGCCTCCCGCAGGGCGGCCACCGCATACCCCTGGACTTCGACCCCGGCAATCGGAGGGTCGAGGGGGAGCCCGTCGACGTCCACCATCGAATCGAAAGAGTCCTTCCAACTCTGGTTGACCAGGCGGGTCGGGTCTCCTTCGTAGGTGAGGAGCCCGTCGCGCAGTTCGAGTCTGCGCTCGATCCAGCCGGTTGCGGCCCGCAAGGCAGGAAGCAGCTCCGTCAGGCGCCTCGGCTCGCAGCCCCAGCGGTGGAGCCGTCCTACGAGCATGCACCACAAGGGAGTGCTGTCGACGGAGCCGTAATAGCGGCTTCCCTTCAAGACGGCCAGGCTGCGCTCCCCGAACCGAACCTCGTGGAGGATCTTGCCCGGCTCCTCGGAGATGCTTGGGTTGTCCTGGGTGCCCTGCATCTCGGCCAGCAGCTTTGCAGTTCCCAGGGCGGAGTCACGGTCGAGCATCATCGCCTCCAGCCCGGTGATGACGCTGTCGCGCCCGAACAGGGCTACGTACCAGGGAATGCCGGCGGCGAAGGCGCGGTGACCGTTCATGCGGAAGCCGAGCGCGGCGAGATCCTCGAGGCTGTGAGCCCACAGGTGCTCGAGAGCGTCGGCCGACGAGCGCAGCCGAGGAGGGCTCGGGACGATGCCGGGCAAGGGCTCCGGCTTGTGGCGATGAGTCCGGCACGACGCCTCGACCGGCAGACGTTCGCCGTCGATGACCGGTATGACGTCGATGCACGATTTCCAGCGCCGGTTGTTCGGCACGTGGGCCGTGAGGATGATTCGATTGCCTTCGATCCGGGCCTTTCGGGAGGTCGTCAACTCTGTCGAGCGCTCGAACCCATTCTTCTGATAGCTGAAGACCAGGCGGTTGTCGGCACGCTGGGCCCGGACGTCCCGTTCCGGCGCAGGGCCGGCAAAGCGGACGTCGAACAGGTCGGCAAAGTCGGCCTGCACCTCGAGCTCGATGGCAACGGTGGTCTCGAATCCCGAGCGATTCTCCAAGATGACGTCCTCGTGAAGGGTCGAGCTCTGATAGCGGTGCCGGCGTAGCAACAGGCCCGGCTCGGTGTGGTCGCCCTGTTCCTCGGTCCGGCTGCGGAGGTAGAAGATCGCCTCACCGGGTTCCACGGAAGCGGCATCCACCACCTCGGGATCGATGCCATCGATCAGCAGACGTAGTCCCGAGAGGAAGCGAGTGTCATCGTGGAAGAACCCCTGCGGACCCGGTTCGGCGATGTTGCCACTGCGGCCGGACACGGTGAATGAGCGTCCGGAGATCGTGGCGATGCCACTCGGCGACGGCAGCGGGACTCTGCCAATTGCGGCCCAATCTGACGGCATCGGCACGCTCCTCCGGCGGTGTGGGACACTCATGGTACGAGCGAGGAACGCCCGTTCAACGACCCTCGGGCAGTCGATTACGAGTGGTCTTCGAGCACGCGCCGATAGGCCTGCTCGTAAGCGACCACCATTCTCTCCGACGAGAAGTGCTGCTCGACCCGGCTTCGGCAGGCAGCCGGATCGATGTCGCCGACCTGCTCCACGGCGGCGCACAAGGCCCCGACATCATCTGGCGGCACGACGTATCCGGTAACGCCGTCTTCGATGATCTCGGGGGCCGCCCCTCGGGCGAAAGCGATGGCCGGGGTGCCGCACGCGTTGGCCTCTGCCATCACCAGCCCGAAGGGCTCCGACCACTGCAGGGGCAGCAGCACCGCGGCGGCGTGGCTCATCAGGTCGACTTTCTGTTTGTGGCGCACATCGGTGTACACCTCGACATCGTTCTGCCCCAGCAACGGGGCCAACACCTGGTCCCAGTAGTCGTGCTCGGCCTGCTCGTTCACCTTGATGGCCAGGATCAACTTGCGGCCCAGCTTCCTGGCCACCTCGATGGCCACTTCCGGGCCCTTGTCGTGGTGGGCTCGGCCCACGAACAGCAGATAATCCTCTTTTCGCTCCTGATAGGGATACAGATCGATGGGCACTCCGTTGTGGACGACGGCCGTGATGGGAATGCCGGTGGGAGTCGACCGTGCCTGATCGTGGCTTATTGCCACCAGGTGCACCGGAGGTGCCACCTTTCTCGCCCACCACTCCAGCCAGAGATCCCAGGGCCGGTGCAAGGTATGCACGACCGGCGGCCCGTCGGCCACCGCAGCCAGCACCGGGCCCACGGCTGCCGTGTGGTCGTGGATGAGGTCGTAGGAATGACGGTCCAGGTAGCCGGTGAGGGCGTGAATGGCTTCGATCCGCGCATCGCCGAGCATAGGGAATGGAGGTGCATCGAAGACGGTCTGCAGGCGGGCGTTCGTCCGGGATCCCCCAGACGCGAGCAGCGTCACCTCATGGCCGGCATCGCTGAGGCCGTCGGCCAGGGCGGCCACGATCCACTCGATGCCTCCGTAACCGACCGGTGGCACCTCCACCCAGGGTGGAGCCAATTGCAGGATCTTCAACGTACCCCTCGCGCCCTCCTGGGCCATACAAGCAGTCCCGGGCCGGGGATGTCCAGCCGGTCGGCCCGGTTGGGGCGCTACGGTAACTCAGGTCTTGGCCGGGAAGCGGCGAGCTTCCCGGTCCTGAGCTCGGGTCGGTAGCTCAATCAGGCAGAGCAGCGGGCTTTTAACCCGAAGGTTGTGGGTTCGATTCCCACCCGACCCACCTCGTTCATCGGCTCTTCGCTGAAGCAGGCGGACCAGGGCTCACACGCCATCCACGTTCACCGGCGATCGTCGGCCTCGCCCTTCGGGCGAGGGTCGGCTCCTTCTCAGCCTATCCGGGCTGAACGTCGCCTCCTTGGTTGCCGCCCGTCCCGGCGGCACCTTTTCGTACATCGCCCGTCCGGGTCCCTGGACCGGGGCGGCTCGCTCGCGGTGCGGAGTCGGTGATCGCTCCCGCGCCGCCGCGAGTGTCTCACCGGACCGTGTTCATTGGCCTCTCGCCGCAACTCACTTCTCAACAAACTCGAAACTCGACGACCAGACCCTTACCGCAGGGGACGATCGGTCGTAGCCTGTTTCCCTTGGACCAAGACGGCTCTCTCACGAACACGCGATCCGGCGGCCGGCGGGGTGCCGTGGCCGGGCTGCTGGCCGCACTGGTGGCGCTGGCGGTCGGGGAGCTCGTAGCGGGCCTGCTCGGCCAGGAGTCCGGGCTGGTGGTGGCGGTGGGCGGGGGAGTGATCGATCTGGTGCCGCCGTCGGTCGAGGACTTCGCCATCAGTGTGTTCGGGACCGCCGACAAGCCGGCTCTAGTCGTCGGCATCGTCGTGCTGGCCCTTCTCTTCGGGGCATTTCTCGGCTGGGTGTCGGTCCGCCGCTTCTGGCTCGGCGCCGCCGGCTTCCTCGCCTTTGCCTTCCTCGGCGTCGTGGCCGTCTTCAACGATCCGCAGCTGTCGACCGCCTTCGCCTGGATAGGACCGGGAGCGGCAGCCGGGGCCGGAGTGGCGACGCTGGCAGCCTTGTTGCGGCCACGGCGAGTGAGGGTGGGTGAGGCGGAAGCCGGGCCTCCTTCGGTCGACCGCCGGGCGTTTCTCGTGGGGGCCGGCTTTGCCCTCGGGGCGGCCGCTCTGTCGGTTGCGGCCGGCCGCTTCCTCGTCGATCGGGCCCGACGGGTGGTGGCGCGCAGTCGTTCCGAGGTGGTGCTGCCCGGTTCCGTGGAGCCGGTTGCGTCTCCGCCCCCGGCCGCCGCTCTCGACGTCCCAGGGATTTCACCGGTGGTGACTCCCAACGGCGAGTTCTATCGCATCGACACGGCGCTGACGGTGCCCATGGTCGAGCTGGAAACCTGGCGGCTGCGGGTGACTGGGATGGTGGACAGACCGTACGAACTGGACTTCGGGGACCTGCTGGACATGGACATGGTGGAGCGCTACGTGACGTTGGCCTGTGTCTCCAATGAGGTGGGGGGCGACCTGATTTCCAACGCCCTCTGGCTCGGTGTGCCGCTGGAGCGCATCCTGGAACGGGCCGACGTGTCGCCGGAGGCCACCCAGATCGTGGGACGCTCGGTGGACGACTTCACCGTCGGATTCCCCACCCGGGTGGCGCTCGACGGTCGTGTGGCTCTGGTGGCGGTGGGCATGAACGGTGAGCCCTTGCCCTTTGAGCACGGCTTTCCGGCTCGGCTGGTGGTAGCCGGCCTGTACGGATACGTCTCGGCCACCAAATGGCTTTCCGAGATCGAGCTGACGACCCTCGAAGCCTTCGACGCTTACTGGGTGCCGCGCGGCTGGGCCAAGGAGGCGCCCATCAAGACTCAATCGCGCATCGACGTTCCTCGCAAAAGAGCCCGACTCGATGCCGGGTTGAATCCGATCGCCGGGGTGGCCTGGGCGCCGAACCGGGGCATCGCAGGGGTCGAGGTGTCCGTCGACGACGGCCCGTGGCAGGTCGCCCAGATCTCCGAGCCCCTGTCGGACGACAGCTGGGTGCAGTGGTCATACGGCTGGGACGCCCGGCCCGGGGACCACGTGGTTCGGGTGCGGGCCATCGACGGCAGCGGAGAAGTCCAGATCGCCGCCGAGCAGCCGCCCCGGCCCGACGGCGCCACCGGATACCACACCATTGAGGTCCGGGTGGCCTGAATCCAAGTCTGATCAACGAAGGGGAAACCGCTCTCGTCCGGTCACGAATAGAGTCTTGTGCGGAGAGCCGGACCGCCTGGTCGAAGGAGGCAGTTTCGCCGATGGCCACACGATCTGTGTTCCGCCGGCTAGAGCGTTACGTCCTCGGCAAAGTCATGGGGCTGATTGCCTGGATCATCGAGCTGCGGGTGGTCAAAGCCATCAAGCGTGGCGAGAAGTCCACGCCTCAGGCTCCCCGCTAGACCCGGAAGGGTGCTCGGGTCGGTGGGGCCTTCGGATCAGGTTCACCAAGAGGGCTCCCACGAGCAGGCCTCCCACCACACCCAGCAGTATCGGTACCCACGTGGCCACCTGCTCGGATGCGGCCGTGATGGCGGCACCCAGCAAAATGGCTCCGGCGGTGACTCCGAGCGCCAGCCTCTGGGCGGCGTGATGCACCGCCGCCTCGAATTGAGCGGCTCGGAAGTTGACCTGGAGTTTGGGGCCGGGCCGGGCTCCCGCCAGACGCTCGAGGGCCTCCAGCATCCTGGTGAGCCTGATCCTCACCTTCTGGCTCTCGTAGAAGAGCTTCCTCGGGTCGACCTTGCCTCGGATGCTCTGCGTCATGGTCCGCATGATGAAGCTTCCGGCGACATCGAACGGATCCAGGTCTGGGTCGAGTTCGGCAGTAGCCAGCTGCATTTGGGCCATCGCCTTGCCGGTGAGGGTGAGGGAGGCGGGCAGCGGCACGTCGTGGCGGATGGAGATCTCCGTCATCTCTTGCAGGATGGGTCCGAGCTGGAGCTCCTTCAGCGGCACGTTGCGATTCTTGGCCATGAGGTTGCCGAGCTCCTTGGTGAAGTTGGGAACGTCGAGATCGGGCCGGTCCTCATCACCGGAGAGCATCAGCGATACGTCGGTGAGGAAGGAGACGTCGTCCTGCCAGAAGGACAGAAGCAGCATCATGAGGTGCTCACGCAGGCCCGGGCCCAGCTCGCCGACCATCCCGAAATCGAGGAAGTAGATCTTGTCGTTCCACCACATCAGGTTTCCCGGATGGGGATCGGCGTGGAAGAAACCGTCGACGAGGATCTGCCGGTAGTAGGACTCGAGCAGCTGTCGGGCGGCCTCCTTGCGGACGGGACCCTCGGGCGCGTCGTGTATCGAGATTCCCTGGATCTCCTCCATCACGAGTAGCCGAGACGTCGAGTAGCCGCGGTGCACCGCGGGTACGTCGAGCCGGTCGTAAGGAGACAGGACCTCGCCCATTCGCTCGATGTTGGTGGCCTCTCGGCGGAAGTCGAGCTCGCGCTGGAGCGACTCAGACAGGTGCTGGAAGACCGCCGGTACGTCGATCACCTGCCGGAGGGCCGGTCGATGTTGGGTCTTTTCGGCAAAGAGCTCGAGCAGGGCCAGGTCCTGCATGATGTCCTCACGGGCGGTGGGGCGCTGCGCCTTCACGACTACCCGGCTGCCGTCGGCCAGCGTGGCCCGGTGCACCTGGGCGATGGTTCCGGCGGCCATGGGCTCCGGTTCGATCGTGTCGAATACGTCTTCCCAGGGCACCTGGAGCTCCTGCTCCATGACTTCGACCACTTCGGCTTCGGATAGGGGAGGGACGTCGTCCTGCAGGGTGGACAGCTCGTCGATCAATTCCGGGGGCAACAGGTCGGGCCGAGTGGACAGCACCTGACCGAGCTTGGCGTACACCGGTCCCAGCTCCTCGAGGGCGCTGCGCAGGTTTCGAGCTTGTTCGCGCCGAGCCGACTCGGAGGTATCGCGTCGACCGAATAGCTCCTTGAGGCCGTGCTTGGCCATCACCGTTCCCAAGCGGGTTGCCCGACCCATCAAGTGCGGCTCGACCTCGGGGGCGTCGGCCCCCTTTCGAATCGGGGCGGCCGACAACGCCGGGGCCGACGAACCATCGCCGTCCAGCGTCGTGTTGACGATGATGACCGTGCAGCGGGCGTTGTGGGAAATGCGGTTGGGCACGTTGCCGAGGAGAAACTCCTTGCGGCCGGCCATTCCCACGTTGCCGACCACGAGGGTGTCGACGTCGGCTTCCTCGGCTAGCTGCAAGATGGCGCCGGCCGGATCTTCGTCGACCACCACGTGGGCTTGCCCTCTGGAGCCGGCGAGCTCGGTGGCAAATTCGCTGAGCTGGGTGGCGGCATACCTGGCCTGGGTGGCCTCGACCGTTCCCGCCTCGGTATCGGGTGGGTTCTCCGGAATGATCACTTGAGCCAGGAGCAGCTCGGCGTCGTATTGATTGGCCAGGGCGGCGGCCCAGCGGACCGCGTTGTCGGCGGTGTGGGAGCGGTCGGTGCCGACCAGGACCCGGCTGACCGGGGCGGTGCCCCCTCCGGCGTCGGGGCCCGTGTTACCCATGCCCAAGAACCCTTTGCAGCTCCGTCCCAGGCTACTCCGGGTTGCCCGGGACCAGAACGGGCCGGTGGCCGCACCAGCCCGCCGTCGCGGACCTCAAGGCCCCCACGAAGCCGACCGATTACCAGGAAAGGTTCGAACCAGTGGGGAATCATGCCCAAGCTGCAGCGCGTGATCAGACGAACCCCGATGTGCGGCGGGGACTGCTGCGCTGATGTCTGAATCCCTCGAGGCACCGGCCTCTCAGGAGGAGGCGGTTCGTTTTCTCACGGCCCTGGGGGCGGCCTGGACCACGTATCGGCTCTATCCCAACCCCCGTAATCAGCCGGCGTTCCAGCGATCGGTGCAGACGCTGGCTTCATTCGAGGGAAGCGGGCTGATGTTCGATGTGGCGGCCGGGTGGTTCTCGTACGCCGGCGAGGAGATCGGCCGAGATCGTGAGGGAGTCGAGCGGCTGGCCAAGCAGTGCTTCATCCACGACATCGAGGCGGTGCGGTTGGCCGGTCCGCCGACGGCAGACGACCTGTGCGGGTTCTTCGGCTTGCTCGACCTCGACGACGATCAGGTGCGCAGCGGCGGCGGTTTCGGCGCGGCCCTGGCCGACAAAGGAATCCGCTCGCTGCAGATATCGGAGCGGGGACTCTTGCGGGAAGAGGGGGGCGACGAGGGCCGCACCGCCGGCGTCGGAGAGGGCGACGGTGAAGGAGAGCGCTACGAGAGCGAGATCGCCAACCTGGTGGAGGAAGGCGCTTCGCCCGAGGACGTCGCCCAAGAACTGACTGCCCGCAATGCCGGCGACGATGAGGCGATGGCCAAGGAGTTCGTCGAAGCCTACCGGGAGATCCACGGGGTAGGCCAGGTCGAGACTGCGGCGTCTTCGACCGAAGACCTCAACGTCATGCTGGCTCCCTACTTGTCGCCGACCGCGCCCTGGCCGGCGATCCGCACCTTCGTGGAGACCTTCTTCCATCTTCCTCGTCAAGCCCGGGTGGGAGTCATGCGCGCCTTTCTCCAGTCCAAGGACGATGGCAACGATCGCATGTTCCTCGATCAGTTCGCCGGTCACGAGCTCGCCGACCTCGCCCCCGAACTGAGCGCAGACGAGTATTCAGCACTCATCGATTACGCCCAGGAGGCAGCCGAGGCCCATAGCACTGCCGCCGAGGAGCTGTTCTCCCTGCTGCACTCGGCCAGCGAGGTCCGGGCCGGACGCCAGGCCCTCGCCGACCGGATCACCGACATCCTCGATGATCCCTCCGACGAGTCCGGCCCCAACGTCCAGCTCGAGGAGCTGCGCGGAGAGCTCGATCCCCTACACGACGAAGATGTCGGTCTGGACGCCCTGCGCATGTTGATCGGGGTCGAGGAGCGTCCCCACCGGTTCAGGAGGTTGTTGAGGATCTGGACCGGGCGCATCGGCACTGCCATTCGGGCCGGGGACTTCGATCACGCCAAGCGGGTATTCGACGCCGTCGAAAGCGATGCGTCCTACCCCAGCGAGCAGGGACCGGCGATTCAGGAAGCGCTGGGCAAGGTGCTCACACCCGAGCTCATTGCGGTATTCGTGGCCCGCTTCACCGAAGAGGGGAGCGGCGATGAGGCCGTGCAGCTGCTGGCCCGGTTCGGCCCATCGGTCGCCGAGCGCCTCGTCGAGCAGCTGGCCGTCGAGGAGAGTCGGGTGTTGCGTCGGGGACTGACCGAGCTGCTGGCCGCCGTGGGCGGCGAGAACCCCGCTTCCCTGCTGGGCCGCCTCGACGACTCCCGATGGTATGTGGTCCGGAACCTGGCCACCGCCCTCGGCAAGACCGGTCGACCGGAAGCGGCCGAGCCGCTCATCAAGCTCCTGAAGCACGGCGACCACCGGGTGCGAGTGGAAGCCCTGCGAGCCTTGGTCCCCATACTCGACGAGCGAATAGCCGAAGAGATGGCAGGACGGCTCGCCGATCCCAACGAACGGGTGCGCCAGACCGCCTTGGCGTTGCTCAAGAGCGCATCTACTCCCGGGGTGGATGCAGCACTCGTCGGTGCCCTCCAGGCCGATGACATCCCCGTCGGTGATCTCGACCGCATTGCCCTCACCATCGTCGAGCGAGGCGACGCCGCAGCCGTCCTCGAACTCCGCCAGATGGGGGGCAGGAGTTTCTCCTTGCGGGCCCGTCAGCGGGCTCTGGGGCGTGCCGCCAAGAGTGCCCTGCAAAGGATGAAATCGTGAACGAGCACGTGGTGCGCGACTTCCTGCAGGCGCTACGCCGGGTGGCGCGCCAGGTGGGCCTGTATCCGGCCGGTCACCCCTTGACGGCCGAGGCCCTCGAGGCCGCCGAGAAGGCGGTCCGCGACCTCAGCTCGACGGGTGGAGAGGAAGCTGTGATCGCGGTGACCGAGGATTCGGTCTATTTCAACCGGACCCTGCTGCCGCACACGTCATTGGAGTACAACAGCCTGATCGTCGAGATGCATCGCCGCGGGCTGGAGTCGATAACCGTCGTCAATCCAGTGTTGGGCACGGATTTGTTCGATCTGGCCGCCTTTGTGGCCGGCGTCTCCGACGACTTGCCTGCCGGAGGCACGATCAAGCTCAATGAGGCCCCGGTCTCAGGAGGCGAGGATGGCGTGCTCTCCCACATGCGGCGGTCCTATGCCGGGTCACTTGGGGCTTTGCGCACGGCCACCAATTCCCTGGCCGGTGAAGGGGCCTTCGACCTGCAGGCCGTCATGGAATCCGTCGAGGACCTGCTCAATGCCACCCTCTTCAGCTCGAGCGCCTCGCTGCTGCTGTCGACCGTCAAGAGCCACGACGAATACACCTTCTATCACTCGGTCAACACCTGCATTCTGTCGTTGGCGGTGGGCCGGCTGATCGGCCTGGAGCACGACGAGCTTCTGGCCGTCGGAGCCGGGGCCGTATTGCACGACATCGGCAAGGTGGCGATCTCGACCGCCACACTCAACTATCCGGGACGTCTCAGCGAGGAGCAATGGATGGAGGTCAAGCTCCATCCGCAAGAGGGCGCCCAGGCGATCCTGGCCGCCGCCGGGCCCCGCCACGCCGTGGCCGCCGCCATCGCCCTGGAGCATCACACTCGATACGACGGAACCGGCTACCCCAACGGGAACGAGCGGCGCCGTCCTCACCTCTTCAGCCGGCTGGTGGCCGTGGCCGACGTGTACGACGCCATCACCACCCGTCGCTCTTACCGGCGAGCAGAAACTCCCAACCGGGCCCTGCACGTGCTGGCGGATGGCGCGGGCACTGTGTACGACCCGGACATGGTGCGACGTTTCGTCAAGGTGATGGGGCTGTACCCGCCGGGATCGGTCGTCCGGCTCTCTTCGGGGGAGCTGATGGTGGTGACCCATCACCGCGATGACGACTTCCGCCGCCTCCATGGGGTCATCGCCAAGGATTCAGCCGGGGTCCCCATCGATCCCGAGCCGATCGAGGTCGGTATCGACCGGGTTGCCGATCAGATTCTCGCCGAAAGGGCCGGAATCGATCCGGCCTCGCTGGTGGAGCAGGCCGGGATCGACCTGCAGCTGGAGTTCCCCACCCGCGGGGACCTCGAGCGCTAGTGGAGCGGTCGGGCGACCGCCGCGTCGTCAGGGCCCATCTCCGGGCCGTACGTGACCGGGTAGGGGCCTTTCTTGCCGCTGGGACGATGGACCAAGGCGAACAGACAGGCCTCGTCGCCCGGATCGCTGTCGCCCTCGAAGCGGACCACCTCGCGGCGTTGGAACTCCGTTGGGGGTCCCTCCACCCCTCCTCCCCACAGCCGACCTCCGGCCGCCGAGAACTGGACCGGGTAGCCGGCGCTCTCGGCGCAAGGCGTCGACGAGCGTTTCCAGAGGCAGCGGCCCGACCCTAACGGGATGCGGGATCGCCGCCCCGGCCCCGGGCCGGACGGACTCCGGCCTGATGAGCGGCGTAGACGGCGGCCAGGAACCGGCCCACCCCACTCACGGCGGCGGCGCTCCGCACCGAGTAGAAGTAGTCGAAGCCGTGGGTGGCTCCGGGGATCTCGGCATATCCGACCGGACCGTCACCGGCGGCCCGCAAGGCTGCTGCGAAGCGGGCCGACTCGTCGACGGTCACCAGCGAGTCGTGGCGGCCGTGCACGATCAAGAACGGGGGAACGCCGCCGTGAGCTTGTTCGGCAGGCGAGGCTTCCGTCCATAGGCGCGGATTGCTCGACGGCGACGACTTCATGACATGCTTTTCGAGAAAGGTCCACCTCGCCCTGGTGCCGTCGCGGCTGGTGAGCCGGAAGATCCCGTAGAACGGCACACAGGCCTGGAGGGACGTGTCGGCGTCCTCGAAGCCGGGCTGGTAGCGAGGTTGCCCGGCGGTCAGCGCGGCCAGGGCCGCCAGGTGGCCCCCGGCCGAACCGCCGGTGGCCGCGATGAATGTGGGATCGGCCCCGTAGTCGGGCGCGTTGTGCCGTAACCACCAGATGGCCCTTTTCACGTCTTCGAGGTGGTCGGGGAAGGTCGCCTCGGGACTGAGGCGGTAGTCGATGGCGGCACAGATCCAGCCCCGCTGTGCCATGTGGTGCATCAGCGGACGGGCGTGGCGGTCTCGCCGACCGCGCATCCAGCTTCCCCCGTGGATCTGGAGGAGCACCGGGGCCGGCCCGTCGGTGGCCGGTGGCAAGTACAGATCGACCAGGTGGCTGGGGTGGGGCCCGTAGGCCAGGCCGGAGCGGCGTTCGACGTTCCGGGGCTTGCTGGGGTGGGCAACCATCAAACGGGGAAGTGAGGGTTGGAGCCGGTCGGCGAACCGATCGGGATCGATCTGGCCGTCGAAGCCTCGGCCGAGTGCATCGGTGACTGCGGCCTCGACGGTCGGTCGGGCCCGGTGGGCCCGCACCTGAAGCACGACCAGGCCCGCCCAGGAGGCCCCGGTGATGGCCAGTCCGGCCAGCCCCGGCCAAGACCGCAATGCGCCTGCCCAGACGAAGACGGCGGTCGCCGCGGCCTGCCAGGCGATCTGATGGAGGGCCAGCTCGCCGGTGACCAGGGCCGAGACCCACACCGGCCCCAGGCCCCGCCCCGGGCGGACCGGGCGAAGGGCATTCCAGGTGCGCCAGGCCCCCAAGGCGCTGACGACCAGGAAGAGAACGGGCACCATGGCCGCAGTATCGCGTCCCCGATCTGCTATCCGGAGGCGACAGCGCCCGGAATTCGCTTTCTCCTCGACCAGGATGCAGCTCCTGCTCGAGTTTGTTGGCCATCAGCTTGCCCACCATCTCATCGTCTGGTGATACGAACTCGAGCACCACCGCAGTGTTGAAGCTCCGCGGCCAGTCGAGCACCGCCGCCGGCGGGATGCTGGCCGTGTAGATCAGGGGTGGATGAGGCCGTAGGCCACGACGAGATCGGGTCTGGCCCGATCGCCCAAGGCCGGGCGCTCAATGCCGGCCCAACCTTGAGCCGGTGAGGGGTTGGTCAGATCGCTGAACACGACGGCGACGTTCTTGCCGGCGCTTCGGCGATGCAGGTCGTCGAGAACCGGCTCATCACCATCCACGGCCACCGCCAACGCACCCGTCTCGGCTGCCGGCATCGGAAAAGTGGCCATCGTTGGCTCCCAGGTCGAGCACCCGACGTGGCTGGGTACCCAGCAGTGCTCGCATCAGGAACTCGCTCTTGGCATCGCCGTCGCGGCCGACATGGTCGCAGCCGCGGTAGCTGGACCATCTCTCTTGACCGCCGTCCCAGGTCGTCGACTCGATGAGAGTGTGGAGCTTTCTCACGTTGCCCAGAATCAGGTCGGAGGAGAACCCGGCTTCCTTCAGGCCTTCCCGTGTGGCCCTTCCCTGCATCCGGTCCTCCATCTTCGTCTGCAACGAGACGTGCATCAGAGCGCTCGGCTTGAGCCTTTTGCCGCCCGACAGGAGCTCATTCATCTGGGAGGCGGTAGCACCTTCCATGTCTCCTCGCACCCAGGCCTGAAAAGGGACCCCGACCCAAGCCCTCAGCATCAGCGAGAACAGGAACTGCCTGGTGAACTGGCGGTACCCGATCCAGGGCTCGCCCGGCCGGTACTTCTCGAAGGAGCCGACATCGATGAACAACGGTCGCCCTTCGACAAACTGGATGTTGAAGGGCGTTGCCTCCTTGATCGTCAGCCCATGCGTCAAGGCGTCGCGGAGCAGCTCGAGCTGGAGCAGGGCCGCTTCCTTGAGCATTGTGAAGGTCCACTCATAGGGGTAGGAGATGAAGTCGAGACGGGGGTGCTCCAGACCCCGGCCGAGCCTGCGGGGGCCGACCCGAGCTCGGATGTAGGGATCAAACGTCCGGATTCGATGGCATCGGCCAGAAACGGACTGCTCTTCAGGTCGCGCCACGATGCCAGGCCACGCTCGTCGAGGAGACGGAGCACACGAGGTCGAGCTCAAGGAGAGGAAGCACCGGATCGAGGACGCCATTCAAGCGACTCGAGCGGCCGTCGACGAGGGCATCGCTCCCGGCGGCGGTGTAGGGCTGCTTCGCGCCCAGGAGGCCATCGACAAGAGCCGCGGTGGAACAGACGATGTCAAGGCGGGACGCCAGCTCGTGAAGCGGGCGCTGGAGTGGCCGCTGCGTCAGATCGCCATCAACGCCGGCCACGAAGGCGGCGTCGTCGTCGAGCGGGTACGGGAGCTCGATGGGG
>CAYFYE010000016.1:0-31183 GCA_964347285.1 uncultured Acidimicrobiia bacterium
AGGTGCGCAAGAACGTGCTCGTCACGACCAAGACGCCCGGGCCCGAGGACCTCGAGCCCGAAGTGGTGACCGGCGACAGCGGAATGATGGTGACCGAGTTTGCTCCGTACGGGGTGGTGGGCGCCATCACCCCGACGACCAATCCCACGTCGACGATCATCAACAATGCCATCAGCATCGTTTCCGCCGGCAACGCCGCAGTCTTCAACGTCCACCCCAATGCCAAGGCCGTGTCGGCCGAGAACATTCGGCTCATCAATCGGGCCATCACCGACGCGGGCGGTCCTCCCGACCTGATCACGGCCGTCCCCGAGCCCACCATCGAGAGCGCCAAGGAGCTGATGCACCATCCTCGGGTGCGGGTGCTCCTCGTCACCGGCGGGCCCGGCGTAGTGCAGGAGGCCCTGAAGACCGACAAGAAATCCATCACCGCCGGCCCCGGAAACCCTCCGGTGGTCGTCGACGAAACGGCCGACGTCGAGGAGGCCGGTCGCAGCATCGTGGCCGGGGCCTCCTTCGACAACAACGTCATCTGCACCGACGAAAAGGAGGTCTTCGCCGTGGAGGGAGTCGCCGACCGGCTCCTCCAGGCGATGGGCCGCAACGGGGCCTACCTGCTCAAGGAGCACGAGCTGAAACGACTGGAGCGGGTGATCTTCAGCGAGCCGGGTCCGCCGCGGCGGCCGGGCAAGATCAATCCGTCTTGGATCGGCAAGAACGCCGCCGCCATTCTGGGCGAGATCGGGGTACGGGTCGACGATGACGTTCGTCTGGCGGTCGCCGAGGTGCCGCTCGAGCACAATCTGGTGTGGACCGAGCAGATGATGCCGGTGTTGCCCGTGGTCCGGGTGCGCGACGTCGACGAGGCCATCTCGCTCGCCATCCAGGCCGAACACGGCTTTGGGCATACGGCTTCGATCTACTCCACCAACGTCGAGACGATCACCCGCATGGCCCGAGCCTTGAACTGCTCGATCTTCGTCGCCAATGCACCCAACTTCGCCGGCCTGGGCGAGGGCGGCGAGGGCTTCAGCTCCTTCTCCATCGCCAGCCCCACCGGCGAGGGTCTGACCCGGCCCCGGACGTTCTCTCGATCTCGCCGGGTCACCGTGGTCGGGGCCTTGCGGATCGTGTGACATGCGGCCGGCCATCGGTCTTTTGGAGTTTGCCTCGATAGCGGTGGGAATCCAGGCCGGGGACGCAATGGTCAAGCGTGCCCCTCTGGACGCGATCTACGCCGGGACGGTGGAACCGGGAAAGTACCTGGTGCTGGTGGGAGGAATGACGGCCAGCGTCGAGGAATCCATGGATGCCGGCCGTGCGGTCGGAGCGGCGGTCCTGGTCGACGAGATGCTGCTTCCCGACGTGCATCCCATGGTGGTGTCGGCCATAGCCGGGGAGAGGCTCTCCGCCGCCGGGGAGGCCCTCGGAGTGATAGAGACCGCCACGGTTTCGGCCGTGGTCGAGGCCGCCGACGCCGGCGTCAAAGCGGCCGAGGTCGACCTTCTCGAGCTCCGGCTGGCCGACGACCTGGGCGGCAAGGGCTATCTGCTGTTCGGGGGAACGGTGGCCGCCGTAGAGGCGGCGGTCGAGGCCGGGGTGGGCCGAGTTCCCGGGGAGCAGTTGGTGGCCCGGGTGGTCATCCCCCAGGCCCACGGGGAGCTGATGGGCAATCTCGAAGCCGACGGCCGATTCGGTGCCCGCACCCACGGGCTGGAGGGGTGATGCAGCTGGGCCGGGTCATCGGGACGGTGGTGGCCAGTACTCGGGCCGAAGGGCTCGAGGGCGTCAAGTTCCTCATCGTCCAGCCGCTCGATCGGAGTCGTCGGCCCACCGGGCGCCCGGTCGTCGCCGCCGACGGGGTCGCCCAGTCGGGTCCGGGCGAGCTCGTCTATTACGTGGCGGCCCGGGAAGCGTCGCAGGCTCTTCCCGAGAAGTTCGTTCCCGTCGACCACGCCATCGTCGGCATCGTCGACGCCGTGGAGGACTTGTCATGAAGGTGGGCCGGGTGACCGGGACGGTGGTGGCGACGATTCAGGATCCGGTATTCGACGGCAAGCGCCTGCTGGTGTGCGATCTGGTCGATCTGGAGGGACGGGCCACCGGCGAGTACCTCATCGCCGTGGATGCGGTCGACGCCGGATTCGACGAGATCGTGCTGCTCCTCGACGAGGGCAACTCGGCCCGGCAGGTCGTCGGGCAGGACCCGGCCCCCGTTCGGGCCGTGGTGGTCGGAGTCGTCGACGAGCTCACGGTGGCCGGCAGCGAGGTCCCCGGATCGCGTGGGGCCGAGGGGTAGGCTCCTCCGGACGCCGAGACAAGGGGTTACTTGATGCGCAAGTCACTCGCCGGGGCCATTGCCGTGTTCCTTCTCCTGACCTCCTGCGGCGGCAGCTCGGGGGGACTCGATAGTTGCGACGATGTGGCCGAGGCCGGGCTCGGTCTCTTCCAAGACGCTCTCGACGAACTGGCCGCCATGTCGGTGGAGGAGCTGGTGCAGGCCGGCGAGGAAGGCACACCCGCCGCCTTCACCGATCTCGAGGCGGAGGGTCGGGAGCTGACCACGAAGGCCGAGGAGCTGGGCTGTACCGACGAGGAGCTGACCGCCTACCTGACCGGCAACATCGACCGCCTCGAGGCGGAAGAGGGCACCGCGGCCGAATTCGTGCTCGAGTTCCTCAAAGCCGATCCGCAGTTCGACCTGTTCGGTTAGGCGTATCGGTCCGGGTTTCGCGCCACCGGGGAGCCGGGTAGCGTGGTCGATGATGAGGCGATTGGCTCCGGTCGTCGCGTTGGTACTCCTGGCCGCGGCCTGCCACATCCGGGCGCTTCCCGTCGAAGAGAGTCCAGACGACTGCGGGAGGATCGCCGCCGACGTCGTCGAACTGCTCCAAGACCAGCTCGATGCACTGGCGACCTCGACTGTTTCCGAGCTGAGAGGGCCGCAACTGCCGGCCGGGCTGGCCGAGTTGACCGACCGAAGCCGCGAATTGACGGCGAGGGCCGATGAGATCGGATGTGATCGAGCCGAGGTCATCGCTGCGGTGAGCGGCTCTGTGACCGATCTCGAGGCGGAAGGGCCGCTCGCTCAGCTCTATTTGGAGACCGTTCTCGACGCCCTCTCCGACTCGGGCGCCCCCTAGAGATCGGCGGCGGCCCGATCGAGGAACCAGGTGACGGCCCGGGCCCCCCGGGTGACCTCTTCGGCGGGCAGCCCGCTCCCTCCGGCCAGCACGGCCGCAACCGCCGCCGCCTTGCCCTCTCCGGCGACCAAGAACGCCAGGCGATCTGCCTCCCACAGCAGCGGCAACGTGGCCGTCAGGCGCCAGGCCTCCTGGGCCGGCACCCAGTTGGCGACGAAGCGGCGTTTCCGTTCGTCCAGAGCCGCAGTGCCGGGAAACAAGGACGCGGTGTGGCCGTCCTCGCCCAGGCCCAGCAGCACCAGGTGGGGTCGCGGGCCGGTGTCGGCCGAAGGCAGCACCTCGGCGAGGAGTTGCTCGTAGGAGGCGGCCGCCCTCGACGGGTCGTCGCCGTGCTGGATCGCCAGCAGGCGGGCCGGGACGTGATCGCCGAGGGCGGACCGGATCATGCCGGCGTTGGAGTCCGGGTGGTCCGGGGGCACCCATCGCTCGTCCCCGAGCCACATCGTGACCGATTCCCAGGGGACGGCGTGGTCCCTGAGCCGTTGGTAGGCGGCCCGCGGAGTGGTTCCTCCGGCCAGTCCCAGGGTGGGATGGGTGCCGGCCGACCGCATCCAGCGGGCGATCGAGGCCGCGGCCAGGGCGGCCAGCGCATCGGGATGCTCGGCGACGCGTATCTCGAAGTCGGGGTCGTCCACCACCCCAGGCTAGGGAGAACGTCGCCGGTGGCGGGCGCAGGGTCGGGACGCCCGTTTCTTGGAGAGCCGTCGGGCCGGTTGGCGTGGGGGGTGCCAATCGCGTGACTACAGGCGATCCTCGAAGATGTATCCGGACAGGCGCTCCGGGGTGAGCACCGCCGCCTGCTGCGTCTCCAGGCCCGGGCCGAACCGGACCAGCCAGCCGTCGGCATCCGATTCCCCGCGATCTTTGGCGAGCTGGGCCCGGGTGACGGCGGCGCAGTCGTCGTCGGTCCAGCGCACCGGACCCTCGGCGGCCACATAGCGTTCCACCGCCAGCCCGGCCTCGTAATGCTCGTGGTGCACGGTGGGCGTCGCCCGCCCGGTCCGGAGCATGACCCGACCGTGCTCCGACTGCGGGGACGTGACCAGCCAGAACTCCAGGTCCCGGTACAAGAAGCCGAGGGGCACCGCGATCGGTCCGCGCTCCGGCCTGCTCACCGACAGGAACCCCGATGTGGGGCTCGCCGAGGAACTCTGCGAGCCGGCCGTCGGTCATGCGAGCCGTGGGCGCCGATGCTATCGGCCGGGGCTCCCCAAATTCCTGGGTGCCGGTAGCCTCAGCCGGTGGCACGACGGCTGCGGATCGAATGGAGTCCAGGGCGCAAGGTCACCGGGCGGTTGGCGATGCCGCCGCAGGCCGGGCCGGTCGGCGTGCTCCTGGCCCACGGTGCCGGTGCCGGCCAGGATTCTCCGTTCATCGTTCACATCCGCGAGGGGCTGGCGGCCGCCGGATACGCCGTCCTCACCTTCAACTACCCCTATGCCGAAGAGGGCCGCCGCCGGCCCGATCCCCAGCCCCGGCTGCTCGAGTGCCACCGGGCCGCCGCGGCGCGATTGCGCAGCTACGTCCCCGCGATCGTCTTCGCCGGGAAGTCGATGGGCGGTCGGATCGGATCTCACGTCGTCGCCGACGGTGCACCGGCCTCCGGGCTGCTGTTCTACGGCTATCCGCTGGTGGCACCCGGTTCGGGCATGCCTCGGTCCGTGGAGCACCTCCATACGATTCGGGTGCCCATGCTGTTCCTGGCCGGCACCCGCGACCGCCTGTGCCCCCTCGACCTCCTCGAGGATGTGCTGAGCGGCCTGCCGGCCGCCGAGGCGGCAATCATCGAGGACGGCGATCACTCGTTTCGCATTCCGGCCCGGGCCGGAGTGACCGGCGAGGAGGTCCTGGACGGTCTGGTGGCGATGAGCGTGGACTGGCTGGGCGGCCTGGCCTGACTACCTCGGAGGCGGCAGGTAGCGGCCGGCGGTGACCGACCCCTTCAGCGTGTCGAGCTCCCAGATCGAGGACTTCCTCCACTGCAGGGGCCCATCGAGAGGGATACCCTCGTCGGCCAGGTGGTCGATCAGGTCCGAGATCACGTCGCCGTGGGTACACAGGACCGCCGATGAACCCTGCAGCTCGGTCAGCAACGCCAAGGTCTCTTCCAGCTCGCCACCTTCGGCGAGCCGGCGATCCTGTTCCAAGCCGAGGCCGGTGCCCTGCGCCAACGGCCTTACTGTTTGCACACACCGTGGGTACGGGCTGCTGATGACCCGTTCGATCGGAGTCTGAGACAGGCGCCGTGCCAGCTTGGCAGCGTGACGCCGCCCGGAAATCGACAGCTTGCGCCTTGTGTCGCCCGGATCGGCGTCGTCGCGGGCCCCGGCCGGTGCGTGCCGCAGCAGGTAGATATGGCCCGACGATGGTTCGTGGAGCAGCTCGGCGGCTCGGGCCAAAACGCGGCGGTCTTTGGCGAAGCTCAGCTTTTGGGCCGCCGCACCGGCGAATTTCCAAGAGATCTTGTCCACCTCGCTGGTGGGCTCGAACTCGCCGCCTTCGGACTCCATCAGCCAATATCGAACCGACTTCCGCCGTCCCCCTCGCAGCGTGTACGCGATCGTCCCCACCGGTGCCACGGTGTGACAGCGCAAGCCGGTTTCCTCTTGCACTTCGCGAAGCGCCGCCTCCTCGAATCCCTCGCCGGGATCGAGCTTTCCCTTGGGGAGCGTCCAGTCGTCATAGCGAGGCCGGCGAACGAGGAGGAACTCCGGTTCGGTCCCGGGTTCCCTGTGGCGGTAGACGGCGCCTCCGGCCGCTTGGATCAGCTTCCCCATGGCCTCAGGGTCGGGGCCGAGCCCTGTCCAGCGCCAGCTGCTGGAGGCGCTCATGGGTGTTGAGGCCTGTGGTGGTCGACACCTTCGTCCACCGGCCGTCGGCACCCAGGGTCCAGGCCAGGACGTCGTCGGCGAGGTTGGTCTGCAGGATCTCCTCCAACCGTTTTTGCAGCCGGCGGTCGTCGACGGGAGTCACCGCCTCAACTCGCTGGCTCAGGTTGCGGGGCATGAGGTCGGCCGACCCGATGTAGTAGCGGGCTCCATCTTCAGGCCTGCCGAAGCGGAAGATGCGAGAGTGCTCGAGAAAGCGACCGACCAATGAGCGGACCGTGATGTTCTCCGACATCCCGGGCACTCCGGGTATCAGCCCGCACGTGGAGCGGATGATGAGCTCGACCGGGGTACCTGCCTGAGACGCCGCATACAGGGCGTCGATGACGGGGGTGTCCATGAGGTGGTTGAGCTTGAGGACGATCGATCCTTCCGGCCCGAGCTGGGCCTGCTGCTCGATTCGTTTGACCAACTTGGGACGCAGCGTCGTCGGGGCGACCCACAACCGCCGGTACTTGCTGCGGTGCCCAAAGCCGGTGAGGACGTTGAACAGCTCGGAGAGGTCGGAGCCGAGCTTGGGATCGGTCGTGAACAGCCCGAGGTCCTCGTACAGCTTGGCGGTCTTCGGGTTGTAGTTGCCCGTGCCGATGTGGCTGTAGCGCTGCACGCGGCCCGCCTCTCGCCGGGCCACCAGCAGGATCTTGGCATGGGTCTTCAGGCCCACCACGCCGTAGACGACGTGGACGCCCGCCTCTTCGAGGAGGCGGGCCCAGCGGATGTTGGCCTGCTCGTCGAAGCGGGCCTTCAGTTCCACCAGTACGACCACCTGCTTGCCCCGCTCGGCGGCACCGATGAGGGAATGGACGATGGCCCGTTCCCCGCCGATCGCCGGGTCATCCGGGGCCGACGTGCGGTACAGCGTCTGTTTGATGGCCAGGACGTTGGGATCTCGAGCCGCCTGGGCCAGGAACGCCTCGGCCGAAGTCGCAAACGACTCGTACGGCACGTGAACGAGAAAGTCGCTTCTCTGCATGGCTGCGAAGTAGTCGACGGTCTCTCCGGCGGGTGCTGCGAGTCGGGGGAGGGTCACCGGGGTCCAGGTGGGGTGCTTCAGCTCGGGCCGTTCGAAGTCGTAGAGGCCCCACAGACCGCTCAAATCGAGCGGGGCCTCGCAGTAGTAGACCTCGCTGCGCTGCAATTCGAGTTCTTCGAGCAACAGGTCCAGGACGTCGTCCGAGATGGTCGGGTGGACCTCGAGGCGAACGGACTTGGCGGTGCGCCGCTGCTCCCGCAGGGCACTCTCCATGGCCAGGAGGAGGTCGGACGCCTCGTCCTCCTCTACCTCGGGCTCGGCGCTGCGGGTGAGGCGGAACGGGTAGTGCCCGATGATCTCCATGCCGGGGAACAGCCGCTCGAGCTGGGCGGCAATGACCTGTTCGAGGGGGACGAAGCGGTGGCCGTCTGAGAGGACCACAAACCGGGGCAGCACCGGCGGCACCTTCACCCTGGCGAATTGGATCGGACCTCCGTTCTCGTGGGCCACCAGGACGGCGAGGTTCAGGGAGAGGTTGGAGATGAAGGGGAAGGGGTGGGCCGGGTCGACCGCCAGCGGGGTGAGCACCGGGAAGATCTGGTTCTCGAAGATCTCCTCCAGCTCGGCCCGGTCTTCGTCGCTCAGCTCGATGTACGCGGCCAGCGCGATGCCGGCCGCCTCCAGCTCGGGCATGAGTTCTTTGGTGAAGAGCTGGTCGCGGCGGGCCTGGAGGGCGCCCGCCCTCTCCCTGATGTCTTCGAGCTGGGCACTCGGCGTCAGTCCGTCGGGGGAGCGTCCCGAAAAGCCGGCCAGGACCTGCTCCTTGAGGCCGGCCACTCGCACCTGGAAGAACTCGTCCAGGTTGTGGCTGATGATGGCGACGTAGTTGATGCGCTCGAGGAGCGGCAGCTCCTCGTCCTCGGCGAGAGAGAGCACCCGCTCCTGAAAGTCGAGGAGGGAAAGCTCGCGGTTTGTGTAGCGCCTGGCCTCCATGGCGGTTCTCCGGTGGGGTCTTCGGGACCATCGACAGTCTAGGCCCCGGCCTTGAACCCGCTCTCGACGTCCGTACCCTGTCCCCGTGTCTTCTCGAGCGTCGGAAGCCGGCACCGAGTCGGTGTGGGACTACCCGCGCCCGCCCCGGGTGGAGCCCTGTGCCGACCGGATTCGGGTGGTGTTCGCCGGCATCACCGTCGCCGACTCGAACTCGGCGCTGCGAGTCGTCGAAACCAGTCACCCCCCTGCCTACTACCTGCCCCCGGCGGGCGTGGTCACCGGGGTGCTGCTGCCCTCGCCGCGGCGCACCGTGTGCGAGTTCAAGGGGGTGGCCCACTACTGGACGATCAGCGTCGCCGGGCGGTCGTCCTCGGATGCCGCCTGGTCCTATCCCGATCCTGCTCCCGGCTACGAGGCCCTGCGCGACCACATAGCCTTCTACGCAGGCAGGGTCGATACCTGCTACGTAGGTGACGAGCGGGCCCGGCCCCAGGAAGGCGACTTCTACGGGGGCTGGATCACCTCGCGGGTCACCGGCCCGTTCAAGGGCGGGTCCGGTTCGGCCGGCTGGTAGGGCTCAGCGTCGGGCGGCCTCCAGGGCGGCGATCTTGTCCAGGCGGCGCCGATGGCGCTCCTCTCCACTGAAGGCGGCGCCCAGGAAGGCCTCGGTCACCGTCCAGGCCAGCTCTTCTCCAACGACCCGGGCACCGATGGCCAAGACGTTGGCGTCGTCGTGCTCGACGGATTGGCGGGCCGAGTAGGCGTCGTGACACTGGCCGGCCCGAATTCCGTCCAGCTTGTTGGCGGCGATGGCCGCCCCCACTCCCGACCCACAGACCACGATGCCCCGCTCGGCCCGGCCGTCTACCACCGCCCGGGCCACCGCGGCTGCGTAGTCGGGGTAGTCGACCGGGTCGGGGGCGTGGGTACCGAGATCGGTGACGGCATGTCCGGCCTTCTTGAGTCGTTCGATCAGGACCTCCTTGAGGTCGTAGCCGGCGTGATCGGCACCGATTGCTACCCGCATCGTTCCTCCTCGACTGCGCCGGAGCGTACCGTAGGCGTGCCGGAGGGGAGCGGTAACCTCGGCCGATGCGTCCGGCGATCCTCGTGGCCCTGTGCATGATGGCGACGGGCTGCGGTGCCGACGATGCCTCGGCCCCCGGCCCCGGGCCGACCCAGACGGTCTGCAATGAGGGGTACTGCGTCGACTATCCGGCGGACTGGGACATCGAGCTCGGCGCGGATTTCGTGGTACTGACGCATCCGGAGGAGCCGGAAGCCCAGGCCTCGGTGGGCCTGGTGGACATGCGCGGAGTGGTGGAAGGGGTGGGGGGCATGTGGCCGGCCGGGACCGAGGAAACCGTGAAGGCGTTTTGGGAGGCGTTGGACGAGCTCGGCAGCGCCGGCCTCTCCGCCACCGAGGAGCTCGACGATGGTTCGGTGCGCTCGTCGGGTTCCTTCGAGGGTGGTCGCCTGTGGCATCGGCTGGTACCCCTCGAACCGCCCGAGGCGTTGGGGGTGGAGGTACGCGCTCCCCATCGAGGGTGGGAGCCGCATGCCGACATCATCGTCGGCGGCCTCCGGCCGGTGCCGGGAGCCTAGGTCCATAGAATCGGAGGGGTGAACGCCATCGTCGTCACCGGAGGGGGGCCGCTGTCGGGCACCATCACTCCCAGAGGGGCCAAGAACGCCGTCCTCAAGCAGATGGTGGCGACGCTCCTGGCACCCGGTCGGCACGTGCTCACCAACGTGCCCGGCATCCAGGACGTCGTGATGATGGGCGAGGTACTCCGCCACGTGGGCGCCAAATGCGTTCGTGACGATCATCGCCTCGAGATCGAGGTGCCCGACGATCCTCGCCCCGAGGCCCCCATCGAACTGGTGCGACAAATGCGGGCCTCGATCCTCGTCTTGGGGCCGTTACTGGCTCGATGCGGGCAGGCGCGGGTCGCGCTCCCCGGCGGAGACGACTTCGGAGCCAGGCCCATCGACATGCATCTCGACGGCTTGCGGCAAATGGGGGTCTCCTTTGAGCTCGAGCACGGCGTGCTCGTCGGCAGAGTCGACGGACGGTTGCAGGGAGCGTCGATTCTCCTCGACTTCCCCAGCGTCGGGGCGACGGAGAACCTCCTTCTGGCGGCGGTCCTCGCCGAGGGGACTACCGTCATCGAGAACGCCGCCCGGGAACCGGAGCTCACCGATCTGGCCACCCTCCTCACCAAGATGGGCGCCCAGATCCACGGAGCCGGTTCGTCGACGATCCGCATCGAGGGAACGGGGAGTCTGGCGGGTGCCGAGCATCATGTGATCGGCGACCGCATCGAGGCCGGCACCTACGCGGTGGCGGCGGCCATAACCGGGGGAACCCTGCGGGTGGCCGACTGCGTCCCCGAGCACCTGCGGATGGAGCTGGCCAAGCTGGGCGAGGCGGGCTGTGATGTCGAGGTCGAATCCAACGGCTTCACCGTGACCGGACCCGATCGCCCCGGCCCCGTCGACTTTGCCACGCTCCCGTATCCGGGTTTCCACACCGACATGCATCCCCAGATGGTTGCGTTGCTGTCCCTGGCCGACGGCACCTCGGTCATGACCGAGAACATCTATGAGGCGCGTTTCCGCTACATCGGCGAGCTGCAGCGGATGGGGGCCGACATCAGCACCGATGGGCAGCACGTCGTGGTCCGCGGTGTCGACCGGCTGAGCGGCTGTGAGGTGGATGCCTGCGACATCAGGGCCGGGGCGGCGCTGGTGATCGCCGGCCTCGTCGCCCAGGGGCAGACCCTGGTCACCAACGCTCACCACATCGACCGCGGTTACGAGGATCTGGTCGGCCGGCTGGCCGGTCTCGGAGGCAACATCGGCCGCACGGCCGCCGGCGGCTGATGTCCCGCCTGGCCTGGGCGCTGGTCCCGCTGCTGGCCGGGGTCGCCGCCCTTCCCCAAGCAGCGAAGGCCCAAGAGCCGCCCTCACCACCGCCGGTCGGGGCCTACGGGGAGGTCGAGCTGCATCCGGAGGAAGGGACGACGATCTGGTGGCGGGGTCGGCCCTACGGAGGGATCTTGCACATCGACCACCGGTCCGACGGTTTGGTGCTGGTGGAGGAGATCGATGTGGACGGCTATCTCGCCGGCATCAAGGAAGTGCCACTCGATTGGCCCGCCGAGGCACTCGCCGCCCAGGCGGTGGCGGCCCGGACCTACCTCGCCTGGACCCTGGACCGGGGCCGAAGCAGCAGCGGTGATCGCTATGGATTCGATATCTGCGCCACCGACCGCTGTCAGGTCTACGCCGGCGCCGGGGTCGTGTTGGACGACTACGGCGATCGCTGGGCGGAGGCAATAGAGCGCACTACCGGCCAGCTTCTCCTATTTGAGGGAAGGCCGGCCCAGGCTCTCTACCACTCGACATCGGGGGGCCGGACCGAGCCGGTGCAGGACATCTTTTCGGGATCGGCTCCCGCTCCGTACCTGCAAGGGGCCGATTCCCCGGGTGAGGAATCGCCCTGGAATTCCTGGGACTTCGTGCTGCCGGCCGGCGTGTTCGTCGAGATCCTCCGGGCCGGGGGAGTGGACGTCGGCTCGAGCCTCCTCGACGCCACCGTGGTGCCCCGCGGTAGGGGCCGGGGGGTTTGGGAGGCCGCCATCGACTCCACCACCGGGGTGATCCGGCTTCCGGTCGATCGATTGAGGGCGGTGATGAACGTGCACGGACCGGATCGATATCCCGCCTTGCTTCCGGCACGGCGTCCCGGGGGCGGGCGCTATCCCCAGGCGGTGCTGTCCTATCGTTTCACGCTCGACTTCACGCCTCCGCCCGACCCGGTCGAGCGACTGTGGGCGAGTCGGCTGCCCCTCGGGGACGGACCAGCGCTGGGCACCGTTCGCTTCTCCGGCAGCGGCTGGGGCCATCATGTGGGGATGAGCCAATACGGGGCAAAAGCCATGGCCGACGCCGGCCGCGGGTATGGCGCCATCCTGGCCCACTACTACGGCGGCCTGGAACCCACGGACGGGGGAGGCAGGCTGCCCGATCGGGTCAGGGTGGGGTTGGCCTGGGACCTCGGCGATATCGAAGTCGAGGCGAACGGGCCCTTCCAGCTTGTCCTCGACGGCCGGGCCTTTTCGGCCGAGGGAGATGTCGGATGGCGCCTGTTTCCCACCGCCTCCGGGCAGGTCGGACTCTTCGCCCCCGACCTGCTGCTCCCCTTCATCGTGGAGCGGTTCGGCCGACTGTTGCCGTTGCTGTGACCATGATCCGGCCTGCCCAAGAGCGTGCCCTCGTGGCCCTGGCCCGCCGTTTCCGTCCGAACGGCGTGCCTTTTCAGGTGGGCGGGGGCTGTCTCTTGGTGGGCCTCGGTCTCGATGTCGACGCCGGCGACATCGACCTGGTCGTTCCTTCCGGAGAGCTCGCTTCCGTTCAACGCGCTGCCGGGAAGTGGTGGCGGGGCCCGGTGGACGCGGAACCGGTGGGGCGGGGGTTGTTCCGCAGCGCCGGGCTGGCCCGCCTCGAAGTGGAGGGGGAGCCGGTGGACGTGATCGCCGGCCTGGCGGCTCTCATCGGGGGCACGCTGTGGCGGGTGCCGTTCCGGCCCGGCCCGGAGTGGAACCTGGGAGGCGTCCAGATCCCGCTCGCCCCTCCCGGTCAATGGCTGGTGTTGTACCGGGTGTATCGGCCCGAGCGTGCTCGTCTGCTGGCAGGGGCCGTGGATGTCGCCGAGCTGGAGCGCACCCGGAGTGAACTGCCGCCGGGAATGGACATAGAATCCGGGGAAGGCCAGGCCCCCGACATGGGTTGAAACTTCCGAGATGACCGAACAGCCGACCACCCTCGACGAGGCACGCTCCGGCGACGACGAAGCCGCCCCGGAGACGCGTGTGGACCTCGACGCCCTCAACGCCACCCTGGAGTACATCAGGCCGGCGCTCCAGGCCGACGGCGGCGACCTCATCCTGTTGGGGATCGAGGAGGGACGGGTCACCCTCCAACTCGTCGGGGCCTGTGGGGGCTGCCCGATGTCGACGATGACCCTGACCGCCGGCATCGAACGCATCTTGCGGGACCGGGTGCCGGGAGTCGAGGAAGTCATCGCCATCTGATCGCATCGGCCGCTCGGTAACCTCGTCGGGTGATGGTGGATTCCAGAGCCCTTGCCGATGCGGCACGCAACGGTGACCGCAAGGCCCTGGGCCGACTGCTCAGCCTGGTGGAAGGAATGGGGGATGGGGCTCGGGTAGTCCTCGAGGAGCTGTTCCCGGTCACCGGGAAGGCCTACACCGTGGGTCTGACCGGTCCCCCGGGGGCGGGCAAGAGCACGTTGACCGATCAGCTCATCGCCCGGGCCCGTGCCCAACAGGCCGAAGTAGCGGTGCTCGCCGTCGATCCGTCCAGCCCGTTCAGCGGCGGAGCCATCCTCGGCGATCGCATCCGCATGCAGGGCCACATCGATGATCCCGGCGTGTTCATTCGTTCGATGGCGAGCCGGGGCCACCTGGGAGGGATCTCCGAGGCGACTCCCCGGGCCCTGGCCGTCCTCGATGCGGTCGGCTTCCCCTTTCTGTTCGTCGAAACCGTCGGCGTCGGCCAGGCCGAGGTCGAAATCGCCGAGCGAGCCGACACCACCATCGTCGTCGTCCATCCCCGCTGGGGCGACAGCATCCAGGCCGCCAAGGCCGGCCTCCTCGAGATAGGGGACATATTCGTCGTCAACAAGGCGGATCTGGCCGGCGCCGACGAGGCGGTGGCCGACCTCAAGCTGATGCTGGAGATGGGTCCGGGCGGCGACTGGACTCCACCGGTATTGACCACCGTGGCCACCACCGGTGAGGGAGTGGTCGAGGCGTGGGAGGCCGTGGCTGCCCATCGGGCTCATCTCGAAGCGGGCGGCGAGCTGGACCGGCTGCGAGCCGCCCGTCTGGAGGCAGACTTCCGATCGGCGGTCGCTCACGAATTGCGGCTCCGGGCGAGCGTGGTCGCCGACGACGAGCGGTTTCGCGCCCTGGCGGCCGAGGTGGCACAGCGGCGGGTCGATCCGTGGACCGCTGCCGAACGGCTGCTGTCGACTGCCTAGATTGACCTTCGGCAATCAAGGAGTCTTTTCGTGAGCCTCGTCGAGTTCGTCATCGAGGATGGCGTCGCCCTCATCACACTCAACCGGCCCCCGGTCAACGCCTTGTCGGCCGGGCTGGCGGCGGAGGTCGACGCCGCTCTGGCTCGCGCCGAAGACCCCGGAGTCAGATCGGCCGTGGTCACCGGGGCCCCCCACTTCGCGGCAGGCGCCGACATCACGGAGTTCCAGGGCGCCTACGAGCGGGGGGAGGGGGACGCGCTGGCGGCGGCCTTGTCGAGGGTGGTCACCCGCCTCGAGAACTTGCCCAAGCCGACGATCGCCGCCGTCCGGGGCTATGCGCTGGGAGGGGGGCTGGAGCTGGCAATGGGAGCCGACTTCATGTATCTGGCCACCGACGCTCAGGTGGGACAGCCCGAGATCAAGTTGGGAATCATTCCGGGGGCTGGAGGGACGCAGCGGCTACCTCGCCTGGTGGGCGCGTCTCGAGCCAGGGAGATCATCTACAGCGGCCGCTTTGTTGCCGCCGAGGAGGCGCTGGAGCTGGGTATCGCCCTCAAGGTGCTCCCTCCCGACGACCTGTTGCCGACCGCCCTGCGCGATGCGGCCGCCTGGGCCGCCGGTCCCACCGTGGCCATCGCCGCCGCCAAACGGGCGATCAACGACGGCTGGGGGCGGCCGATCGGCGACGCCTTGACGATCGAGACCGAGGCCTTCGGTGCATGCTTCTCCAGCGAGGATGCTCGGGAAGGGGTGGCGGCCTTTCTGGAGAAGCGCGAGCCGTCGTTCCGGGGCCGCTGATCCGCGCCGCTTCAGAAGCGATCCCGGAGCCGCTCCAGATTGGAGCGCCAGATCCTGCTCAGGATCGGGCGGGCCATCCATGCCCCCACCGGCCCGCCGAACCACCACGGAAACTCCAGTTCCTCCCGCCAGCGAAACGCGGTCGCCCCTCCGGGGGCTTCTTCCAGCGAAAACCGACCCGATCCGCCCACCAGGCCGCGGTGGACCACCGCCATCGTGTGGGGAGGCTTCCACTCCGTGAACTCCATGACGTCCGTGGTCCGCAGGGGACCCACTCTGGTCTCCACCGCGATTCGAGTGCCCTGGCCGCGGGTGTGCTCGGTCAGAAATCGGAGGGAGCGGGCATCCTTCATCCACTCCGGATGTCGCTCGATGGCGGCCACCTCGGCCCACACCTCGTCGATCGGAGCCGGGATGGTCACGCTTGCCGTGATCGCGGCCATCGGAGGAGGCTACCGGTGATCGGGCCTACGTCGATAGCATGCCGGTCCCCAACAGGAGCCGGCCGGTGCTGGGACGCATCGTCAAGTGGGGCGCCTTCGCTGCAGTAGTGGTGGCGGTGGTGCTGTTGTCGCGAGCCACCTGGCGGGCCGCCGACGAGATCAAGCGCGAGCTGCTGGACCCCAACCCGAACCCGGCTCCCGATCTGGAGGTGGTGGCGGTCGGCTCGGGGACGGTCGACCTGGCCCGAAACCAGCAGGCCCTGCGCCCCGGCCTCTACGGGCTCCAATGGTCGGGCGGCTATGGGCGGATCAGGGAGGTCTTGGTCACCACCGCCGACACCGTGACCCGCCGCTTCGAGCCCGTCGAAGGCATACCGGCCCCGGGAGTGCCGGCCACCCTCGATCCCGCCCTGTACCGGGGCGATCCCCAGACCGCTCTCGGGATCACCCATGAGGGTGTTTCGATCGAAGGAGAATTGGGTCCGCTGCCCGCCTGGCGCATCGAGGGCGAGGATGACACCTGGGTGATCATCATTCACGGCAGATCGAGCGATGGCCGGCGCCAGGCGCTCCGGGTGGTGGAGTCGCTCGCCCCGACCGAGTTCCCGCTGTTGGTGATCTCGCACCGCAACGATCCGGGAGCGCCTCCGAGCGAGGACGGACTGTTCAGTTGGGGATTCGACGAGTGGCGCGACCTCGAGGCGGCGGCGCGATATGCCTTGTCGGAAGGCGCCGGGGACGTGGTCATCGTCGGTTTGGAGGCGGGGGGCTCCGCCGCCGCCATCTACCTGCAGGAGTCTTCTTTGGCCCGCTTCGTGGTCGGCGTCGTCCTCGACGGTCCGATGCTCGACCTGAACCTCGTGGAGGACGTACGAACGGAGGACTCCGAGACTCCCGGGTTCATCGAGAGTTGGGCCCGGGCCTTGGCCGCCTTTCGCTTCGAGCTGGAATGGTCCCGGCTCGACCTGGTGGCTCAGGCCGACCGGCTACGTCATCCGATCTTGCTCTTCCATGGAGGAGACGACGAGGTGATTCCCGTCGAAGGAAGCGAGGCGCTGGCCGCGGCGCGACCCGATCTGGTCACGTATGAGCGCTTCGAAGGCGCCGGTCATCTGGCCTCGTGGAACAGCGACCCGGAGCGCTACCGGGCCGCCCTTACTTCCTTCCTGGAGCGGATTGCCCTGGGACCGACCGACGTGGGTCGCTAGCCCCCGGGTCCGTGGGAGAATCGAAGCCGATGCTGTACCTGGACCATGCCGCGACCGCGCCGCTGCGACCCGAGGCCCGAGACGCCATGGCCCCGTTCCTCGAGGATGCCTTCGGCAACCCCTCCGGCCTCCACGAGATCTCCCGGCGGGCCAAGAACGCCATGGAAGAGGCCCGGGAGCGGGCCACCGAGCTGTTGGGCGCTTCCCATCCGCTCGAGATCGTGTTCACCGGCGGCGGAACCGAGTCGGACAACTTGGCGCTGCAGGGCCCGGCGTTGGCCGGCGGTCGGCGCGGCGGAGTGGTCACGACCGCCGTCGAACACGATGCCGTGTTGGCCACCGCCCGTTTCCTCGGTGAGTTGGGGTGCCCGGTGACCATCGTCGACGTCGACGAGTGGGGGGTCGTCGATCCTCAGGCGGTATCGGCGGCCGTGGAGCCGAACACGGCGGTGGTGTCGGTGATGGCTGCCAACAACGAGACCGGTGCCCTCCAGCCGGTTTGGAAGACCGCCGAAGCAGTCCGGGGCACCAATCCGGGCGTAGCCGTCCACACCGATGCCGCCCAGGCATTCATCTCCGAGGAAGTGACGGTGGCCGAGACCGGAGCCGACCTCATCACCCTGGCCGCCCACAAGTTCGGGGGACCGAAAGGAGTCGGCCTCCTCTACGTTCGGCGGAACATGGAGCTCGAGCCGGTTCTGCACGGTGGAGGCCAGGAGCTGGGCCGCCGCTCCGGCACCCACAACGTGGCCGGCATCGTGGGGATGGTGGCCGCCATGGAGGCTTCCGTTGCCGACCGCACCGGGTTCCGGGTTCGGGTGGGCGAGGCCCGGGAGCGGTTCGAGGAGGCCCTCCGCGGCGCCTTTACGGACCTGGTGATCAACGCCCGTTACGACGCCCGCTTGGTGCAGCACTCCCACCTGCGCATTCCCGGAGTGGAGGCGGAGAGCTTGCTGGTACTGCTCGATCGGGCCGGGGTGGCCGCCGCGGCCGGCTCGGCCTGCCACAGCGGAGCCGTGCAGATCTCGCACGTGCTGGAGGCCATGGGACTGAGCGATGAAGCGGCGCGCCAGAGCGTTCGCTTCAGCTTCGGTTGGACGACCCGACCCGAGGACGGCGATGTGGCCGCCGCGGCCGTCATCGAGGCGGCCGGACGATTGCGATGAGGGTGCTGGTCGCTATGAGCGGAGGGGTGGACAGCTCGGTGGCGGCCGCCCTGCTGCGGGAGGAGGGTCACGATGTGGTCGGCGTGACCCTCAAGCAATGGGAGGGTCCCGGCGGGGAGATGCCGAGGGCCGGCTGCTGTACGGTGGCCGACGCCGAGGACGCCCGTCGGGTGGCCGCCCGGCTCGACATTCCCTACTACGTGCTCGACTACGTCGACGAGTTCCGGCGCGCCGTCGTCGATCCCTTCGGGGCCGAGTACCTGGCGGGGCGCACCCCCAATCCGTGCATCGAGTGCAATCGAAGGGTGCGCTTCTCGGCGCTGCTCGAGCGGGCTGCCCTCTTGGACTGCGACATGCTGGCGACCGGCCACCACGCTCGGGTCGCCTACGGCTCGGGGGGGTTTCGACTGCTTCAGGCGACCGATGTCGACAAAGACCAGTCGTACGTCCTGCACATGCTCGGCCAGCGGGAGCTGTCCCGGATCCGCTTTCCGGTCGGCGAGATGACCAAGGCCGAGGTGCGTGAGCACGCCGCCCGACTCGGACTGCGAACGGCGACCAAGCCGGACAGCCAGGACATCTGTTTCGTCGGCGACGGCGATTACCGGGCCTTCTTGCGCCGCTACTTCCCCGGCGCGGCCCGGCCGGGCCTCGTGGTCGATACCGGGGGGGCGGTGGTCGGCAGCCACCAGGGCGTTGCCGGGTTCACCATCGGTCAGCGGAAAGGGATCGGGGTGGCCGCCGGGGAGCGCCGCTACGTGGTGGACGTCGATCCCGGTTCGGCGACGATCGTCGTGGGGACCAGGGACGACCTCCTCGTCGACGGGTGCCGGGTGACCGCCACCTCCTTCGTGGCCGGAAGTCCTCCGTCGGGTGACCGGGTCCGGGTCAAGGTGCGCTATCGCTCCCCGGCTGTGGGAGCCCGCCTGGAGCCGGGCCCCGACGACGAAGTCTGGACGATCTGGTTCGACGAGCCGCTGGCTGCGGTGGCTCCCGGTCAGGCGGCCGTCTTCTAACGGGGCCGGGAGGTGCTGGGAGGGGGGACCATCGGCGCGACGGTCCGGCGGTGAGCGGACCGGTCACCGGGGTCGGCAGCCTGCCGCACGCGAACGCCGCCGAGGCGGCCGCGTTCGTCTTGGCCACCACCGATATTCCGTACCTTCCCCAGCTGCCGGCCCGGCATCCGGCCGAGTCGATGCTTCGGCAGTGGGGCGAGGGACTGGCCGGGATGGGTGGATCCAGAGACGGGATCGGCCTCGCCCGGGGAGCTCCGGTGACCGATTGGGGTGAACGGTTCGGAGGCGCTCGAGCGACCGCACAGGCTCTTCCTTCCGACACTCCCATCGTGAAGACCCAGGCGACCGGGCCGGTCACTTTGGCCATGGCCTTGCGGGCGGCCGGATATCCGGGGACGGACCTGTGGCAGACCGTGACCGAGGGCCTGGCCGCTCAGGTGAAGACGCACGTCGATTGGCTGCGCGGGCGCCATCCGGGAACCGAGGTGGCACTTGTCTTCGACGAACCGGCCCTGGCCGGCATCGGCGATCCGGGCTTCCCGGTGGCACCGGCACGAGCAGAACAGGCCCTGGGGGAGGCGCTGCGCCGGGCCCCCGTGCCGGCCGGGATCCATTGTTGCGCCGATACCGACTGGGCAATGGTGGCCCGCCTGCGGCCTGCCTACCTCTCGTGGGATGTGAAGACACTCGGTCCCGGCTTCGCCGCCGGGTCCGAAGCTCTGGCCTCGGCGATAGCAGATGGGTCACGGCCGATCTGGGGGGTGGCGCCCGTCGGTCCACCGCCGCTGCCGGAGATCGACGCGTTGGTGGCCCGGTATAAGGAAGCCGAGGGCATCCTGCTGGTGGCCGGTGCACCGGCAGATCGCTTGGACCAGGCCTGGTTCTCGCCGGGCTGCGGCCTGGCCGGGGTGGGCGTCGACCATGCCGAGGCGGTGGCCGCCCTGGTGCGCCGGATAGCGGGGGAAGTCCATGCCCGGCGTTGAAGACCGGATCGAAGAGCTTCGGGAGGCAATCCGGCATCACGGATACCTGTATCACGTCCTCGACGCCCCCGAGATCGCCGATGCCGAGTACGACGCCCTGGTGCGAGAGCTCGAAGAGCTGGAGGCCGACCACCCCGATCTGGTGACACCCGACTCGCCCACCCAGCGGGTGGGCGCGCCGGTCTCGGAGCTCTTTGCCCCCGTCCGTCATCGTGAGCGGATGTTCAGCCTGGACAACGCCGACAGCATCGAGGGACTCGAGGCGTGGGAGGGGCGCCTGGAGCGTGTCCTCGGCCATGTCCCCGGCGGCTACGTGTGCGAGCTGAAGATCGATGGACTGGCGGTCTCGCTCACGTACGAAGGAGGCTCATACGTCCAGGCGGCCACTCGAGGCGACGGGGAGGTCGGCGAGGACGTCACCGCCAACGTCAAGACCATCGACGCCGTTCCCCTCAGGTTGCGCGGCGAAGCACCCCGCCTCGTCGAGGTCCGCGGCGAGATCTACATGCCACTGTCGGCCTTCGATGAGCTCAATGAGCGACAGAAGGAGGCGGGCGAGGCCCCCTTCATCAATCCCCGCAATACCGCCGCCGGCTCGGTGCGCCAGAAGGATCCGGCGGTGACCGCCTCGCGGCGTTTGTCGATCTGGGTGTATCAAGTCGGCTACCTGGAGGGAGGTCCGACGTTCGACGGGCACTGGGGAGCGATGCGCTGGCTGCGCGACCTCGGGTTTCCCTTCAACCCGGCATCGGCCAGGCTGGACGACCTGGCCGGTGTCAAGAAGTACGTGACGACGGCGCTGGCCGACCGCCACGCTCACGACTACGAGATCGACGGCGTGG
Source organism: uncultured Acidimicrobiia bacterium (assembly GCA_964347285.1). Classification (GTDB taxonomy): domain Bacteria; phylum Actinomycetota; class Acidimicrobiia; order Spongiisociales; family JAOTWH01; genus CAYFYE01. Next base: position 20,584 of record CAYFYE010000016.1, read on the forward strand.
TGATCAAGGCGGACACCCTCACCGATCAGCTGGAGGCCGGGTTCACGGCCAAGAGCCCGCGGTGGGCGATCGCCTTCAAATTCCCGCCCGAAGAGCGCACCACGAAACTCCTGAGTATCGAGGTCAACGTGGGCCGCACCGGGGCCGTGACTCCCTACGCGGTGCTGGAGCCGGTCTTCGTCGGCGGCGTCACCGTCACCAACGCGACCCTGCACAACGAGGACGAGGTGGCCCGCAAAGACGTGAGGCCGGGCGATTGGGTGATGGTGCGGCGGGCCGGCGACGTGATTCCGGAAGTGATGGGTCCGGTGCTCTCGAAGCGTCGCAAGGGTTTGCGGCGCTGGAAAATGCCGGCCCGTTGCCCCTTCTGTGACAGCCCGATCGTTCGCCGGGAGGGCGAGGCCGTGGCCCGCTGCACCGGTGGTTTCTCCTGCCCCAGCCGGCTGCGGGAATACCTCTTCCACTTTGCCTCTCGAGGAGGCATGGACATCGAGGGCCTCGGCTACAAGACGGTCGACCTGCTGATGAGAGAGGGGGTGATCGCCGATCCGGCCGACATCTTCGCACTTCGTCCGGAAGATCTCATGGACCGGGAGGGGTGGGGTGAGACCTCGGTAGGCAATCTGTTGGGGGCGATCGAGGCCGCCAAGGACCGGTCGCTGGACCGGTTGTTGTCGGCTCTGGGTATTCCCATGGTGGGATCGACGGTGGCCCGCACCCTGGCCCGTCGTTTCCGGAGCATGCGCCGGATCATGGCGGCTTCCGAGGAAGAGCTTTCGGCCGTCGAAGGGATCGGCCCGGAGATCGCGGCATCGGTGCGTCAGTGGAGTGCCGACCCCGCCAACGTCGAGCTCATCGCCAAGCTGGAGGCCGCCGGGGTGCGGATGGAAGAGTCCCGGCCGGAGGGAGTGGAAGAGGACCTGCTTTCCGGAGTGACCCTCGTCATCACCGGGACGCTTTCCGGCTTCAGCCGGGAAGAGGCCAAAGCCGCGGTGGAGGATCGGGGCGGCAAGGTGACCGGTTCGGTGTCGTCCCAGACCACCGCGCTGCTGGCGGGGGAGTCCCCCGGGTCGAAGCTGGCCAAGGCCGAGCAGCTCGGCACTCCGATATTGGACGAAGAGGCCTTTCGGCGCCTTCTCGACGAAGGTCCCTCGGCTATCGGCTGAGGGCGAGGGCGGCGATCACTGGATTCGGAAGCTCCAGCTGTAGCTGCCCTGATCGGGTAGACCGAACAAGGTGTCCCAGGTGATCCGCACCTCGTGCTCGCCCGGGGTCCATCGCTCGAACATCTTGCCGGGGCTCGGGCCCCACTCGTAGCGTCCCAGGGACTCGACGAAGGCCACTTCGTTGGAGGGAATGGGGACCCCGTCGACTGTTATGTCGAGGCGGTAGCCCACGTCCATATCCACGACGATGGTGGCCTGACGGAGAGCAGTGGCATTGGGCTCGGGTTCGATCGACTCCAAGGGTCCGGGGAGCGATCCCGACCGGCCGGTCGACGAGAAGGCGATCGCCAATGCGACGACTGCCACAAAGGTCAGGCCGAGCGCCGAGTAGATGAGAGCGTACCTGCGGTCGCGCACGGGCCGATGGTACGGATCGGGGCGGCGCCGACCGCCGACTAGCGTGGCTGCGTGCGCGTCAACCCGGTCCTCGATGAGCTCGGGGCCTATCCGATCGGGCAGCTCCAGGAGAAGGCCCGAGCCATGCGAGAGGCCGGAGAGCGGGTCATCGACTTCTCCATCGGCGATCCGCGCGAACCTACTCCGCCCTTCATTCCGGAGGCCCTCCGGAGGGCTATCCCGGATGTGTCCCAGTACCCCACCGTTCCCGGGCTCAGGGAGCTGCGCAGCGCAGTGGCCGGGTATGTGCGCCGCCGCTTCGGCGTCGACGTGGATCCCGATACCCAGATCATGCCGACGTCGGGATCGAAAGAGGCGATCTTCACCACCCCGCTGGCCTTCATCGACCGCTCGGCCTCCGACGCGGTGGTGTACGGCAGCCCGGCCTATCCGATTTACGAGCGGGGAACCCGCATGGCCGGAGGCGAAGCCGTTGCCGTGCCCCTGAGCGGGGACTTCGTACTTCGGGCCGGGGACATCCCCGACGAGGCGTGGCGGCGGGCCAAACTGGTGTGGTCGTGTTCACCGCACAATCCCACCGGCGCCGTCGCGGCTCGAGACGACCTGATCGAGCTGATCGACCGGAGCAGGGAAGCGGGGGCCTTGTTCTGTTCCGACGAGTGCTACGCCGACATCTATGAGGGTGAGCCTCCGCCATCGGCTCTCCAGGTAGCCGGACCGGAATCCGCGGGTGTGCTCGTTTACCTGAGCTGTTCCAAGCGCTCGGGCATGACCGGCTATCGAAGTGGGGCCGTGGTGGGCGATGCCGCCGCCGTCGCCGCACTGCGCAAGCTGCGAGGTTCGACGGGGACGGCGCCGCCCGAGTTCATCCAGGCGGCCGGAGCGGCGGCCTGGTCTGACGATCGTCACGCTGCCGAGCGCCGGGAGATCTTTGCCGCAAAGCGTCGAGTGCTTCGCAAGGCCCTCGAGGAAGCCGGCCGGCGGGTCGTCGGGTCGCAAGCGGCGATCTACCTGTGGGTCGAGGTGGGCGACGACACGGCCGCAGCCGCTCGATTGCTGGAGGAGGGGGTGGTGGCGAGCCCGGGCCGTGCCTTCGGTCCCGGGGGAGAGGGTTATCTCCGGCTGGCGCTCGTGCCCACCCTGGAAGAATGCGAGGAGGCCACGGAGGTGCTGGCTCGATGCCTGAAGACCGGGAGCTGATCGGGAAGGCCTACGCCGACCTCGAGCTGCTCGGAGAGGCGGCCGATGCGGTGGATCGCACCATTGCCGCCCTCGATCGGGGAGAGCTGCGAGCGGCGGAGAAGGCCGAGGGCCGGTGGCGCGTCAACGACTGGGTGAAGCAGGCCATCTTCCTGTACTTCCGGCTGGCCGGGCTCGAGACATGGGAAGCCGGCCGACTCGAGTTCCACGACAAGATACCCACCAAGCGCGGCCTCGCCGAGGCCGGGGTGCGGGTGGTGCCGCCCGGGGTGGTCCGCTACGGAGCGTTCTGCGAACCCGGCGTGGTGGTCATGCCGGGCTACGTCAACATCGGGGCCCGGGTGGGGGCAGGTACGCTCGTCGACACCTGGGCCACCGTTGGCTCCTGCGCCCAGGTGGGGCGCGACGTGCACTTGTCGGGCGGCGTCGGTATCGGGGGCGTCCTCGAGCCGCCGTCGGCCCGTCCGGTGATCGTCGAGGATGGGGCTTTCGTCGGGAGCCGCTCGATTCTGGTGGAAGGGGTGCTGGTGGAAGAGGGAGCGGTGCTCGGGGCCAACGTCACGATCACCTCGTCCACTCCGATCATCGACGTCACCGGCTCGGAGCCCGTCGAATACCGGGGGCGGGTGCCGGCCAATGCGGTGGTGGTGCCGGGGACTCGGCCCAAGGAGTTTCCGGCGGGAAGCTACGACCTGCAGTGCGCGCTCGTCATCGGCCATCGCTCGGAGTCCACCGATCGCAAGACCTCCCTCAACGAAGCGCTGCGCGTCTTCGAGGTGCCGGTGTGAGCGACTTCACCGAGACGCTCCGGCAGATCGTCGACATCCCTTCTGAGCTCGGAAGTGAGGGCCGGCTGTGCACGGCTCTCGAGGAGCGCATGCTGGCTACCTGGGGTCGGGACGGCGTCGATCGGATCGGCAACAGCTTGGTGGTCGGCCGTCGCACCGGCCGGCCCCTCATCTCGTTGTACGGCCACATCGACACCGTTCCCTCGCAAGGACAGGCCCCGGCACGAATCGAAGGGGGGAGGCTCTTCGGGCTGGGAGCTTCGGACATGAAGGCAGGTGTGGCGGTGATGCTCCATCTGCTCGAGGATGCCGAGGTGATCGCCGGTCCTTATGACGTGGTGGCGGTCTTCTATGACAAAGAGGAGGGCCCGGCCGACGAAAGCGGTCTGGTCCAAGTTCTTCCACGCGCCGACTGGCTACAGGAAGCCGAATTCGCGGTGGTGCTCGAACCGACCGACCTGGAGCTGCACATCGGTTGCCAGGGGTTCATCAACGCCAAGCTGATCTTCGAAGGCACCTCCGCCCACAGCAGCCGTCCCTGGCTGGGCGAGAACGCCATCACCAAGGCGGGCGCCTTCCTTACCGAGATGCACGCCTGGGCTCACCGGCCGGTGAGGGTGGAGGGCTTTGAGTACACCGAGGTCTTCAGCATCACCAAGGCTTCCGGCGGCATCGCCCACAACATCATCCCCGATCGGTTCGAGGTGACGCTCAACCACCGTTTCCCTCCCGATTTGAGTCTCGAGGAGGCCGAGGCCCGAATGAAGTCGGTGGCCCGGGCCGCAGATCGGATCGAGATCATCGACCGGGCCCCCGGGGCGGCTGCGCCGGCCGACAACCCTCATTTCGAGCGGCTTCAGGAGGTCTCCGGTGCGGCGCAACACTCCAAGCAGGGCTGGACGGATGTGGCCCGCCTCGCCGCCCTCGGGATTCCGGCAGTCAACTACGGGCCGGGTGAGGCCTTCCAGGCGCACCGGGTTGGTGAGTCGGTGGACCTGACCAATCTCGACGAGGGCTTCCGCGTCTTGAAGTCGTTTCTGACCACCTAGAGGCCCGGGAGCGTCGCTCGTGCCGATCCGGGGGCCCCGTCCCGGGTCGGGTCACCGAGGCGCCTGGGGGACGGCAATGTGTCCTCGCTCCGGGCCGCCGAACAGGCGGACGCGACGCGTGCGGTGACGATGCCAGACCGCAGCCGCCCAGGCACAGAAGCGGGCGTCGAGCCGGTCCTCGATGGCCTTGAGGGCGCCGCCGGTGGCGTCCCGGGGGATCCTCACATGTTGGCCCAAGAGCGGCGGATCGCTCTGTTCCAGGCGACGCATCAGGCGTCGCAGGCGGGCCAGTCCGCGACGACGATCCGACGGCGTGCCCTTCTTGTAGGCGAGGCGCTCGGGCAGTCCGAAGACCTCCACCAGCCCGGGGTGGGGGTAGACCTCGAGGAGCGTTCGTGCCCTATTGGCCCACGGATCGCCGAACCCGAGATCTGCAAAGCGCTCGGCCAGATCCTCGCCGCGAATGCGGCCGTAGCGGCTCAGGAAGAGGGTCCGGTTGGCTGGATGAGGCCCGGCATGACGGCTCCCGTAGACCGCGGCGACCTGGCGGTCGCAGTCACGGGCACCCCCGGCGTTGGGAACGCTGAGCGGTATGTCGGCCGCTACTACGGCCGGACCGTCGAGGTGGTCGGCCACCCATCCCAGGATGTCGTCATCGGACCGAAGCAGCCGTTCGTCGACCACCGTGCCGTCTGCCTCCACAGCACACGCTCCACTCCAGTTGTGGTCGGCCCAGGCGAGGTCGAGGCCAAAGAACATCCGCCGGGAGTGTATGGAAACCGTCGATGTGAGGCAGGCCGAGACTCCAGACGACCGGTTCGACCTACCATCGCCGTGTGCCCATCGACATCGATATCGCCAAGGTGGCCCGACTGGCCCGCCTCGCCTTGAGCGAGGACGAACTCCGCCGCTACGGCGATCAGCTCCAGGTCATCCTGGAGCACGCCGCCGCCATACAGGCGCTGCCCACCGATGATATCGAGCCCACTTCGCATCCTCTGGCCATGGCCAACGCCTTTCGGCCCGACGAGGTGAGCGCGTCGCTCGACCGCGCCGAGGTGCTCGGCCAGGCCCCCGACGCCGCCGATGGCTACTTTCGTGTTCCCCGCATTCTCGAGGAGCCGCCGTGAGCGATCCGGCCGATCTCACGATGGCCGAGGCCGGCCGGGCGCTGCGCGCCGGTGAGCTTTCCTCGGTCGAGCTGTTCGAGGCGGTCCGGCAGCGGGCCTCGATGACCGAAGCCAACCTCCACGCCTACCTCACTCTTGATGCCGAGGGGGCCCGGGCCGCCGCCGAGGCTGCCGATGCCGCTTTCGCCGGAGGAGTCGATGCAGGTCCTCTTCAGGGGATTCCGATCGCCGTCAAGGACAACATGGCGACCCGGGGGCTCGAGACGACGTGTGGCTCGAAGATCCTGTCCGGCTACCTCCCTCCCTACGACGCCACCGCAGTGCAGCGTCTCCGGACCGGCGGTGCGGTGATCGTGGGCAAGACCAATCTCGATGAGTTCGCCATGGGCTCGTCCACCGAGAACTCCGGATACGGGCCGACCCGCAACCCGTGGGACACCGACCGGGTGCCGGGCGGCAGTTCGGGAGGATCGGCAGCGGCGGTGGCGGCCGGCTCGGCCCTGGCCGCCCTGGGTTCGGACACCGGAGGCTCGATCCGGCAGCCGGCATCACTGTGCGGGGTCGTTGGTATGAAGCCGACCTACGGCTTGGTGAGCCGCTACGGCCTGGTCGCCTTTGCGTCTTCGCTCGACCAGATCGGACCCATCGGTCGCACCGTCGAGGATGCCATCACCCTGCTGTCGGCCGTGGCCGGTTGGGATCCCCGCGATGCCACGAGCTACCGGGGTGATCTCCCCGACTTCTCCGCCGCCGTGGACCAGGGAATCGCCGGGCTGCGGGTGGGAGTGGTCCGGGAGCTGTCGGGCGAGGGGATCGACCCCGAGGTGCAGGAGGTGTTCGGGGGAATGGTCGACGCTCTGGCCGCCGACGGTGCCGCAGTAACCGAGGTATCGCTGCCGTCCTTTTCGCACGCACTGTCGGCCTACTACCTGATCGCACCCGCCGAGTGTTCGGCCAACCTGGCCCGGTTCGATGGCGTTCGCTACGGGTTGCGCGTCGAGGGTGCGACGGTGGAGGAGATGATGGCCGCCAGCCGGGCCCAAGGATTTGGCCCCGAGGTCATTCGACGGGTGCTGCTGGGCACCTACGCCCTTTCCGCCGGCTACTACGACGCGTTCTACGGCCGGGCCCAAAAGGTCCGCACGCTGATCATCCAGGACTTCGCCACCGCCTACGAGCACGTCGACGTATTGGTGTCTCCGGTCAGCCCGACGACCGCATTTGCGCTGGGCGAGCGCGTCGACGATCCGCTGTCGATGTACCTGTCCGACTTGTGCACGATCCCCCTGAACCTGGCCGGCGATCCCGGGATCTCGGTACCGATCGGGACCGACTCGGGCGGCTTGCCGGTGGGTTTTCAGGTCATGGCCCCGGCCCTTGGAGAAGCGGTGCTGTTTCAGGCGGCCGCCGCCGTCGAGCGCTTGGCCGACTTCACGGCCCGCCCGGTAATGGCCACCTCCGAGGTGACGACGCCGTGAGGTACGAACCGGTTATCGGTGTAGAGACCCACGTGGAGTTGACCACCCGCTCGAAGATGTTCTGCGGGTGCGCCGTCGACTTCGGAGCCGAACCCAACACCCGGGTGTGTCCGGTTTGCCTGGGTTTGCCCGGGGCGCTCCCGGTTCCCAACGAGGCAGCTATAGAGGGGATCATCTCCATCGGGCTGGCCCTCGACTGCGAAGTCGTGGCCCAGTCGATCTTCCATCGCAAGAACTACTTCTACCCCGACCTGCCGAAGAACTATCAGATCTCCCAGTACGACTTGCCGATCTGCGTCGGTGGTCACCTGGACATCGCGGTCGACGGATACACCCGCCGTGTTGGGATCACGCGCGTCCACATGGAGGAAGACACCGGCAAGAGCCTGCACGTCGGTGAAGGGGGCCGGATCCATGCCGGGACCCACACTCTCCTCGACTTCAACCGCTCCGGAGTGCCGCTGGTCGAGGTGGTCACCGAACCGGATCTGCGTTCACCGGAAGAAGCCCGGGTTTACGCTCAAGAACTCCAGGCGCTGGTGCGAGCCCTGGGTGTGTCCGATGCCAAGCTCGAAGAGGGAAGCATGCGCTTCGATGCCAACGTGTCGCTGCGCGCCGCCGGAAGCTCCGAGTTCGGGACGAGAACCGAGGTCAAGAACATGAACTCGCTCCGTTCCCTGGAACGGGCCCTGGCCTACGAGATCGACCGCCAGACGGCCGTGCTCGACGGCGGCGAAGAGGTGGTCCAGGAGACCCGCCACTGGGACGAAGACGCTGCCCAGACGCAGGCGATGAGGGGCAAGGAGGAGTCTTCCGATTACCGCTACTTCGCCGAGCCGGATCTGCTGCCGCTGGCGGTGGACCGCGATTGGCAGGACCGAATTCGCAGCGGCCTGCCCGAGCTTCCCCAGAGTCGACGGGTCCGGTACCTCGAATTGGGTCTGGACGAATCCACCGCCGGCCGGCTGGCCGCCGATGCCGGACTGGGCGACCTGCTCGACGGGGCAACCACCGCCGGCGCCGAGGCTGCCGTCGTCGGCAATTGGCTCACCGGCGAGGTGGTCGGCTACCTGCGCCGTGAGGAGAAAGACCTGGGGGAGACCCCCCTGACCGCACTCCACCTGGCCGAGCTCTACGAGATGACCCGCTCCGGGGACCTGTCGGCCACAGCTGCCAAGGAGGTGCTCACCGGCGTACTGGCGGGTGAGGGATCGCCGGCCGAGGTGGCGGCGCAGCGTGACCTCATTCAGGTCACCGATGTCGATGCTTTGGCCGCCGAGGTCGATGCCGTGCTGACCGCCAATCCCGATGTCGTGGAGAAGGTGCGGGGCGGCGATGCCAAACCGATCGGCTTCCTGGTGGGGCAGGTGATGAAGGCCACCGGCGGAAAGGCCGACCCCCGCAAAGTGACCCAGCTCATCCAGGAGAAGACCCGAGGATGACCCTCCAGCGCTGGCTCGACTGGAAGCGTCCCCGTCCAGTGGCTGCGTGGGAGGAGACCGACCTGCGCGATGTCGACCCTTCGGTCGTGTGGACGATCATGGGCGACCTGGCCCGGTTGGACGAATGGGCGCCGACCGAGAAGACGCAGTGGGCGGGAGATCTCCCCGAGGCCGGCGAGGTCTTCCCGACCCTGCTGAAGATCGGATGGCGCCGCTACCCGGTCACTTGCGAAGTCCTCAACTGGGAGGCGGGGCGACGCTATCGGCTGAAGCTCGGTGGACTGCCCATGAGCGAGAACGTAGAGGTCGAGTGTCGGGTGGAGGCCATGGTGGAGCCCGACCGGACCGGCTCGCGCGTGGCAGTCGGGTACGGAGGCGCCGTGAGCGGCTGGGCCGCCGGTTTCATTCACACGGCGGCGGCGAGACGGGCCCGGCAATCGCTGCGGCGCGTCGAAAAGCTGGTTGCGGCCCGAAATCGGTCCACGGGGAGCTGAGCCGGCCGGAGTTGGCTCTGGTCGAAGCTTCTCAGTGCGCTCGCTCGGGCCGTTCGCCTAGGCCCTCGTGCCGAACGCCCCTAGCTGTCCGGCGGGGCGCCCCTTTAGCTTGACGGGGTAGATCAGGGCGACGGGACCCTTCCCTGCGCCGCCGATGTGCTTGCCGACACTGTGTGCCCGGTTGCCGTCGACGCGCAGAGGTGCCGGCCCTTCGAGAAAGCGAGGGCGCGCATGTCGTATCTCGAGGCACTGAGGCGTCACCCGTTCTTAGAGGGAATGCGTGAAGCCCACCTGGCCCGGATCGACGCCTGCTGCACATCCCAAGTGAGTTTCGAGCCCGGTGACACCATCTTTCGGAAAGGCCAGCCGGCCGGCGCCTGCTATCTGATCGAAACCGGAGAGGTGGCGCTCGACGCCGAGACGCGGGGAGGCACCCGCACCCTGCAGACGCTCCATGAAGGCGACGTCCTCGGATGGTCGTGGATGATCCCTCCGTACCGATGGCGATTCGACGCCCGGGCCATCACCGGGACGACTGCCCTGGCCTTGAAGGCGAGCTCTCTGATGCAGGCAAAGGACTACGACCACGACCTGGGCTACGAGCTCATGAAGCGTCTCTTCGCCGTTGTCGTCAAGCGACTGGAAGCCACCCGGCTCCAGCTGTTGGAGATGTATGCAGCCGGAGAATGATCGCACGCACCCATTGGCCGATGACGGCGCCCGATGTGGGCCCGGCCGTCGGTGCTGGAGGATCTCGATGACGCGCCGCTCTTCGGTAGCCGACTCCGTCGTCTGGAGATGGGCATGAGGGGCTCGTCCCCGGCCAAGCTGGTTTCGGCCTGGGGACTCGGGCGGGAGCGGCGCGGCTGGGCCCTCATCGAAGGTGAGGTGCGCGAAATCCATCTGGGGTCGGTTCCTGATGCCAAGCCCGGCGATTACCTGGCGGTGAAGCGAGGCTCGGCGGTGGCCCGGCTGGATGATCTCGAGGCCGAGCAGGTCTTGGCCCTACTAGAGGCTGGTCGGGCGACGGCAGCCGACGGCAACGACCGCCCGGGTGACTAGTCCCTTTGTGCTAGTCCCTTTGTGTAGGTAGGGGCCCAACATTGACTTGTGCCTACTCTCCGATAAGACTCGAATGCGCTACGTAGCAGGTGGCCAGGGAACCCCGCCCGAGCACGCGCTTGGGGACTCCTCAGATCCTGGCCGTTTTCGGTGTCGCGTTCCGGCCGCCTGTTCCAGGGCGCAAGGGAGAGGATGTGAGCCGGAATCCGGTACTCGTTCACAGGTCGGCGCTTCGGCGCGTCCTCTCCCTTGCCTCGATTCTGGTGTTGGTGGCGGCTGTCTTGGTGGTCCCGGGACGGCCCGCCCTGGCAACCGGCCACGCCCTCATCATCGCCGAGTCGGCCGGGTCTACCGATGTCGACGAGACCGGTCCC
>CAYFYE010000017.1:0-29985 GCA_964347285.1 uncultured Acidimicrobiia bacterium
CGGATTCTGGCCGATCGGCACCCGTTGCGCCTCTTCCCGTAACGGGGTCCGCCGGTCGATGCCCGGGCCACCGCCCACCCGCGGCGACGACCCACCGCCCGGTTCCGACGAGCGGCTGTGAACGATGCAAGCGGAAGTTCTCAGCCGGCGGCGACTTCCCTGCTGGCGACAAAACCGGCAAAGCCGACCACGGCTCCACCGAGGACGATCCAGAGGCCGAAGCCGATCCGGACGAGCCCGGGAGCTATGCGGCTCGCGCTGGCGGGATCAACCACCGCGATCGCGGTGGTGAGAAAGGTGCATGCAACGTACCACCCCCGGCCGAACCTCCTCCAGAGTCTGGCCACGCCCGCAGAGGAGAACACCACGGCCAACGACCCGACCATCATGAGGGCCCAGCCCTGCCGTGATCACCCCATCCCCTTCGATTCCCAGCGTGCGGAGGCCACCAGGCGCGGTTGCCCACGGGAGAAACGAGCCGACCAGGACGGCGATCCCACCCAGCACCATGGCGGCCATCCCCGCCTCGGCCAATGGCGGGCGCGATGCCACCGGCCTTCTTCTACGCCGGCTTCGCTTGGTGGGGCTTCGCCTTCTGGATGGGAGTTCCGGGTGTGATGCAGATGCTGGCGGCTAGATCGTTGCATCCCGCCGAGCGGGCAGGCGATGCCCAGGGAGCGATGGCGGCAGGTCGCGCCCTGGCCCCCTTCCTCGGCGGCGGCTTCGCCGATGCCGGTGCCTATACCGCCCTGGCGGTCGTCTCGGGCATGGGCCTTGCAACAGCCAGCCTCGCCATCGTCGGCGTTCAAGAGGGTCGGGAGCGCTTGCCGCCCACCGACCCCACTTTCGGGGCGCCCGGGACGCGTTGAGGGGGCCCAGACGGGCCCCCTCAACGTGCGAGTTACTTGCTCTTCTTCGATGACTTCTTGGCCGCGGGTTTCGGCGCTTGCTTCTTCGAGCGGCTGTTTGCCTTACGAGCAGGCATGGACTCCTCCATTGAGACGGCCACCCGGGATGGGTGGCAACCACGCGAATGTATTCGCTCTCACGTAGCTTGGGAAGGCCCAAATGTTGTCGAACACGACGATGCGTCCCGTTGCCTTCCGGCTGTTGGCGACGGCGTGCGGTACGGCGTCGGTGCCCGCTGCCTCCGCCACCCCTGAGGTGCTCGCCGCCCGGGAGGCGGCCTTCTCGGCCGCCTGCGCCGAGTGCCACGGTCCCCGAGCCACCGGCACCGATCAGGGCCCTCCCCTCGTCGACGACATCTACCGCTCCTCCCACCACGCCTTGGGAAGCGATAAGTTCGTTCATCGCCCAAGTGGAGTTATCCCGCCAGCGGGCGGCCTGATTGTCATAGACCGCAAAGAGGTCAGCCAACGCCAAAACGTCGGTAGTGGCTGACGTGACCTCCTGCGCCCCTCCTGACAGGGCGGTGACGATCCCGAATGGTTGCGCCGTGCCTGAACCAGTCGCAAACGCGGTGTTCTCCAGGTTGGCCTGGGCGTCCACCATCATCCTGGTGACTTCCTCGGCGAAGTTCGGAATGTCCATCCCGACTTCGATTGAGAACGGGACGAACACGGCGAGTTTGTGCACTGTGACTTGTGGCTGGGCGAGGGTGGGGGCGTCGTCTGACACTTCGGTGGCCTCGGCATCCCACGAGGCCGAAATTTGCCCGGTGCTGACTCCGCTCCACACGTCACCGGTGGCGATGACCTGGCGGCTCACCCCGGCGATTCCGTCCTGGCTGCCGGCACCGGTGATGACGAAGGCCGGGTCCAACTGGGCCGGTACGGCGAATCCACCGGCGGCGTCGGTGAGGCTCATGGCACGGCTGATTTGGTTCAGGCGGCGGATGGCCCGCACCTCAGCATCGGTGAGGGGTTCACCCCGGAGGCTCGCCCAAAAGGCGGATACGTAGTCGGGGTGGCTGGCGTTGAGGACCCAGCGGGAGAGGTCGCCGGCGGCGTTGTCGAACCGCTCCACTGCCCTGGTCATTGCTTCCCTGGTTCGGTCGGTGGCGCCGGAGGCGTAGGTGTCCCAGATCCACGGCGACCTCCCGATTGCTCGTTTCCCAAGCTACCGGGCGGTGCCGGCGGCACCAACGTGCGGGTGGGCCACCGACGACGAGGGCGACGTGAAGGCGGCCGCCCGGCAGTGCCTCGACCGCATCGAGCTGCGCCGGCCGGTGCGTCTCCTCGGGGTCCGTCTCACCAACCTGGAGCGGCCCGGCCGGGAGAGGGCTCAGTAGATCAGCTTCTCCAGCGCCCTTCCCAGAAAGGTGCGGCGGAATGTGTCGCGGGCCTCCACCAGCAGTACCGCGCACTCGACCCGGTCGGAGATCCGGTCGGCCAGGTCGGCGAAGAACGGGAAGGTGTGCAGCGGGGCGCCCAGGATCACCAGACCCGAGCCGTGGGCGATGCGCCCCAGCGCCTCCACCAGGTCGTCCGATCTCTCGACCAGACTCTCCGTCGGCACCGGTGAGAGGCCCTCGAGCTGCCCGTGGTACTCGACGATCGATCCCACCTGGCTGTCGGTGGCGTCGGTGCCGAGCACGTGGACGAACCGGACCGACGCCGATTCGGCCATAGCGATCCGATCCGCCAGGTGCACCTTGAGGGCATCGAACGGCCCGCCCGCCCCCATCACCGCGATGCTGTCCACCGACCCCACCTCCCGATTCCTCAAGAAGGCGGTGTCGCAGTCGACTCCCTCCCGTAACCAGCGCACCTCGCCGCCCCGGAACAGCCCGCGCCGATGGGGCCTGGGCATCTCGGCCAGCAAGAGGTCGACCCCGTTCTCCGTGACGTAATTGATGAGCGCTCTCCGCCGGTCGTGGCCGACCACCTCGCCGGCATGGACCGTCACCCCCTGCTCGCCGGCCATGGCGTGAACCCCCTGCTCGAAGGCCAGATCCTCTTCGCTCACCCCGGCCGCCGACTCCAGGTTGATCTGGAAGGGCACCTCCTCGAACCGCAGGACGTCGATCCTGCCGTCGGGAGCCGCGACGCTGCCGGCGACCCGAATCAGATCGCGCAGCCGGGCGCCGGGGATGTCGCGCCGGACCGGGATGAGGATGTGCGATTTGCCGGGGCCGGCCAGCGCCTGCTCGGTCTGGGCCACCAGCCGGGTGTTGGTCCGCAATCGCAGCGCGTCCAGCGAGGCGCTCTCCCGGCTGGCTCGGGACTGACCGAACAGCCGGTACCAGGCCACGGCCACCACCACGATGGCCAGCGCCCCGACGATCGAATCCCACCCCATCTCGGTGAGGAACAGGAGCGCGCCACCGATTCCGGCCAGCTGCAGCCAGGGATAGGCGGGGGCACGGAACCGGGGCCGGTACCAGGGCACCTTGCTTTCCCGGAAGGCAATCACCGCCAGGTTGACCATCGACAACACGAGGAGCTGGAACGCACTGGCCAGCTTGGCGAGCTCGAAGATGGGAACGAACGCCACCAGCAGCACGATCGCTGTTCCGGTGATGGTGATCGCCACCACCGGGGTGCCCGATCGGGCCCCGATGCGGGCGAACGAGACCGGGGCCAGGGCCCGCCGGGCCATGGCGAACGGATAGCGGGACGAGGAGAGCAGGCCGGCATTGGCCATGCTGAGCAAGGCCAGCACTGCGGTAACTGCGATCACGGTGGGCCCGATGTCGCCCATGAAGGTTTCGGCGGCGGTCGCCATCGGCGTCAGCGTCTCCGTCAGCTCCTCGGCCGGCGTCACTCCCACGATCACGAACACGATGGCCGGGTAGAGGACCATCATCAGCGCAATGCTGATGAGGATCGCCAGAGGGAGGTTGCGGTGGGGACGCTCGATCTCCTCGGCAACGCTGGCGACCTTGGTGACTCCGGCGTACGACACGAACACCAGCCCCGAGGCGGCCAGCAGGCCCGAGAAGCCCTCGGAGAAGAACGGGCGGTAGCTCTCGTTGTCGACGAGCGTGACCCCATCAGCCACATAGAAGGCCAGCACCCCGAGCACCACCGTGACGATCAGGGTCTGGAAACGGCCGCTCTGTCGGATTCCGGCCACGTTGATGCCGATCAGCATGACCGCGAAGCCCACCGCCACCGGCTTGACCGGCAGGTCGGCGAAGTAGCTCAGATAGGCGCCCAGGCCCACCAGGGCGAAGGCCGCCTTGAAGACGAGGGCAAACCAAGTGCCGAAGCCGGCCACCGTGCCCATCAGCGGGCCCATGGCCCGGTCGACGTATAGGTAGGTGCCTCCGGCCTGGGGCATGGCGGTGGCCATCTCCGACTGGCTGAAAGCGGCCGGGACCACCAAAAGCCCGGCCAGGAAATAGGCGAGGATGGCCGCCGGACCAGCGGTCTCGTAGGCGAGCCCGGGCAGCACGAAGATGCCGCTGCCGATCATGGCCCCCAGGCTGACCGTGAAGGCGCCGTACAGGCCCAGCTCGCGGGCCAGCGACTTCGAGCCCGTTCCCTCGGTGATGTCCATCAGACGGCGGTGAGCCTACGCCCCTTTTCGCCTTCCCGGTGCCAATCTCCTGGTCGGGCCGGCAATCGCACCGCCCCGTATAGTGCACTCCTCTTCTCACCCGGAGGCACCATGGCCGAACAGCAACCACTCTCCGGTCCCGATCTCGAGCATGAGGGTGTGGGCGCCGACGAGCTGGGCGAGGGGCAGATGATCCTGGGCCGGGCCGGGGACCAGCCGGTGGTGATCGCCCGCACCGGCGGAGAGGTGTTCGCGGTGGGCGGGCGCTGCACCCACTACGGCGGCCCGCTCGGCAAGGGGCTGTTCGACGGGGAAATGGTCCGCTGCCCGTGGCACCACGCTTGCTTCAGCGTGCGCACCGGAGAAGCGGTCCGGGCCCCGGCCATGAACCCGGTTCCGACGTACCGGGTGCGCGAGGAGGGAGACCGGCTGTACGTGTCGGGTCCGGTCGAGATCGAGCCCGAGGCGAAGACTCCGGAGACCGCGCCTGCTTCGGTCGTCATCCTCGGCGCCGGCGCCGCCGGCGCCGGTGCGGCCGAAACGCTGCGCCGCGAGGGCTACCGGGGCCCGATCACGATGGTCGGGGCAGACGGCGCCGGTCCGGTCGACCGGCCCAACCTGTCCAAGGACTACCTGGCCGGCACCGCCCCCGAGGAGTGGATCCCGCTGCGATCGGAAGCGTTCTATGCCGAGCACGACATCGAGCTCGTGCTGGGAAGGAGGGCCGTCTCGATCGATCCAGAGGCAGGGACGGTGACGCTCGACGACGGCACCGAGCTCGGCTTCGATGCGCTGTTGATCGCCACCGGCGCCGACCCGATCCATCTCGACACCCCCGGCATCGACCTCCCCCACGTCCACTACCTGCGGACCCTGGACGACAGCCGGGGCATCATCGCCGCAGCCGAGCAGGCCCGCAGCGCCGTCGTCCTGGGCGCCAGCTTCATCGGCCTGGAAGTGGCCGCCTCGCTTCGTCAGCGAGACCTCGAGGTCCACGTGGTGGCCCCCGAGGCCGTCCTCATGGAGAGGGTGCTCGGAGCGGAGTTGGGCGAGTTCATCCGCAACCTCCACACCGAGCACGGCGTCCACTTCCACCTGGAGCGGACCGCGGCCGCCATCGAGGAGGACTCGGTGACGCTGTCGGACGGAACGAATCTGGCGGCCCAGCTGGTGGTCGTGGGAGTGGGGGTGCGGCCCGCCCTCGCCCTCGCCGAGCAGGCCGGACTGGACGTCGACAGGGGCATCGTCGTCGACGAGCAGCTGCGCACCAGTGCTCCCGGCATCTGGGCCGCCGGCGACGTGGCCCGCTATCCCGAGCCCCGGCTGGGGCGAGGCGTCCGGGTGGAGCACTGGGTGGTGGCCCAGCGCCAGGGCCAGGTCGCCGCCCGAAACATGCTGGGCCGACCCACTCCGTTCGTCGACGTCCCCTTCTTCTGGAGCCAGCACTACGACGTACCCATCAACTACGTGGGCCACGCCGAGGACTACGACGACACCGTAATCGACGGTTCGATCGCAGACCGGAACGCGATCGTCGCCTACCGCAAGGACGGCGAGGTCGTGGCGGTCGCCTCCATCTACCGCGACGTCGAGAGCCTGGAGGCGGAACTGGCCCTGGAACGCGGAGACCAGGAAGCGCTGGCCCGCCTGGCCGGAGCCTGATGGCCGCCGGGGCGGTCGTCGTCGGGACCGGCACCTTCGGCGGAGCGACCTCGGCCTCGGCTTCTCCGTCGGGCAGCTGGGCGGCGGGAAGGGAGGGTCGGCCGGCCCGCCGACTCGTCATCAGCCACCGTCGCCCGGTTCATCACTGTCGATCCGGCCCCGAACATGGCCACCGAAAGCAGTGAAGGTGAAAAGCGTCCGACTGGAAGGACCATCCAGCCCTCGGCCCGGGTAACGCAACCTTTAGCTGGTGGGGCGTCTTTCTTATTCCCTCAACAAGGGAAGGTCGTGGAGAAGTGAACAAATATGGGGAAAGCCTCTCCAGACACTGGAAAAAGTCGCATCACTACGGCCGAAGTGGCGTCACTGCCCTCCCGGCATCCCCGGGCCTGTCGACCACCCAAGGTGGCGCCATGCCCACCCGGGACCGGCGTCGCGCCGGCCTTCGGCCGTCGAGACGGAGCCTCGAGGCCCGCGGCCCGTGTCGTGGCATGTACGGGTGGCAAGCCCGAAAGGGACGCGCCAAGCCGTTGCTGCCCCGGTGTCACCGGCCAGCGGTGGGCCCCATTGCCGCCGAGGAAGCCTGCTGAGCGGGAATCTCGGCATCCCGGCTGCGGTTGCCATGACCGGAACCCGACCAGGAGAACAGATTCTCATGACCACCACCGCCCCCGCCCGGGAACGGGTCCGGATCGAAGACGGCGCCAAGCGGATCCGCACCTACCTGGGGGGCGAGCTCATCGCCGACAGCACCCGGGTCAAGCTGGTGTGGGAGAAGCCCTTCTACCCCACCTACTACTTCCCCACCGAGGATGTGCGGATGGAGCTGTTGGTGCCCACCGCCGAGACCAAGAAGTCCCCGAGCCGGGGCGTGGCCCACTACTACACCGTGAAGGGAAGCGATCGAGAAGCCGAGGGTGCCGCCTACGCCTATCCCGAGTCGTCCCTCGAGGAGCTGCGGGACCTGGTGGCCTTCCGCTGGAACGCCATGGACGGCTGGTTTGAGGAGGACGAGGAGGTGTTCGTCCACGCCCGCGACCCCTACACCCGGGTGGACATCCTGCACAGCTCTCGCCACGTCGAGGTGGTCGTCAACGGCGTCAACGTTGCCGATTCCCATCACCCCACCCTGCTCTTCGAGACCGGACTCCCGACCCGCTACTACCTCCCCAAGACCGACGTCCGCATGGACCTGCTCACCTCCACCGACACCGAGACCCACTGCCCCTACAAGGGCAAAGCCGATTACTGGTCGGTGCGGGCGGGCGGTGAGGTGCTCGAGGACATCGTGTGGAGCTACCAGCACCCGGTGCACGAAAGCGCCAAGATCGCCGGACTGGTGAGCTTCTACAACGAGAAGGTCGACGTCTACGTCGACGGCGAGCTCGAGGAGCGGCCCAAGACGATGTTCTCCTGAGGGGCCGCCAGCTGCTCGACTCGGAATCGAGCCTTGCAGCTCCGGCAGGCGATCGAGACCCCGGTCGCGCCATCGACCACCGCCCCACAGAACGGGCAGAACCCGATCGCCTCCCCCTCCTCGACCCGGAGCTCCGGTCGGCTCGCCAGGTGAAGGACCGGGACGGCGACGGTCGCCGACGCCAGCAGCACCATCACCACGCCGAAGACACGGAAGATCCACTCGTCTTCGTTGCCGATCTCCCACCAGATGAAGGCTGCGATGAAACCGGCGCCGACGGTGCTCAACACGTAGGCCGAGGCCCGAACCCACTCGAAGCGCCCGACCAGGCGGGCCAGCGACAGGAAACAGATCAGGCTGAGTGCCAGGGCGGCGATGGTGAAGGTGCCGGACAGCTTCCAGGGCCAGTCCGGGTCGGGCTCGCCCCAGATCAGACCGACGATCAGCCCGAAGGCGACCACTGAAGCCAGAGCAGCCGCCGCCGGGATCACAGGCGCCAGGCGCCCTTGTTCGCGCGCCATGAGGGCCACCGTCACCAGGGCGCCCGCCGCGGCGATGCTGAACGACGTTCCGATGATCCTCTCCTGCCCGGCAAAATCGAGCCCGAGCAGAGACAGAACGGCCAGAGCGGCCCCCACCCCGACCGACCACAGAATGAGAATGCGCAGTCTCCGCTCCACGATCCCTCCTCTCCCAGAGTATGACCCGCCGCGAAGCGGCCTGAGGGTCTTTCCTCCCCGATGGCCGGGCGCCGGTCTCGCCCTCGACCAGCAACCGGGTGCCGGAAAGCGGCGAGCACCGTGGCCGAAGGCGGCGCCGGGCGCAGCATCGCGAGTCGCTCCGGCTCATGACGAACCACGGCTCGCCTAGGTTGGATCCGAAGGAGGCAGCCGTGGGGGCGCCGACAACACGCTTCGAGGGCAAGGTGGTCATCGTCACCGGCGGCAACTCCGGCATTGGGCGGGCAACCGCCCGGCTGTTCGCCGCCGAAGGTGCCTCGGTGATGATCGCCGCCCGCGACGAGGAACGGTCGGCTGAGGTCGTGGCCGAGATCGCCGCCGCCGGAGGGCAAGCGGCAGCGCACTGCTGCGATGTCACCGTACCGGCCGACTGCGCAACGGTCGTCGAGCGGTGTGGGGAGGAGCTCGGCCGACTCGACGTGCTGGTCAACAACGCCGGGGTCATCTACCGAGACAGGACCGCGGTGGACACGTCGCTCGAGGAGTGGGAACACACGCTGGCCGTCAACGCCCGGGGCACGTTCCTGATGTCGAAATACGCCCTGCCTCTGATGATCGCCGGCGGCGGCGGCGCGATCGTCAACAACGCCTCCTACTTCGGCCTGGTGGGTGGTCGGGGCACGGCGGCGTACAGCGCAGCCAAAGGGGCGGTGGTGATGCTCACCAAGGCGATGGCGCTCGATCACGCCGCCGACGGGGTGCGGGTCAACTGCGTGTGCCCCGGCAGCGTCGACACCCCGATGCTGGCCTCGGAGATGGAAGCCATGGGGGGCGAGGAAGCGGTTCGCCACCTGTTCGAGGACAAGCACCCGCTGGGCCGTGTCGCCCAGCCCGACGAGATCGCCCGAGCGATGCTCTACCTGGCGTCGGACGAGGCCGGCTTCATCACCGGAGCGGCGATACCCATCGACGGCGGGATCACCGCCGGCTGACCCCGTGGCCCGGCGCCGGCCCTGCCGCTTCCCTCAACTGCCTCGCGGGGCCCGCACCACCGCCTCCAGTCCGATGCTCTGGAAGAACGTCACGTCGGCAAACCCGGCGCTGTTGGACAGGCGGGCGTAGAAGAAGCCGTTGCTGGGGCGGTAGACGGCCACGGTGTCGATGCCGTTGCCGTTCCAGTCGCCGGCCACCAGCCTGTCACCCGGATCGCCGTAGATGAACGACAGATCAGCGACTCCCTGGGTGTGCGAATTGCGGAAGTACACCAATCCGGTCGACTCGCGGTGCAGCCCGATGGTGTCGACCCCGTCGCCGTCGAAGTCCCCCACGTAGGGCTTGTCGCCCGGGTTGCCGAAGAGGTAGTCGATCTCGGCCGCACCCAGTCCTCCTTCGTTGGCCCCCAGCTTGTTGATGATGAACACCCGGCTCTCCGACGGGCGATAGATCGAGACCGTGTCGCAGCCGTCGCCGTTGAAGTCGCCGACGATGGGGATGTCGCCCGGGTTGCCGAAGAAGAAGCGGATGTCGGCGATGCCGGTGCTGTTGGAGTTCTTCAGATACACGAAGCCATCGGACTGGCGATACATCCCCGGCGTGACCACTCCATCGCAGTCCCAATCGCCCATGACCGGAAAATCGCCCGGATTGCCGTAGATGAACACGAGGCTCGGCGGCGGGGCACCATCGACCACGCCGATACGGGTCTTGAGGATGAACAGCGGCCCGACGTCGTCGACGAACCCGACGGAGTCGCAGGCGGCTCCCGGCGGACAGGGGTCGGGCGCCAGGCCCGGCTCCACGACCCGCAACGCGGTGTCCTTCACGAACCAGGGAGCGAACGTCGATGAGTTCCCCAATGCAGCGGTGGATACCCCGGCCGACCAGCCGTCGCCGAGGGTGTTCCCATCCCACACTCGCCAGTCGCAAGCTCCGGGCGCGTTGAACCAGATGGCGGCGACGGCGTTGGCGTCGTTGGCGGCGTAGGTGAAGAGGTCCTTCACAAAGCCGGCACGATGGGCCCCCGGGCAGGCGGCGGTGGGGGCCAGCAGCACCGGGGTGTCGGGGGCAAAAGTCGGTTCCCGCACCTCGGTGAGGGCGGCGTCGAACAGGTCGGACGGCGAGGCGTCGGGGGCGGCGCCGATCCCCCTGCTGTTGAAGGCCCCCAGCGCGATCAGATCCGGTTTGGCGGCCGCCGAGAAGTCGAAATAGGAGCGGAGGCTCTGGCAGCCCGGATCGGAAGAGGCATTGGGCGCGAAGGCCCACCGGACTCGCGGGGCCTGGTCGGCCAACGTCGACTCGGTGACCGAGACGAACTTGTTGAAGGCCGATTCGAAGGCGGACGGTGTGCACCCGTAGGCCGAGCCGGTCGCATTCATCGCCGGCAGCGGGGCGATGATCACATGGCGATTGGTGGCGGAAGGCTCGAGCCCGCCGTCCAGGTTGGTGCCGTCCAGCCACTCCTTCACGTACCCGGCCCACGTGGTGATGGCCCCGTCGCTGCCGCCGGTGGCGATCGAGGCAGCCGTCGCGGAGACGTTCACGGTGGCCACGGCGGTGGCGCCGGCGGCCCGCACCGCGTTCAGCCGGCCGATCGTGGCCGCCCGGGTGTCGGCGACGTCGAGCTGCAGCCCGATGAAGCTCGCCTTGCCCCCGGCGCCGTTGAAGGCTGTGATGTCGTCGGCTATTGGGGCGAAGTCGTTGGCCGCCAGCGCCCCGGCGTCCGGGTAGTACCCGGCGTAGGCGATCCCCTGGGCAGGGATCTCCACATCCGCAGCGGCGATGGCCGGCCCGGACTCGGCCGCGGCAACGACCGTGGCCGCAACGGCGAATGCGACGAGTGAACGAAGGGCCATGTGAGCCTCGCTGGAGATGACCCTTCGATGCTAGGGGCCGAAACGGCCACCGGGGACAAAACCGATTGTCGGGGGCCTGAGACTGTTCCCCTAGGCGTCTCGGCCGGCGACGTCGGCCAGGATCCGGCGATCGAGGACCGTGATGAGCCGGTAGCCGGTCTCGGCCGCGCCTTCGGAACGGAGCTCGGCGAGCGCCTCGTTCACCGACTGGCGCGTGGTTCCCAGCAAGGTGGCCAGGGCGCTTTGAGAGAGATGGATCTCGCCGTAACCATCGGCCTCGTCCAGCAGCATCTCGGCCACCTGCTCTTTGACGGTGCGGTGCATCAGCCGGAGCACCCGCCGCTGGGTCCGTTCCAGTTGGCTGAGACCGGCCACCAGCCAGCGGAGAGCGATGACCGGGTGCGCGAGCAACACCGGGAGCAGCTTGTCGCGATCGAGGCGAAGGGCCCTGACCCGATCGACGGCCCGGGCCGAGGAGATGTAAGGCTCACCGCGGAACATGGCGATGTCGCCGATGACCGCCCCCACCCCCACCCGTCCCACAATGCGCCGATCGCTGCGCCCGCTGCGGGACAGCTCGACTGTGCCCTCCTCGATCACGTAGGCGGCCCGTGCCGCCTCGCCCTCCCGAAAGAGGTGGGTACCGGGGTACTTCCCGATGGGCTCGCCGGCGCCCGAGAGCGCCTCGAGGTCGTCGGGACTCAAGGGCAGGTAGTCGGTGCGGCCGAACGACTTGGCCAACCAGGCGTAGTGCTGGGCCTCACCCATGTCCATGCCCCTTCCAACTCGGCGACTGGTTCCTACCGGCCGCAATGTCGGCCATACGACACTGTACTCGGCCGGGGCCACCCGGCCGTGGCCGTCGAGGCGGGGCAGATCCCAGGCCTTGGTGGACGTATCGCCGGTGAGCGGCAGTCCCGAATCGGGCATGAACGCCAGGAATGCCAGGGCGGCCGGGGACACGATTCCGACGGCAATCGTCGAGCTCTGGATCAGCTTGCGGCGCCGGACCGCCCGGCGGCGCGCCTCACGTCGACACGCTTCGCGGACTGCTGCTGCTTGCGGCTCACCGAGAGGAGTCAACCGCCGCCCTCGGCCGTCATTCCGGGCCACTGGATGGGCGCGAGCAGAGCGGGTGGCCTCCCGCTGCCTGGTGGACTCCCCGAGCCGGGGAGTTCAGGGGGCTTCAAACCTCGGTCGAGGCCGACCCGCTCTTCAGTTGGCAACATCATGCTACCGCCGCGGCCCAGCGATAGGGCCTTTCGGCCGTAGATCGTTCGCGGCGAGCGTGCTATGGACTTCGAGCCATTAGCTTGCCCTCATGGCCAAGGACGAGACGTTCGTCGAGGTCGACGGCCGGAAAGTGCGGATCTCCAGCCCGGGCAAGATCATGTTCCCCGAGCAGGACTGGACCAAGCTCGACGTGGCCGAGCACTACCTCATGTGCCTGGAGGGGGCCCTGCGGGGCGTCTACGGGCGCCCCACCATGCTCAAGCGGTGGCCCAACGGGGTGGGGGCCGATCCCTTCTATCACAAGCGGGCCGACGTCAACGACCCCTTCGAAACCGTCCAGATCCGCTTTCCCTCCCAGCGGCCCGGACGCATGCGAGTACCCCGCACCGGTGTCGACGTGCTGCGCATGGTCCAGCTCAACTGCCTGGACCTCAATCCCTGGCCGGTCCGGGCCGAGGACATCGACCATCCCGACGAGATGCGCATCGACCTCGACCCCACCCCCGACGCCACGTTCGACGAGGCCCGCCAGGTGGCCGGCGTGGTCCGCGAGGTCCTCGCCGAGCACGGACTGGAGGGCTGGCCCAAGACGTCGGGCTCTCGGGGCATCCACGTCTACTGCCGCATCGCCACAGAGTGGACGTTCCACCAGGTGCGTCGGGCGGTGCTGGCCCTGGCCCGGGAAGTCGAGCGCCGCCACCCGCGGGCCACCGTCGCCTGGTGGAAGGAAGAGCGACACGGGGTGTTCATCGACTACAACCAGACGGCCCGGGACAAGACGATCGCCTCCGCCTATAGCGTGCGCCATACCGGATTGGTGTCGGCACCGTTCCGCTGGGACGAGCTCGAATCGATCGAGCCGCACGATCTCGACCTGGCCCGCTTCCCAGATCGCTGGAGGCGGGTCGGCGACCTCTCGGCGGGCATCGACGACCATCCCGGCCGGCTCGATTCACTCCTCGAGCAGGTGGCCGTCGACGAGGAGAGCGGCCTAGGGGATGCCCCCTGGCCGCCCCACTATCCCAAGCAGCCCGGAGAACCGCCCCGGGTGGCTCCATCCCGCAAACGCAAGGAGTGATTCTCAGCCCGAGTCGGAGGCCCCGAGCACTTCGGCCACGAACGCGGCGGTTTCGTCGAGCAGCCGGTTCCCCACCGTCAACTGATAGTCGTTGTGGCGGGCCCCTTCGATGGCGACGAGCCGCCTCATCCGGGGAGCGGCAGCGAACACCCGCTCGCTCAGCCGGAAGGGAACGATCTCGTCGTCGGGTCCGGCGATGACCAGGACCGGCACCCCGGCGGCCGCCACCGCGTCGAGGGTGGGAAAGGTGTCCTTGAGCAGCCACCCGACCGGCAGGAAGGGGTAGTGGGCCTTACCGACGTCGACGAGCGAAGTGAACGGAGAGCGGAGCACCAGCGCCGCCGGGGGGCGGTCGACGGCGACGCTCGCCGCCACTGCCGAGCCGAGCGACTCTCCGAAGTAGACGGGAGGAGCCCCGCTGAGCCGGGCCAGCCCTTCGACGGCGGCCCGCCCGTCCTCGAGGAGCCCGGGCTCGGACGGGCTTCCCGGGTTCCCGCCGTAGCCGCGATAGTCGAAGAGCAACGTCGAGATGCCTCGCTCGGCCAGGCCCCGGGCCAGAACCACCCGGTCGCTGCGATTGCCGGCGTTGCCGTTGAAGACCACCGCGGCCGCCATCTCCTGATCCAGCGCCGGCAGATACCAGCCGCCCAGCTCGAGGCCGTCCCCGGTCGTCAGCGTCACCTCGCTCCCCCCGGGAAGGGCCTGCTGCAGGGAAGGCAGGTCGCCGGAGGGAAAGTAGATGAGACGGCGCTGGAACGCCCAGCCGGCGCCCACCAGGAGCGCCACCACGGCAACGATCGTGCCCAACACGGTCAGGAGACGCCGCCGCACGACCCCACCCGCGATGGCCCGCCGTCATCGGCCATGGGCCACCACCTCCCCGAACCCGGGGCCCTCGGGGCGCTCCAGCTGGTCCATCGTGCACTGCTCGGCGTCCTTGTCGGGGCGCCATCTCTCCAGCCGGGTGGCATGGCGAAACCGCCCCTCGGCCAGCTGGTCGTAGCTGACCTGGACCACCACCCCGGGCTGCACCGGCACCCACGACATGTCCTTGCCTCCCGACCACCGGCTCTCCATGCCGGGACGGCGGGCCTCGTCGCCGAAGCTCTCCCCGGTACGCAGCTGCTCGAACTGTTGGAGCAGCTCCACCCGGTCGTGGTCGGAGAAGCCCGAGCAGTGGCCGATGAAATGCAGCTGCCCCCCGGCATCGTAGAGGCCGAGGAGCAGGGACCCGATCTTGTCCCCGTTCTTGTGGACCCGGTATCCCCCGACCACGACGTCCACCGAGCGGCGGTGCTTGACCTTGATCATCTCCCTCTTCCCCTCCACGTAGGGGGCGTCGGTCTTCTTGGCGATGATGCCGTCACAGCCGGCCGCTTCGAACTCGGTGAACCAGCGGCGGGCCTCGTCGACGTCCTCGGTGGACGGGGACTGGTGCCAGGGATGGTCGAGCCCGGCCATCAACGCGTCGAGGCGCTCCCGCCGCATCGTGAACGGCTCTTTGCGCAGGTCGGTGCCGCCGGCGGCGAGCAGGTCGAAGGCCACCAGCCGGGCCGGGACCTCCTCGGCCAACAGCGCAATGCGCGATTGGGCCGGATGGATCCGTAGCTGCAGCGAATCGAAGTCGGTGACGTCGTCGACGACCACCACCACCTCGGCGTCCACCACCGTGCCCCCGGGGAGCCGGCCCAACGCCGGTTCCAGCTCCGGGAAGTAGCGGAGCAGCGGCCTCTGGTTGCGACTGTCGAGGCGGGGCTCATCGCTCCAGGCCACCGCTCGGAAGCCGTCCCACTTGGGCTCGTAGGCCCAGCCCGGCGATTCGGGCAGGAATTCCCGAACCCTGGCCTCCATAGGCGTGATCGGCGGATCGAACGGCCACATCGCGGCGACTCTACCGGTCCGGCTCCCACCCACCGAGGCGGGGTGCCCTGGTGGCGGCGGTCAACCAGGCGGTGTGGGCCGCCGGCCGACGCTCGGGCCGGTCCGGGCCCCGACCCCGTTCACTCCTGATCCCCGCCCTCGGCCGGCGCCGCCTCCGGGGCCTCTTCTTCTTCTTCTTCTTCTTCGGGCGCGGCCAGCTCCGGCCGTCCGAACCGGGCCATCCGCTCGGCCATGTCCCGGAGCCGGTCGTCGATACGCCGGTAGACGGTGCCCTCGGGATAGGCGCCGTCGGGACCGCGCCGACCGGCTGGAACCCCGGTGAGCAGCTCGACGCCCTCTTCGGCGGTTCCGACGGTCCACACGTGGAACCGGCCGGCCGCCACCGCCTCGACCACCTCCTCGCGCAGCATCAGGTTCTCGGCGTTGGCTGCCGGAACCACCACCCCCTGCTCGCCGTCGAGGCCCTTCAGCTTGCAGACGTGATAGAAGCCCTCGACCTTCTCGTTGATGCCTCCCACCGCCTGCATGCGTCCTTGCTGGTCGACCGAACCGGTGACCGCCATGCCCTGGCGGAGCGGCAGGTCGGAAAGGGCGGACAGCAGCGCTAGGAGCTCGGCCCCCGACGCCGAGTCGCCTTCGACCTCCGAGTAGCTCTGCTCGAAGACCAGGCGGGCGGTGAGGCTGAGCGGATAGTCGACGGCGAAGCGATCGGACAGATAGCCGGAGAGGATCATCACCCCCTTGGTGTGGATGGGTCCCCCCAGCTTGGCCTCGCGCTCGATGTCGACCACTCCGGCCTGGCCCAGGGCCATCGAGGTGGTGATGCGGCTGGGCCGCCCGAAGGCGTAGTCGCCCAGGTCGAGGACCGACAGCCCGTTGATCTGACCGACGACGGCGCCCTCGGTGTCGATGAGCAGCACCCCCCGCTCGATCATCTCCCCGATCCGCTCCTCGATCAGATTGGACCGATAGATCCGGGATTCGACGGCCAAATCCACGTGCTTGGCGGCGATCCGGGGCGAGCCGGCCTTGCGGGCGAAGTGGCCCGCTTCCCGCACCACATCGGCCAGATCGGCGAACCGGGTCGTCAGCTTGGTCTGGTCTTCGGCCAGGCGCGAGCCGTGGGCCACCAGGCGGGACACCGCCTCCCGATCCATGTGGGGCAGGTTCTCCTTCTCACACACGGCCCGCACGAAGGCCACGTAATCGCCCACATCGTGGTCGGCCCGGTCCATCCGATCGTCGAAGTGGGCCTTGACCTTGAAGAGCTCCTTGAAGTCCTCGTCGAGCAGATAGAGGAGGTGGTAGAGCAGCGGGGTGCCGATCAGCACCACCTTGACGTTGAGCGGGACCGGCTCCGGCCGCAACGTGCGGGTGGTGGTGAGGCCGAGCCGCTCGGCCGGCTCCTCGATGTCGATCTCACGATTGCGCAGCGCCCGCTTCAGGCCGTCGTAGGAGAGGTAGTTCAACAACAGCTCACGCACCGGCAGCACCAGGTAGCCGCCGTTGGCCTGGTGCATGGCCCCGGGTCGCACCAGCGTGAAGTCGGTGTACAAGGCCCCGAGGCGGGACTCCTTCTCCACCCTGCCGAACAGGTTGGTGTAGGTGGGGTTGAGCTCGATCACCACCGGGGCGCCTTTCTCGTCGCTGCGGTCGACCATCACGTTGACCTCGAAGTCGCGCAGCGGCAGCTGGGCCAGCCAGGGCGGCACCACCAACCCGCCCTCGGTGTCGGCCTGGAACACCTCCTTCTGGGCGGGCAGGGCTTCCCGTACCTCACCAAGGTAGGCGACCACACTGTCGAGCCCCTCGTATTTCTCGATCAGGTCGTCCACCAGCCCGCCCACCAGGAACAGCACCACCTCGCGGTCCAGCTCTTCGACCTTCTCCTCGGCCTTTCTCTCCAGATCGCGAATCTGCTTGAGCGTGTTCTGCACCTTTTCCTGTACCTCGCTCTGGCGTTCCTCCAGCTCGGCGCGGAACTCGGCGGAGAGGGAGCGGGCCAGCTCCTCGGTCAAGGGCCGTCCCTGGACGGTGGGGATGAGCGACACCCCGAGAGGGGTGGTGTGGACGACGAACCCGGCGCTGCGAGCCTCCTCCTTGAGGTGGTCGAGCAGGGCCTGGCGCTGCTCCTCGAACTGACCGGTGATCTCTTCCTTGCGGGCCGAGTACTCCTCGGTTTCGAACGCCTTGGGCACCTCGGCCCGGGCTCGATCCACCAGGCGCTCGATGTCGGCGGCCAGCGTCCGGCCCCGGCCGGCAGGCAGCTCGCACACCCGCGGG
Organism: uncultured Acidimicrobiia bacterium; assembly: GCA_964347285.1. Taxonomy (GTDB): domain Bacteria; phylum Actinomycetota; class Acidimicrobiia; order Spongiisociales; family JAOTWH01; genus CAYFYE01. The sequence goes on from CAYFYE010000017.1 coordinate 17,551, forward strand.
GTGGTGGAATCGGCGAAGTTGTTGACGTAGCACCAATCCGACGGCGTGGCCTTGCCGGCCGCCAGCTCCTCCAGGAACGACACCACCGCCGTGGTCCGGCCCGTTCCGGGTCGGCCGGCCACGTACACGTGAAAGGTGGGGTCGCCCATCTCCAGGCCGAACTGGAGGGCCTCCAGAGCCCGGGGCTGGCCGATGATTCCCTCCACGGGCGGGACGCTCTCCGTGGTTTCGAAATCCAGCTCGGCGGGGTCGAGTCGGATCCGGAGTTGCTCGGGAGCAAGCTCGGTGATCATCTCTCCCCTCTCGTCGCCCTACCGCCAATGTATGGCGGGAGCGACCCGGCCTCGTAGGGCCGTTGTCCCCTGTCTAGGAAGTACCTGCGGCGGTGCGCGCGGCGCGGGCGGCCTGCCGGGCCCGCCGCAGCGGCTCGGGAGTGCGGGTCCTCCGTACGGTGGCCAGGACCGACTCGACGGCCACCTCGGCGTCGGTGCGCCAGCCGGGGTGTACCACCAACGGCCGGACGCCGTTCCGGGTGCACACCCAGTAGCCGACCGGCTCACCCCCCGCCCGCAGCGGACTGGTCGCCCCTCGCCGGAGCTCGGGCCAGTCGCCGGAGCCGAGAAGGGGACGATGGGTCACGCCGACGGAGGGCACATCGAGGATCGCTCCCAGATGGAGGGCCAGGCCGGCCCGGCGAGGATGGTCGCGCCCGGTGGCATTCACCAAGAGGACATCGGGGGACTCGGGCAGCGCTCGTACCGCCGCCTCCAGCAGCGGTCCCTCCCGCAGCGCCAGTAGGCCGGCGGTATAGGTGGCTCCGGCGCGGCCTTCCACCGCCACCGACGCGATGGGGCGGCCCGCCCCCACCAGCGCGGCCCCGCCCCATCCTCGATCGCCGGCCCTTCCCGGCCCGGGGACGCCCCGGCCGAAGCAGACGAAGCACCCTCCGGCCGACCAGCGCGGAGGCGCCGACCACGGCGCCGGCTCGGCCTGGGCCAGCCGCTGCTGCTCGACGACGAGCTCTCGAGGAGTGGCCGGCCACTCCATGAGCCCAGCCTACGGGCAGCCGGAGGGGGTCAGTCGATGGCGTCCAGCGCGGCCCGCAGGCGGCTCCAGGTCTCGGTGATGTCCTCGGGGATGACCCGGGCATTGCCCACCGCGGTCATGAAGTTGGTGTCCCCGGCCCACCGGGGCACGACGTGGAAGTGGACGTGCCCGGGGACCCCGGCACCGGCGACCCGCCCCAGGTTGACCCCGATGTTGAACCCCTCGGGCGCCATTGCGGCCCGGCAGGCTTCCTGTCCCCGCACCAGCACATCCCACACCTCGGCCCGCTCCGCAGGGGTGAGATCGCCGAGCTCGGCGGCGTGGCGGTAGGGACCGACCATGAGGTGGCCGGTGGTGTACGGATAGAGGTTGAGCACGCTGTAGGCGGTCTCGCCCCGCTCCAGGATCAAGCCCTTGTCGTCGTCTTCGGCGGGAAGCCGGCAGAAAAGGCACGCGGTCTCGGCCTCGCCGATGCTGGAGACGTAGGAACTGCGCCAGCCGGCCCACAGGATGTCCACGCCCTGAGCCTAACCCGCAGGGACTTCCGGCCCTATCGCTCGAGGGACGGCCGCAAGAGCATGGAGAGGACGAGAGGACGAGACTCATGCGAGCCCGAGGAATGGGGTTTCGGCGCAAGGGCGCCGACTACACCCACAAGCGCTCCGGCCGCCGCCAGCGCCAGTCGCACCGCAGCCAGGAACTCGAGGAGCGCTTTCGCCGCGTCCACGACCAGCACGAGCGAGAGCTGGAGCATCCCCGCAAGGGTTCCCGGACACGCTGAGAACGGCTAGGTACGTCGGCGTTCCAGCAGCTCGGCGACTTCGGTCACCAGCGCGTCGCGATTGGCGGGAGTGAGGCGCATCAACGTGACGTCGGGACGGGTCTTGAGGGCGTCGGTGAAGGGATGGTTTGCGGCGTGAACGGTGGCCAACACGCCGCCGGCACCATCCATCAGCCGCACCACGGCTTCGCGGAATGCCGGGGACGCCAGCTCCATCTTCCCCAGCTCGTCGACCACCACCACCCCTCCCGGTGAGCGGTCGAGGGCGGGCAGGGCCACCCGCTCGAAGGCATCCAGATCGACGCCGTAGCGGCCCACCCGAACATCGCCGCGGAAATCAACCCGGGCCAGCCACTCCCGGGCCCCGTCAATGGCCTCGACCAGGAAGCCGACCCGGCGGCCTCGCTCACGCACCTCGGAGGTGGTGAAGCCAGACACCGTCACGCCAGCCTCAACCAGGCGCCCGATGACGCGCTGGACGAGCGTGGTCTTGCCCGAGCCGGGGCGGCCCTCGACGAGGACCTTGGCCACGATCCACCTCCTCGGCAGGCCGGCGTTGTCACCCGGAGCGATGGGAGCCGGCGATGCTTGTGTTGCTGGTGTCGCCCCGGCATTCTGGCTGGGCGGCCCCAGAAAAGCGGCGGGAGCCGGGCCCCACCCTGCCACCGGAACTGGGCCGGATGCGATAATGCCTGTCTTGTTACTGGGAGACGAGGGGCAGCATGGCCAAGGCAACCAGCGACCTCATCGCATCCGGCCGGGCAGCGATGGAGGCCAATGACTGGGCGGCGGCGTTCGAGCTGTTTCAGGAAGCCGCCGCGGCGGGGGTGCTGAGCCCACCCGAGCTCGAGGATCTCGCTCGCTCCGCCTGGTGGTCGGGGAGACCCGACGATTGCATCGCCGCCCGTGAGCAGGCTTACGCCGGTTACACGAAGTCGGATGACCGGAAACGGGCGGCGATGGTCGCCCTGGCCCTGGCCGAGGACCACTTCCACACCCGGGCCTCGGCGCTCGGGCACGGCTGGCTGAAGCGGGCCGCCCGGCTGCTCGAATCCGAGCCCGAGGCGGTCGAGCACGGGTGGCTGACCCGGACCCAGGCCGTCATCGCATTCGAAGAGAACAGCGATCTCGACACCGCGCTCGAACTGGCCGAACGGGCTCACGAGATTGGGGCGGCGTTCGGAGACCGGGACCTGCAGGCCATCAGCCTCCACGACCAAGGCCGCATCACCGTCGCCCGCGGAGACGTCGACGAGGGAATGGCCCTCATGGATGAGGCCATGGTGGCAGCGGTCGGAGGAGAGCTCGGAGCCTTCTACACGGGAAAGATCTACTGCAACATGATCGACATCTGCGAGCAGCTCGCCGACTATCGGCGCGCCGGCGACTGGAGCGATGCCGCCAAGCGCTGGTGCGACCGAGCCGGTCACAGTTCCGGATTCCCCGGCGTGTGTCGCATTCACCGAGCCGAGATCATGCGGTTGCGAGGGGACTGGGAGTCGGCCGAGGCGGAGGCCGAACGGGCCGCCCGTGAGGTGGGGAACTTCATCGATTTCGCCGGCGAGGCCTTCTACGAGATCGGACAGATCCGGCTGCACATGGGCGATTACGAGCGCGCCGAGGATGCGTTCCGAAGGGCTCACGGCCTGGGGCGCGATCCACAGCCGGGCCTGGCCCTCCTCGAGCTCGCCAAGGGAAACGAGGAAGGGGCCTCGACGCTCATCGGCGAAAGCCTGGCCGAGGCAAGGCACCCCTGAAGCGAGCCCGGCTGCTCCCTGCTCTGATCGAGATCGCCCTGGCCCGGAGACGCTTCGATCTCGCTCGGGACGCCGCCACCGAGATGTCGACCATTGCCGGGGAATACGGGTCACCGGCCTTGCGAGCCCACGCCGAGCACGGCCGGGGAGCGTTGCTCATCGCCGAGGGCGATCCGGAGCAGGCGCTCGAGCACCTGCGTCGGGCCGCCGAGCTGCTACGCACGATCGATCTCCCCTACCTGGCGGCCCGGTCCCGGATGCTGCTCGGAGATGCGTATCGGCAGAGCGGCAAGGCGGACCTGGCCAGCCTGGAGTTCGGGCCCGCTCGTGCCGCGTTCGAGAAGCTGGGGGCGATGGCGGACGCCCGGGCCGCCGTGCAAGCTCTCGGAGCCGGAACGGGCCGCGCCGAAGGCGGCGAGCGAAGGACCATGGCCCTCATGTTCACCGACATCGTCAACTCGACACCACTGATCGGCGTGATCGGGGACGAGGCCTGGGGGCAGTTGCTGCGTTGGCACCATCGCACGCTGCGTTCGCTCTTCGCCGGCCGGGGGGGACGCGAGGTCGAGAACACCGGCGATGGATTCTTCGTGTCCTTCGAGCGGCCCCAGGCAGCGGTGGACTGCGCCGTCGAGATCCAGCAGACCCTCGCCAAGCAGCGACGGGAGCATGGCTTCGCCCCCGATGTGCGCATCGGGCTTCACGTGGGGGAGGTGACTGAGATGGCGGCCTCCCTCGCCGGCGAGGATGTCCACAGGGCGTCCCGGATCGCCGGCCACGCCGCCGGCGGGGAGATCCTCGCCAGCCACGAGCTGGCCCAATTGACCGGGTCCGCCGGCGAGACTCGCTCGATCGAGCTGAAGGACTTCGCCGGGGAGATCGAGGTGGTCAGCCTCACCTGGCGTTAGGGAAGCCATTCGGCCGGCCGGTGCGCCGGGTCGCCGTTTCCGGAGGTTCGGGGTGGACCCGAACGCCGGCGATGGGAGGCCGCACCCGGCCCCGTTTCACTCCCTATCCTCTGTAGCGAGATGCAGGCAACCTCGGATTCGGGTACGTGGCCCGGAACGGATTTCCTCGACCGAGGACAATCGATCATCGATGAAGCCCACTCGCAGCCTGCCCGGTCCGCCGGAGCCGCCGTGGGAGCATCTCGTGGACAGGGCCAGCTCCCGCTCCGTCCCGGATGGGGCCGGCCGGCTTCCTGCACTCGACCTCGGGGGACGGATCCGGACGGGATCAGCCGCTGATGGATTTCGTCAGCGACTCGATCGTCATCGGACTGACCGAGCAGGCCCCGCTGGTCCTGGCGGCCATGGGGTTCGCCTTGCTGTACCGCCTCACCGGGCTCATCAACGTGGCTTACGCGGAGACCGTCACGCTCGGCGCCTATTTCGGGATGTGGGTCAACACGACCTTCGGCCTCAACTTCTACGCGATCCTCATCCCGGCCGGGATCCTCGCCGGGCTGGTGAGCGTGGCCACGTACTTCGGCATCTTCCGGCCGGCAAAGCTGCGAAACGTCGGGGTCTTGGAGATGATCATCATCTCTTTCGGGCTCTCGATCTTCCTGCGCCACGGACTCCAGTTCGTCTTCGGGTACCCGGTCCGGTTCTACGAGGTCCCGTCCCCCGACACCATCCGGGTGTTCGGGGTCGGGGTGTCGTCGTTCCGGATGCTGGCCCTCGGTAGCGTCGCCGCCCTCGCTCTTCTGCTCTACCTGTTCATCCAGAAATCCAAGTTCGGCCTCCAGATCCGGGCACTGGCCAGCGACGAGGACCTGGCGCAGGCGAGCGGCATCCGGCCCCTGGCCGTCACCGTGCTGATCTGGTTCATCGCCGGGGTGGCCGGAGGCTTCGCCGGCGCGTTCTACGGGGTCGGGTCCTCGGTGAGGCCGCGGCTCGGATGGGACGTGTTCCTCTTCATCCTGCTGGTCGTGCTGGTGGGAGGAGCCAAGAACATAGGCGGCGTGATCATCGTCGGGGTTGCCACCGGTGTGGCGCTGACCGCTATGACCCTCCAGTTCGGCCAGGTGCTGTACGCCCAGCTGATCCTGATCGTCGCTTTCGTGATCATCTTGAAGCTGCGCGGCCGGCGAACGGCAGAAGCGGCAAAGGTGTAGCGGTATGAACCTCGATTGGCTCGACGCGTTCCTCATCTCGGGGCTGTTCTTCGTGGTGATGGTGATCGGCCTGGGGTTGCTGCTTCACCTGCAACTGGGCCTGGCCCGCATCGCCAACTTCGGCGTCGTCGGCTTCTGGGGCATCGGGATGTACTCGTTCGGCGTCCTGTTCCTCGAGGTGGATTGGCCGTTCGGGGAACCCTGGCCTTTCCTGATTTCCGTGGCCTTCGGAATGGTCGTCGCCGGCCTGAGCGGCCTCCTGGTGGGGTGGTTGATCGCCGACCTCGACGACGACGGCGTCCTGGTGGGCACGCTCGGCTTCGCCACCGCGGTCTGGATCCTGGCGACGACCGAGCAGGATCTCACCGGCGGCGCGCTGGGCAAGGGCGGGCTCAACTTCCCCTACGACATCGGCTCCGTCAAGGCCAACGAGTTCCTGTGGCTGGGAATCATGACCGCCGTGGTGGCCATGATCCTCTACTACGTGTGGCGGGTTCATCGGTCGCCGTACGGGCGCCTGCTGACCGCCGTCGGGGACAACGAACCACTGGCCCGCAGCCTGGGGAAGCCCACGTTCCGCACGAAGGTGAGGTTGTTCGCCGTCGCCTCGGCCGGCATGGGGCTGCTCGGCGCCATGTTCGGCGTCATGGAACGCTTCCTCGAAACCGCCAACATCGGGATCGACATCACCCTGGCCGCGATCGTCGGATTGGTCCTGGGAGGCACGGCCCGGGTAATGGGGGCGGTCGTCGGCGTGATTTTCGCAGTGGGGTTCTTCGACATCGTCGTGCAAAGCTATCTGCCACTCCCCCAGGACTGGTACACCCAGGCCATCCCCGTCCTCCGGGAAGCGGCGTTCGGCGCCATGCTGATCGTCGTGCTCCTCTTCCGGCCGCTGGGCCTCCTCGGGCCGATGCGCCGCGACAAGCTGATGCGGAGCATGCATGGCAAGTGATCCCCGAGCCGTTGCCGCAGCCGGTCCCGCCGTGAACACCAGCGGAGAACGGCCGACCATCCGCATCGAGTCGGCCGTGAAGAGCTTCGACGGTCGGGTCGTGGTCGACGTCGACGAGCTGACCCTGGGAAAGCATCCGATCGAGGGGCTGATCGGGCCGAACGGCGCCGGAAAGACGACGCTGCTGAGGATGATCATGCACTCCATCAAGCTCGACCGGGGAAAGGTCACGCTCGTCGAACCGGGCGCCGACGGGGGCAAGATCCTGTCGAACTTGCATCCGCACGCCATCGCCGGGCTCGGGGTCGTCAAGACCAACCAGGTCATCCAGGACTTCGACAACCTGACGATCTGGGACTCGCTGCTCCTGTCGGTGGCCGAAGCCTCCGACGAACGCTCCTACCAGATCTACCGGGAAGGGGGGCTGCTCGAGGAGCACCAGGAGGACACCCGCTGGTATCTCGACCATTTCGGCTTCGACGACCCGACTGGGTTCGCTAAGTCGGCCGGAGAGAAGAAGCTGCTCGACATCATCCGGTGTCTGCTGCTGCGGCCGAAGGTGCTGCTGCTGGACGAGCCGGCGGCCGGCCTGCCCGACGACGTCAGAGACGGTGTGATGGAGCTGGTGAGGGAGAAGGCCACCACAGAGAACGTCTCGGTGGTGATCGTCGAGCACGACCTAGACGTGATCTGGACGATGTGCGACTACGTCCACTTCATGGCGGAGGGGAGCGTGATTCTGCGCGGGGCACCCGAGTGGATCCGGGAACACGAGACCGTGGTAGAGAAATACCTGGGCAGTGGGCATGTTGGAGGCTGAGGGCATCCGCAGCGGGTACGGCGGCGTGACCGTGATCAAGAGCCTCGACCTCAGCGTGGGTCACGAGATCTTCGCCGTGCTGGGCGCCAACGGGGCCGGTAAGACGACGTTGCTGGCCACGTTGGCCCGGCTCATACCTCTGATGGCCGGAAGGCTAAGGTTTCTGGGAGAGGATGTCTCCGAGCTGCCGCCGTGGGAAACGGCGGCACGGGGACTGGGCTACGTGCCGCAGGAGAAGGGCGTCTTCGCCGAATTGACGGTGCTGGAGAACCTGCAGGTAGGCGGGATGGTCGGCAGCCGATCCACCGAAGAGCGGATCGGCGAGATCGTCGAGCTGTTCCCGGACCTCGGAGAACGACGGGACCAGCCGGCGGGGACCCTGAGCGGCGGCGAGTCGCGGATGCTGGCGTGCGGGAGAGCTTTGATGCAGGACCCCAGGCTGTTGCTGCTCGATGAGCCCACCGCCGGCCTCTCCCCCCTGTACGTCGACAGCTTTTTCGAACGGATCAGGGCCATTCACGACACACGAGACGTCAGCATCATCCTGGCGGAGCAGAACGCCACCAAGGCGCTCGAGGTCGCCGACCGGGTGATGGTGCTGAGCCTGGGCGAGGCGTCCGAGATCAGGGACGCCTCGGAAGTGACCATCGAGATACTCAAGGAGGGATACCGGATCTGAACCGGTCCATTGGCGGTGCCGGCCGGCACAACGCAAGCGACTACAAAGGAGGAAGAAAGCAAATGAGAAGACGAATTACGACCAGGGGAGTGCCGGCGGTCCTGCTGGCATTCGCCCTGATCGCGGCGGCGTGTGGCGACACGACCGGCGAGGCTCCCGAGGCCCCGGCCGAGACCGAGGCCCCTGCTGAGACCGAGGCCCCCGCCGAGACGGAGGCTCCGGCGGAGACCGAGGCCCCCGCCGAGACCGAAGCTCCTACGGCCGCCGGACCGGTGGTCGTCTGCGAGCTGGCCTATTACACGGGCGAATTCGCGCCGTACGGGCCGGCCCTGACTGCGGACGTGGCGTTCCCGATCGAAGAGGTGATCAATCTCGATCCCCCGCTCGGGCGTACGTGGGAGCTGATCAGCGAGGACATCGGTACCGTCGGTGAAGGCCAGGCGGCTCGTACCTGCCTGGAGCAGCACGGAGCCGAGATCCTGGTGAGTCCCGCCCACGGGTACCGGCCGTACCGCTCCTTCCTCCAGGAGTGGCTTGCGGAGAACGACTCGCCGCTGATGCCGACGGTCCACGGTGGCACGATCCCCGGGAACCTCGGCGGAACCGGCACGGAGCCGATCTTCCGGGCCCAGGGCCTCGACGAGGCCTTGGGCATGACCGGGGTGCTGTACGCGGAGACGATCGGCGTTGAGTCGATCGTGATCTTTGCCACCCAGGTGGAGGGCTTCCAGCTGGCCGCCGGTGCCGCCGAAAAGGCGGCCGAGGCGGTCGGAATCGAGGTCCTGGCACGGATCGACGTGCCGGCGGAGCAGCCCTCGTACCGGGCCGAAGCCGAGCGAATTGCCGAGCTCGAGCCCGACGCGGTGATCGTGCAGGCGGGGTCGGTGGAATCGGCCACCCTGATCAAGCAGGCGGCCGAAGCGGGCCTGTCCCTCAACTGGATCGGTGAGACCGGCTGGGTCCAGCCGGAGTTCATCGGAACGCTGGGGACCGACGCCATCGCCACCCAGGAGAGCATCGGCTACGGCGCGTTCACGTACGACGACACCACCCCCGCCTGGGAGTTCTACCAGCCGCTGTGGGACGACACCGAGGGGTACGGGTCCGGGACCGACTACGGCGACGCGACGGGGAACTACCACTACTCGACCTACGACCTCCTGGTCCACACGGCGCTCGCCGCCGAGTACGCCGGGTCGTACAAGGCGAGTGAGTGGGCTCCGGCGATGTTCGAAGTCGGCGACCCGCCCGGAACCGTGTGCTACACGTACGCGGACTGCCTGGCGCTGATCAGAGCTGGTGAGGACATCGACTACGAAGGCGTCACCGGCCCCGGCACGTACTCCGAAGGTGGCGTCAACGCCGTCACCCAGGCGTACGCACCGTTCCTCGAGGACGGGAGCGTCGGTGAGGCGGTGGTCATCGACGCAGACCGTGCGCTGGAGGTCATCGGTCTGATCGCCGTCGAGGCGGAGTGCACGGCGGACGGCGAGTGCGAGTGGTAGGAGGCGGCTAGGACAAACGGCAAACCAGCCAGTGCGAAGGCGGCAGCGGGACACCCCGCTGCCGCCTTCCGCGAAAGCCTCAGTAACTCAGCACCCGGTCGTATTCCATCGTGAGGTCGCTGAGGTCGTCCGGCCCAGCGAACTCGGCGTTCTTGCCTTCCAGATCCGATTCGTCGACCGCACGGGCCAGACTGCACGGCTTTCAGACGTAGACGGGAATGCCGTGGTCGACGACCTTGTCCCACAACTGACGAAGTGGCGGGAAGCCGACGCCGTGGATGCCGTCGACGACGGCATCCTTCATCAGGTAGACGGCTTCGCCCATGACCACGATTCCGGGCTCGTGCCCGCGATCGATCGCTCCCGAGGCAACGAGGAACGGCATCGTCGCCCGCGTCGGGTCGTCGGAGGCGTAGGTGCCGACGATCAACAGCTTGCCCATGGAATCTCCCTCCCCTCGAAGATGCTTTGAAGCCCAGCCTACTTGTCCCGCGCAACAGAACCTGGTGACCTACCCGACTGATCTACCTCACTGAGCGGGTACCCGGCTGGGTCGGCGGGATTGTCCGCCTGGCCCGACTCGGCCCCAACAGGTCGCAGTTTGACTCGCGAGGCCCTGGACCTTCGATCAGGCCGCCAAAGGACTGCTCGGAGCCACCACAACCGGGAATGGCAATGTTGCCCAAACTCTCTTGGTGGCGATGTAGCGCGCAGCCATTGCAGCCGGCACTACGACGGCGTTTGCATTCGACTTCCGTACAACCTCACTGTTTGCCTGCAGCTCATCGCAGAGTCTCGCCTACCGACCCGTCCGCTCACGCCGCGGCGGGGCCGTCGCACTCAGGACGGGACCGGCGGAGGAGGCGCGGAAAGAGGCGAACGATCTGGCCCGCCCCGAACCCGGCCAGGAGGCCGACGCCGACCAGGATCAGGGGGAGTGCCAGCAGCCCTGCTGCGGTAATAGATTCGGCGCCGAGGGTGAGGCCGAGGGCCACGGCGACCACCGGGTTGACGTAGGCGTAGCTGGTGGCGAGAGCGGGGCGCACGTTCTCCAGCAGGTACATGTAGGCGCTGAAGGCGATGATCGATCCGAACACGATGAGGTAGGCGAGGCCGAGCCAAGCGGCGATCGGCGGGGCGCCTGCCAGCTGCTCCCCTCGAACGGCGCCGAGCAGGAGAAGGAGAGTGCCGCCGGCGAGCATCTCGGCGGCGACCCCGGTCGGGCCGACCGGGAGATCGACCCGGGTGCGGCGCATCGAGCCGAACGCCCAGCTGATGGTGGCGGCCAAGAGGATGACCGCCCCTGGAACGTTCGACGAGAAGTCGCCCTCGATGCTGAGCAGGGCGACCCCGGCCATGCCGACTCCGAGGCCCCACCATTCACGGCGCTTGGGCCAGCGCCCGAAGGTGCCACCGATGACCGCCGTCCACAGCGGGATCGCGGCCGCCGCCGTCGCCGCCAGGCCGGAACCGATCCCGGTCGACTCTGCTACGGCCACCAACCCCACACCGCCGACAACGAGGAGGGTCCCGAGTTCGGCCGCCGCTCGCCACTGGCGCCGGTCGAGCCGGGCGTATCGCCGGGCGGTGAAGGCATAGAGGACGCCCCCGGCGATGAGGAACCGCATCCCGGAGCCGAGCAGCGGGGGGAACCCCGTGACCATGTACTTGATGGCGAGGTAGGTCGATCCCCAGATGAGATAAACGGCCGTCAGGGCGGCGATCTTGCGATGCCGGGCCACGTCACACCGCCGGGGCGATGGGGTGTCTCGGGTACCGGGGGACCCGGCGGACAGGTGTTTCCGCCCGTCGGGCCGTCGCGAGCTGCGTTCGGCGGAGGATCTCTCGCTCCCGATCCCGAATGATTTCCCGGACTACTTCAATCGTGAGCAGGTAGGTCATCGCCGTCTCCTCCTCCGGTCCGGACCTCTTGCGTTCCGGGACCTAATGAGCCATAATGCGTGTTGGTCCTTATAATATACCAGGTTGTATAAGGAGTCAACACCAATATGACTCATTATTCCGAGGGGATGGAGCTGGCAACCGACCTGGTGAATTCCTTCGACGTGTTCGCCGGGGAGGAGCTGCTGGACTCCGTGGCCGACCTCGCCGACTTCGCCGCGGCGCACGATCTCGACGCCGGACGGGCGACCAAGAAGGACCTCGAGCGGCTCCGTCGGGCACGCCCGGTGCTGCGCAACGCTCTGCTCTCCGACGATGAGACGGCGGCGGTAGCCGCCCTCAACGACCTCCTCGCTGCGGCCCGGCCTCGGCCCCGTTTGGCAGCCGGGCCAGACAGCAGCTGGGCTTTCAGGTACGCCGATCCCAAGGCTTCCCTCGCCGACCGAATCCTGGCCGAGGCCGCGGCGGAAGCTCTTCAGGAGATCCGTGACCACGGGATGCGCCGCTTCAGTATGTGTGACAGCTCTACATGCGACGACGTGTTCGTGGATCAGTCCCGCAACCGCTCACGCCGCTACTGCACGTCCGACGTGTGCGGCAACCGGGAGGCCCAGCGCGCCTACCGCGCCAGGCAGGCGGATCGCACCGAGTAGCCGAAGGGCGACATCAGTCCTTCTCGGCGCCCTGCGACCTTCCGCATGCGACCCTCGGCACCAACGGCTCTTCGCCCCCAACGGTGTCGGCCGTCCGATGTCGACAACGCCCCTTCGTCGCAGACCGGAGTCTCACCGGCCTGGCCGAAAGGCCGCCGCCTAGTTCAGTTGAGGCTCGATGGCGGGTATCGGTCGGTGACCGGCAACAGGTGCCGCG
>CAYFYE010000018.1:0-2930 GCA_964347285.1 uncultured Acidimicrobiia bacterium
GACCCGCGACGGCCATCTATCTGGGGCCGGCGTCTCCGCCGGCCTCGTGCGGCCTACCTGGGACGATTCGGGCGGGCCGCCCCGTCCCTGCTTGGCCTTGCTCCGGGTGGGGTTTGCCAGCCGCCCCGGTCGCCCGGGGCGCTGGTGGTCTCTTACACCACCGTTTCACCCTTGCCTGTGCCCGGTAGGGCCATCGGCGGTCTGTTCTCTGCGGCACTTTCCATCGGGTCGCCCCGCCTGGGAGTTACCCAGCACCCTGCCCTGTGGAGTCCGGACTTTCCTCGATCCCCGGTTGGGGACCGCGGCCGTCCGGCGGACTCGCCTACGTAACCGTAGTGCCATCGGCACGCTTCCCGACCGGGAGGGGAGGCTCGGGCGCCCTACCGGCGAGCCCCCAGGACCCCGCCGGCCGATCCCACCCCGAGGGCTACCAGGCCCCCAGTGAAGAGGAGCACGGGCCCGGGGCGGGCTCCTCCCCCGAGGGAGATGAGGGCCGTAACCGCAAAGAGCGTCAATGCCGACAGCGCACCGTGAAAGGCCTCGCTGGGTCGGCCGAACCGCCCTCCGACGAAGCCGGCCCCGAGTTGACCGCCGAGCTGCACGAGCACGAAGGCGGCATCGGAGAGAGTGGAGCTGCCCACCCGCAGGCCGGAAGCGAACAGGATCACGGCGCCGACGGCGGTAGCTCCTAGGCCGGCAAACGCGCCGATGAGGGCGCCGCCCCAGTTGATGCGGCTCATGTGGGGCGGCCGGCGGCGCTCAGCGCTCCAGGTGCTCTTCGAGTCCGGCGATCCAGCCGGCCGGCAGTTGCCAGTGGCGGGCGCCGTTGAGCATGTGGGTGAGGTACTTGTCCGACGGCTTGAGGCGCCCGCTGCGCTTCCCGTTGCCGTTGAACAAGTGGGTGAGGACTTCGTGCCGCCTCCCGGCCCGGTCCATCACTTCCACCGTGGAAGGGGTGCGCCCTTCCTTCTTCTCGGCCTTGTTCACCGCCTTGACCTCGGCGTCGGAGAGCTCGAACACTGCGCCCCAGATGGTGCTTCCGGGATCAGGCTTGGCGCTCGGCAGAGCTCCGCCCCATGCGCCATCGCGATGGGGGAATCCGAGGCCCCACTCGGGCAGGTGGGCGATGAACGCGAACTCGGCGCCCGGCGCCACGTCCTCCAGCTTCGAAGGCTCGATGAACGCCGTGTACGCGAAGTACTTCACGTGGTCCTCCCGCAAGGGTGTCCTCTCGGCGTGGGGATTGTAGCGGCAAAGTGAGCCGCTCGGGCCGGGGCGAGCCCACTTTTTCCACCGATCCCTGTGGAGAAATCGGGGCTGGAACGCGCAGAGAAAAGTCGGTAGAATGCTATGCGTAGTAGTTGGGCAGCTCCGGGAACAAAACCGGGCTGCCCGACGTCTCTTTGGGCGAGGGGTGATGATCCCCAACGGAAGACGAAGGCCGCATATGGCTGATCGACAGAAGATGCAAAACCTGCTTCGCCAGGACGAACAACGTCCCTGGACGCTCGACGCCGCCTGTCGGGGCCTCGACTCGTCGATGTTCTTCCCGGGCCAAGACGGGGACACCGAGCCGGCCCTGCGCATCTGCGCCGGTTGCCCGGTGCGGGATAAGTGCTTGGATTTCGCCTTGGCAACCCGGCAGCGCTACGGCATCTGGGGAGGCACGACCGAGCGCCAGCGTCGCCGCCTGCTGCGCCGCACCGTCTGATCGTCGCTGCACTGCGCCCCTGGTACCTTGTGATCCCGCCCTGGAGGTCGCCGCGTGGACTTCGAACTCTCTCCCGAGCTCCGTGAGCTGCAGCTCACCGTGCGCCGCATGGCGCGGGAGCGGGTTCAACCGGTGGCCCGCCGCCTCGATACGGAGGCGACGTACCCCGAGGAGCTGTTTCGGCTGTTCGCCGACACCGGGCTGATGGCTCTGGCCATCCCCGAAAAGTACGGCGGCTCGGGGGCCGGAGCGCTCGGCCTGGTATTGGCCATCGAGGAAGTGGCCAAGTACTGCCAATCCTCGGCGCTGCTTCTGCTGTTGAGCCGACTGCCCACCGGTCCGATCATCATCTCCGGCTCCCCGGAACAAAACGACCGTTGGGTGCGGGGGGTTGCCGAGGGAACCCTGCGCGGAGCCTTCGCCCTCTCTGAGCCCGATGCCGGATCCTGGGTGGCCGGGCAGACGACCCGGGCGGCCCGAGACGGCGACGGATACCGCATTCGGGGCTCCAAGGTCTGGATGAGCGGGGCCACCGTGGCCGACTTCTACACCGTGTTCGCCAAGACCGACCCCGAGGCCGGGTACAAGGGGTTCAGCGCTTTCATCGTCCCGCGCGATGCACCCGGGCTGTCCGTGGGCCCAGCCGATCGCAAGATGGGAGTCAAGGCGGTCCCCACGGCCGAGGTGATCTTCGACGATGTGTTCGTATCGGCCGACCACCGCATCGGCGAAGAGGGCAGCGGGTTCCGTACCGCCATGCTCGCTCTCAACTCCATGCGTCCGATCGTCGCGGCGCGGGGCATCGGCCTCGCCGAAGGGGCCTTGATGTATACGGTGCAATACGACAAGGAACGCCGGGCCTTCGGCCGGGCGATCGCCGACTTCCAGGGAGTCCGCTGGGTGTACGCCGATCTCGCCACCGAGATCGAGGCGGCCCGGCTGCTGACCTATCGGGCCGCCCGGATGGTCGACGACGGCTTCTTCGACAAGGAGCACGCCCCGTTCCTGTCGATGGCCAAGTACTTCGCCACCGAATTGGCGGTCCGGGCCTCGGGATGGGCGGTCCAGCTGCTGGGCGCCGCCGGGTACATGGAGGATCACCTCACTGAGCTGTGGTACCGCGACGCCCGCCAGCTGACGATCGTCGAAGGCACCAGCCAGATCCAGAAGAACCTCATTGCCGACGGCGTGGTGAACCAGGATGTGTGGTGGGATTGAC
>CAYFYE010000018.1:3030-29960 GCA_964347285.1 uncultured Acidimicrobiia bacterium
CAGAAGAACCTCATTGCCGACGGCGTGGTGAACCAGGATGTGTGGTGGGATTGACTGCTGGCCCCGGCGAGGGAACCGGGATGGGCGGGTGAGCGTTTGGTGGGCATGGGAGTGAGCAAGTCACTGCCGGCCGTCGCCGCCTTGCTGCTCATCGTGGCTGCCTGCGGCGGGGGCACCTCACCGGAGCCGGTCCCGGTCGCTCCGGCCGAAGCCGAAGCCGGCTCGCCGGCCACCGCGGCACCGTCCACCGAAGCGGTCGAGGGGCCGGCAGGCACCGAGGGATCGACCGCCGATGCTCCGGCGAGTTCGTCCACGAGCGCCGCTCCCCGTCCCGAGGGCCCGGCTGCTCCCGACTTCGAGCTCACCCTGGGGACCGGGAACGAGACGTTCTCGCTCGGTGCCGAGACGAGGCCGGTGTATCTCGTCTTCTGGGCGGACTGGTGACACCGCTGTCAGCGGGAGTTGCCCGTTGTCGATGAAATCGCAAAGGACTACCTCGACGAAGTGACCTTCGTGGCCGTCGCCGGCCGCAGCTCGCTGGACGAGACCGTTCCCGTGGCCGCCGAGCTGTTCTCGGATCGCCTGTTGTGGGGTTACGACGAAGGGTTGTGGGAGGCGTACGAGGTCCTGGGCCAGCCGACCACGTTCCTCGTCACCGGCGACGACATCGTGATCGGCGGGTGGTTCGGCGAGCAGTCCGAGGAGTTCATCCGCGATCAGCTCGACGGGCTGGTGGCCGTCGGCTGACTCACTCCCGCACTGCCGAGGCGGCCGTGGCCGCGATCAGCTCGGCGACCAGGGCCGGGCCCTCGAAGATGAGCCCGGTGTACACCTGGACCAGATCGGCACCGGCCTCGAGCCTCTCGACCGCGTCGGCGGCGCTCATCACCCCGCCCGAGGCCACGATCCCCACATGGGGTCCCATGTGGTCCCGTATCCGGCGGACGAGCCCGGCGGCGCCGGCCCGTAGCGGGGCACCGCTCAAGCCGCCGGGCTCCCCCCCCGCCGCGGAGCACAGCCCGGGGCGGCGTACCGTGGTGTTGGCGGCGATCACCCCGTCGATGCCGGCGGCGACGATGGCGTCGAGGGCGTTCTCGAGGTCGTTGCCGAGGTCGGGCGACAGCTTGACCAGCACCGGCAGGCCCTTGCCGAGGCGGTCGGCCCATCGGTTCCGCTCCTCGGTCACCGCAGCCAGGAGACCTCCGAGCTCGGGGCCGGCCTGCAGGTCCCGCAGGCCGGGCGTATTGGGAGAGCTGACGTTGACGACGACGAAATCGGCAAGGGGGGCGAGCTTGGCGAGCAGCCGGGTGTAGTCGCCGGAGGCTTCGGCATTGGGGGTGGTCCGGCTCCGGCCCAGGTTGACCCCGATGACCGTTCCGGAGGGGCGCGGCTTCCCCAGACGATGGGCTACGAAGTCGGCGCCCCGGCCCGGAAAGCCCATCCGATTGATCACGGCCCGGTCTTCGTCCAGGCGGAACAGTCGGGGCCGGGGGTTGCCGGGCTGGGCCTGCGGGGTCACCGTGCCCACCTCGATGTGGCCGAAGCCGAGTCGAGCCAGCCCCCGCCAGGCCAGGCCGTCCTTGTCGAAGCCGGCGGCGAGCCCGATGCGGTTGGGGAAGGTGAGGCCGAGGATCTCCACCGGGGCGGCCGGGGGAGCCGTCCACACGCGTTCGAGCGCCCATCCGAGCGGAGCGAAGGCCCCGGCCGCCTGGAGCAGCCGCAGCGTGCCGTGGTGGACCCGCTCCGGGTCGAGCCGGAACAGCAGGCGGCGCACCGCGTCGTACATGTCAGCCGGCCAGGTGGGCGAGCACCGCTCGATGGTCGGAGGCTTCCACCAGGCCGAGGCGGCGCAGACGGTCGACGAGGTCCTCGAGGGTGAACAGCGTGTGGAGCCGGCAGCCGGCCGCTTCGAGCGTGGCCTTCGCCCCACTCTGGCGATCGATCAGCACCACCACGTCCCGCACCGACACCCCTTCGGCCGCCAGTGCGGCGATGGCTTCCAGCTTGCTGTCTCCGGTCGTCGCCAGGTCGTCGATCACTACCGCCTGCTGGCCCGCCTCGAAGTCCCCCTCCACGAGGGCTCGGGTCCCGTAGCTCTTGGCCAGACGGCGCGGATAGATGAGCGACCAGGCGTTCTGGAGGGCGATGGCGGTGCCGATCGGCAGAGCGGCGTAGGGCAGGGCGGCCAGGTGGTCGAAGGCGAGGCCGTCGAGGAGGGGGCCGTAGGCGGCGGCGACGTCGGCCAGCAGTGCCGGGTGGCTCGACAGCCGGCGCAAATCGATGTAGACGGGAGAGCTGGCTCCTGATTTCAGCGTGAAGTGGCCGAACCGCACGCAACCGGCCCGGAACAGGCCGGCCGCCAACCGGTCGAGGGCATCGGTCCGGGGGGCGGCCCGGCCGGGGTCGGCACGGGCGGCGTTGATGTCGTCGCGCAGGCGGTGGGCCGCTCCTCCGGGATCGGGGGCGCCGGCGATGGAGCGGGCCGCCACCATCAGCATGCCCAGTCCGTCGGCGCGCAGCCCGGAGTGAAGGGCGTCGCCCAGATCGGCCCCCTGGGCGCCTACGCCGGGGGAGAGGATCCACGTCGTCGGGGCCAGGGCGCGGACCCGGGCCAGCGCATCGGGCGCCGTGGCTCCCACCACCAGGCCGATGTCGCCCGGGTTGGGCCGGCTCATCACCATCCGGGCCACCCGCTCGTAGACCCGCTCCCCTCCGGCCATGGCTTCCTGGATGTCGGCGGCGCCGGAGTTCGAGGTCCGGCACAGCACGAAGACCGCTGTGCCCGGCCTGAGGAACGGCTCGAGGGCCTCCACTCCGAGGTAGGGGCTGACGGTGACGGCATCGGCGCCCAGGCGGTCGTAGACGGCCCGGGCATAGGCCTGCGCGGTCGAGGCGATGTCCCCGCGTTTGGCGTCCACGATCACCGGGATGTCATCGGGAACCGCTTGGATCACGTCCCGGAGGGCGGTCAGGCCATTGGACCCTAGGGCCTCGTAGAAGGCGATGTTGGGTTTGAAAGCGGCCGCCGCGCCTGCCGTGGCCTCGACGAGCCCCAGGCCGAAGGCCCGGGCCGCTCGGGGAGTGGGCTCGGGGAGGAGGTCGGGGTGGGGATCGATGCCGACGCAAAGGAGCGTGTCGGCCCGGCGGGCCCGGGCTTCGAGGCGGCGTACGAACGACATCCCGTCAGGCCTTTCCCAGGACCATCGCCAGCAGGGCCATTCTCACGTAGAGCCCGTACTCCATTTGGCGGAAGTAGGCGGCCCTGGGGTCCTCGTCGACCTCGATGGTGATTTCTCCGACCCGGGGCAGGGGGTGCATCACGATCATTCGCTCCTTGGCCTTCTCCAGCGTCTCGGGCGTCACCGTGTAGGTGCCCTCGATGGAGGCATAGGCGGCCTCGTCGCCGAAGCGCTCCTTCTGTACCCGGGTCACGTACAGGATGTCGGTCTCGGTCAAAACGCCGTCCAGCGAGGAGTGCTCGGCCTGGGGGATGCCGGCAGCGGCGATCTCGTCGATGATCTCGGGCGGCATGGCCAGGATGTCGGGCGACACGTAGTGCAGGGTCACGTCGTAGAGGGACAGCAGCCGGGCCAGGGAGTGGACGGTCCGGCCGTACTTCAGGTCGCCGAGCATCGTCACCGTCATGCCGTCCACGGCTCCCAGCTCGGCCTTGATCGTGAAGAGGTCGAGGAGTGCCTGGGTGGGGTGCTCGCCGATTCCGTCTCCGGCGTTGATGATCGGTTTGGTCGCGTACCGGGCCGCCAGGGCCGAAGCTCCAACGTCGGGGTGGCGTAGCACGATCACGTCGGCGTAGCACTCCAGCGTGCGCACCGTGTCGGGCAGGGATTCCCCCTTGGACACCGACGAGTAGTGGACCTCGTTGATCGGAATCACGCTGCCGCCCAACCGCTCCATCGCCGCGGTGAACGAGGAAGAGGTACGCGTCGACGGCTCGTAGAACAGGCTGGCCAGGATCTTCCCCTTGAGGAGATCGAACGTGCCGACTCGAGACACCATTTCCCGCATCTCGTGGGCGACGCCGAAGATGTAATCGAGGTCGGCGACGCCGAACTGGTTCACCGACAGGATGTCCTTGCCGTAGAAGGGTGCATCGCGCCGATCCCCTAGGGGCAAGTGCATGTTGGTGGGTACGACGGACGTGGTCATGTCTTCGACTCCTCTCGTACGTGCTCTCGAATGTTCCGGCCGCTGCCGACCGGGGCGATCACCCGGCCGTCGCGGAATGCTTCTCTGCCCCGCACCACCACTTGCCGGACCCGGCCGGTGACCCGGCATCCCTCGAAGGGCGTCCAGCCGCAGCGGCTGCGGGCCTCTCCGCCCCGGATCACCCACCGTTCGTCGGGATCGATCTCGGCGTAGGTATCGGGCTGCTCCGGCAGGCCGAAGATCCGGCGAGGATTGTCGTGCAGGCGGGCGGTGACGTCGTCGAGCTCGAGCCGTCCTTCACCGACGGCGGTGAGCAGCAAGGGCAATGCCGTTTCCAGGCCCGGGAAACCGGGCGGCGCCGCCGGGCCGTCCTTCTCCTCCAGGGTGTGGGGGGCGTGGTCGGTGGCGAAGCAATCGATGGCTTCGAGGTGCTCCCACAGGGCCCGGCGGTCGGGGGCGGTGGCCAGCGGAGGCCGGACGCGGCTTCGGCCGATGCCGGCAACGTTCTCTTCCCCGAGGAACAGGTGATGAGGGCTGACCTCACAGGTCACCGGAGCGCCCCGTTCCTTGTAGGACCGGATCAGCTCGATCTCGTCCCGACGAGCTACGTGGCACACGTGGACGGCGCGACCGAGCCCGTCCGCGATCTCGAGGACGCGCTCCATCGTCGCACCCTCGGCATGAACGGCCAGCGGATGTTCCGGCGGCCAGTTTTCGAGGTGCTCGACAAGGGCCCGGGTCTCGGCCAGGCGTAGCTCGCCGAAGGTTTCGTTGAGGTAGATCTTGAGGCCGGCGACCCGAGGGGCCAGTCGAGCCGCCTCGGCGGCGTTGTGGGAGGTCGCCCCGACGTATTGGGCGTAGTCGCAGCGGGCCTTGGCCCCGGCGAGAGCGAGGGCCTCGGCCAGCGACTCGGCGTCGATGATCGGCGGGTCGGTATTGGGCATCGCCAGCACTTGGGTGAAGCCGCCGGTCAGCGCCGCCGCCGTACCGCTGTCCCAGTCCTCCTTGTGGGTCGCTCCGGGGTCTCGCATGTGGACGTGGACGTCGACGAGGCCGGGGAGCCGGATCATCGCCAATCGCCCATGAAAACGGGCCCCATACGAGGGGCCCTCGGTCGCAGCTTGCGGTAGATGGGTCGGGAGCGGTCAGCCATCGACCGTCCCCGCCCGGGGCTGCTTGGACACTGGTTTCCTCCGCCCGTGGCGAAGGGATGTTCCCGCCCGCGACCCCCGGTGTCAAGTTTCCGAGGGCGCCCGGACGGCTGCTAGCCCGAGGACGCCTCCTCGCCGCCGGGAGGGGTGTATTCCTCGCCGTCGCGGGTCCGGTATTCCTCGTCGTGGCGGATGATCATCGTGTCGGAGTGGAACACGCCGCCTTCCCAGCGGCCCTCCACCACCACGCCGATGCCCTCCCGGAACAGCTGCTGGGGTGCCCCTTCATGCACGACCCGGACGGCCTGGATCCCATCGGTCACCTCGAAGGTGACCTCATTCTCGCCGGACACCACGGTCCCCTCGACCACCTGCCCTCCGAGCCGGAGCCGTTCGCCCTCGACGGGCCCCTCCTCGAGGAGTTCGTTGGGGGTGCGGAAGTACACCAGGCTCTCGTTGAGGCTGAAGAAGAGAAACCCGCCGAGGATGGCGACCACCCCGATGGCAGGGATCAGGAAGGCTCGATATTTCTTCAACACGGCTTCACCTCTCTCACGTCAGTTCTTCCAGCCGTCGGCGGGCTCGGCGCAGGCGGTAGATCGTGAACACCACGTAGGCGAGCAGCGTCCCATACACCACCGAGTAGCCGAACACGATCCAGCCCCAGTCACCCATCGACCCCTCCCAGCTGTGGGGCGGTGACCGCGCTCCCGGCGATAGCCGCCTCGTTGCGGACGAGTGCCACTTCGACCTCGTCCTCGAGGCGGGCCAGTTCGAGGCGCCTCAGCAGCAGCGCCACGTACAGCATGAGGAAGGCGACGAGCGCGAAGAAGAACGCGGCCAGGAAGGGGGGGTCCATCTGCAGTCCGCCGGGACGCACCAGCGTGGGCTGCTGGTGGAGCGTCCGCCACCAGATCACCGAGAAGTGCACCAGCGGGATCTGGACGATGGCCAGCACGCCGAACACCGCCGCCCGCTGGGCCCGGACGCGTGGGTCGGTGAGGCTACGGCGCAGGGCCAGGTAGCCGAGGTAGACGAAGAACAGCACCGCGGTGAGGACGAGGCGGGCGTCCCAGGTCCACCACACCCCCCAGGTGGGCTTGCCCCAGATCATCCCGGTGAGGATGGCCGTTCCCGTGAATACGACGCCCACCTCGGCGGAGGCTCCGGCCAGCCGATCCCAGCGCAGATCTTTGCGCAGCAGATAGGCGGCGCTGCCTGCCATGGTCACTGCAAAGGCGAGATACGCCAAGAAGATCGACGGGACGTGCACGAACAGCATCCGGGCCAGGTCGCCCTGGGTCTCCTCTGGAGGGACGAACACGGCGGCGATGAGGGCGGAGAGCACGGCGGCCACCGCCGCTACCTCGACCAACCGGCGCCGCGTCATCTGTTGACCTCCTGGAGTGGGCGAGCCGTCGTCACCCCTGCGATGGCGAGGATGAGGTTCATCGTCACCAGCAGGAGAATCCAGCCAAGGATACTTTCGCTCAGGCGCAATCCCTCCAGAGCCTGGGTGGCGCCCAACAGGAGGGGGATGGCCAGTGGGGCGACGAGCAGGGGCACCAGGGCCGCTCCGGACCGGGCCCGTATCACCACCCCTCCGGCCAGCGTGCCCAGCTGGCCCAGTCCGCCGGCCACCAGCGGGATGAGCACGAACAGCCACGGCCACCCCGTGATCCGGGCGTCGTACAGGGCCAGGGCCACCGGGAGCAACAGCGCTTCGAACGCCAGCAGGAGGATCGTGTTGGCGCCGGCCTGGCCCACGTAGCGAGCAGCCGGATCGATGCCGAGCATGCCGAGCAGATCACGCTGGGCCTCGGCATCGGCGGCACTCTGGCGCAGGGCCACCAGCATTCCGAACAGCAACACCACCGACCAGTAGATGCCCGGCCCGATACGGCGCAGCAGTGGTACGTCCACCCCGACGGCGAAGGGAATCAGCATGAGGGCGATGGCGCCGAAGGGGATCGTCACCGCCACCACCTCGCCCCGGCGCCACTCGGTACGCAGGTCCTTCCGGGCGATGATCGCCGCCTGCGTCCAAAACGAGACCTCGGCGGCAGCCTGCATCAGGCGATCTCCCAGAGCTTGCCGTCGTTGAGCTCGAGCATGCGGTCGGACAGCGGAGCCGTCCAGTCTTCCTGGTGCGATACGACCAGGGCGCCCCCCCGGCGGGCCTGCACGGTCTTGACCACGTGATCGACCAGCTCGACTGCGGCGGGATCGAGGCCGGCGTGGGCCTCGTCGAAGAGGAGCAAGTCGGGCTCGAGCAGAAGGATGCGGGCGAACTCGGCGCGACGCTGCATGCCGAACGAGCACTCGGAGGCACGCCGGCCGGAAGCCCGCGACAGCCCTACGGCATCGAGCACCTCCTTCACCCGCCGCTCGCCCTGGCGGACGAAGCGGGCCACGAAGGCGGTGTTTTCGGCAAGGGTCAGCTCCGGGTAGAGGGCGGGGCCGTGTCCGATGAGACCGATGCGGCGGCGCACGTCGAGCCGGTTCTCGTTCTTCAGCTCGACGCCGAGGACCGAACCGGTTCCCTCGTCGGGCCGGAGCAGGGTGGCGGCGACTCGCAGGAGTGTGGTCTTGCCCGAGCCGTTGGACCCGCGTATCCCGATGACCTCGCCGGGGACCAGTTCGAGGTCGAGCCCGCGCAGCACGGGTGTACGACCGAGGCGCACACCGACGCCGCTGAGAGAGAGAAGCGGGGGAGCCACGGGGCGATTGTACCGGGGGGTGGGGGGCGATCCCCGGTCGTGCCGGGGCGGCCGGGTAGTCACAGAGGGCGGGGCTGTTCCCGGCGGGTCCGGATGAGGATCCACGCTAGAGCCGCCAAACCGACCGCCAGGGCCGCGACGTACCAGACGACCGGGCGGTTGCCCAGCGACGGGCGCAGGGGTTCGGTGGCCAGGCGGATGGCTCCGGCCAGGGCCAGTCCGAGGGCGGCGACCGCCCCGAGGGGCGGAACCCTGCGCTTCCAGGCGATGAGGACCACGACCGCTGCTGCGAAGAGAAGTGCGGTGTAGATCCCCTCAGGATGCCGAGTGACTTCGCCGTTGCCCACGGCCATCGCCCACGGCAGGTCGGAGGGGGTACCGTGGCAGGCATCGCGCACCAGGCATCCGGCGTGCCAGCCCGCCAATCCGGCCAGGGCGGCGGCGGCGACGCCGTCGGCGGCGGCGCCGATCTCGCCCCGGACCAGCACGGCGAAGCTCCCCAGGGCGGCCACCGCTGCCCAGCCGGTGGCGACGCCGGCCCTGACGATGAGGATGTCACCGGGATGGCTGATCGGGTTGACGCCGTCACCGATCATCGCCGCCAGGCGGCCCACGACCAGGCCGATGAACCCGGCAGACAAAGCGAGGTCCCACAGGTCCCTGGTGCACTCGGCGGCGTTGCCGCGCCTCACCTCCCACCACAGCACCCCGTACAGCAGCGCCACGCCGACCGCGGCGGCGCCGAGCAGCGAGAACTCCATCAGGTAGACCTGACGAGCTCGTCGATGTGCAGCGCCAGGGTCCGCTCGTCGATGACGCCGCTGTGCAGATGGCTCAGGTCACCGCCGGGATGGAAGAAGAACGTCAGAGGAACGCCCCGTCCGCCGAGCGTTGCGGACACGTCGCCGGGTGGATCGGAGAAGTGCTCGAAGCCGGTCAGATCGAACTCGTCCAGGAACGCCCGGGAATCGGTCTGCCGGTCGCGGACGGCCACACCGACGAAACGGATCTCCTCGCCGAAGCGCCGATGGGCGGTGCGCAGGAGTGGGGCTTCGGAGCGGCACGGGATGCACCACGACGCCCAGATGTTGACCACGACCGGGCGCTCCGATTCGGCCAGAAGCGCCTCGATCTCGGCGGGGCCGACTTCAGGAAGGGGAGCCCCCCCGGAGGGGCTGCCGGCCGGACCCGAGCACGAAGCAACCACGACCAGGATTGCCGCGGAGAGGAATGGGGTGCGCCGGTGCACCGCACCAGTGTATGGGCCGGTTCCGGGTAGCCCTCAGCCGTTCCGAAGCCAGAGCACCACCGGATCGTTCTCGGACGCCACGACCCCGCCGGCCACCTCTTCCGTTATCGCCAATCCGGCGATCTCTCCAGTGACCTGGAACGGGGACACGCCCGGATCAGGCCCGAGGACTCCGGCCGATACGACGGTCGTGCCCACGATCGCCCACAGCTGGTAGGTGCGGTCTGGGGACAGGGCCGGCAGGCCGTCGGAGATCAGATAGCCCACGCCGTCGGCCTGGAGGACGATCGTGGCCTCGGCTTCCGGCACCTCTTCGGGAGCGGTGAGCGTGACGACCTCCGAGCCCGGCGCCGCCAGGGCGGCGCCGGCGGCCTGGGCCAGACGGTCCCCCTCGAGTTCGGCGCGGAACTCGTCCAGCCGGCTCTCCTGCTGGGCCACCCTCACCCCGAGTACGGCGACGGCCACCGCGGCCGCCGCCGCGAATGCGGTCACTGCCTGGAGCAGACGCCGCCGCCCTCCCAGCTTGGCCACCGGGGGCGAGCTCGAGTGGCGGCGGGACCTCCTCCAGTCGGGAGGCGATGGCCGTCCACATCGCGGCCGGGGCCTCTTCACGGTTCGAGAGGGCGGCGGCGATGGTCGCCATGGTCGCCCGATAGTCGTCGACCTCGGCTTGCTGGTCGAGATTTTCGGCAAGGTGAGCTTCGACCCTGGTTCTCTCCCAATCTTCGACGGCGTCGAGGGCGTATGGGGCGAGGAGGTCGTCGATCGCGCCGAGGTTGCTCATGTGCTCACCATCCCGGCTTCGGCCAACTCGGTCCTCAGCTTGCGCAGCCCGGACCTGATCCGACTCTTCACGGTTCCTTCCGGCTGGTCGAGGGAGCGGGCCACCTGCTGGTAGGTCTGGCCCCCGAAGTAGGCCAGCTCGATGGCGTGTCGCTCACCGTCGCTGAGGGTCTCCAGCGCCTCTCGCACCTGAGCCGAGGCAACCCGCGACCACACCTCTCCCTCGACGTCCTGGCCCCCCCTCCGGCGCCAGCTTCGCCTGGCGCTCTTCGCGGCCGCGCCGGGCGCCCTCGGCTCGAATGAGGTCCACGCTGCGGCCGTGGGTGTCGGCCAGCAGGAACGAGCGCAGTGAGCCCCGGTTCACGTCGAACCGCTCCGGCCTGTCCCACAGGCGCAAGAAGACCTCCTGGGTGACCTCTTCGGCCAGGGAGGGGTTGCGCAGCAGCCGCTGGGCCAGTGCATACACGCTTCCGCCGTGTCGTCGGTACGTCTCAGCCAGGGCCTCGGGGTGCCAGCGGCCGACCGCCACCACCAGCGTACCGTCGCTCGCCCGGCGCAATTCTCGCTCGGTCATCTCCGGGGTATTCGGCGCCGGGGGGGGATTCGACATGCCGGAAACTCTAGGATTCCGAAATCATCCAATTCGGCCGTGACGCCGAACATTGGGGCAGTAGAGCGCGCAGGAGGAGAGAGATGCGCAGGATTGCACTGGTGGCGCTGACCGTGACGGCGCTGGGCGCCCTCGGCGGCGTGGCCGTAGCCCAAAACACGAGCCTGGTGACCGTCGTCCACGGCGTCCCCGGTCTCACCGTCGACATCTACGTCAACGGCGAGCTGACCATCGAGGGATTTGCGCCGGGAGACATCGCCGGGCCGCTGGAACTCCCGGCCGGGAACTACGACTTCGCCATCACGGCGGCCGGCGACCCCATCGACAATGCGGTACTCGAGGGTTCGGCATCACTGCCCAGCGGCATCAACGCCACGGTGGTCGCCCACCTCGACGCCGACGGCAACCCGGCGGTGGCAACGTTCGTCAACGACACATCGGAGACCGACGCAGGAGAAGGCCGTCTCGTGGTCCGTCACCTGGCCGCCGCCCCCACCGTCGACATCCTCCTGGAGGATGGGACCGAGGTGTTCACCGGGGTCTCCAACCCAAATGAGGGAGCGGTCGATCTGGCCGCCGGCACCTACTCCGTCGTCATCGCACCTGCCGGCGCGGGGGTGGATGGCGGCGTGTTCGGGCCCGCCGACCTCGCAGTAGAGGAGGGCACGGTTCGGATCGTCTACGCGACCGGCGATCTCGAGGCGGGCACCTTCGACCTGGTGATTCAAGACATCCAGGCGGCCGCGGCGGCGGCGCCCGAAGCCGTTCCTGCCGGCTCCGGGGACCTGGCCGGATCCGGCGTGAATCCGTGGCTGGTGACACTGAGCGTGTTGGCGGCCCTCGGGCTGGCCGTCTCCGCTCGCATCGCATTTGCCCGCAATCGGTAGGAGCCCGGCATGCGCTCGGAGGGACCGCCTCGGGCGGTCTCTCCGGCGCTCGGCTGTTCTGGGTACCGGTCTCGAAAGCGTAGAGTGGTCATGCAGATGTCTGGTCGATTAGCACTCGTGGTCGCCGCCGGGTGCGCTTTCGTGCTTGCCGGGGCGCTGGCCGGTTTGTCGGCCGACCTCGATGGTGTATCGGCCCACGTCGTCGAGCCCTCGGGCGTGGTGCCCGGTCCGACCGTGGATGTCAACCGCGTCGGAGCAGAGGCCCGGGATCCGGGAGAGACAGCCCGGCCGGCGGAGTGGCCGGAAGGGCCGGCACGGCGTCCCGAGGTCCCCGTGCGCAACGGATTCATCGGAGAGCTGGAGCCCGACCGGGGCCCCGCGCCGGTCCGCCTCCACGTGGGCACCCTCTCCATCGATGCCCCAATTGAGCCGGTCGGCTACGACGCCGAAGCCGAAGCAATGGAAGTGCCCCGCTCGGCCGACGTCGTGGGTTGGTATCGTTTCGGGCCCTTGCCCGGGGAGCAGGGATCTTCGGTCCTGGCCGGCCACGTCGACTGGAACGGACGGGGAGTGTTCTTCGACCTGTATCTCCTCGAGGTCGGCACGGTTATGACCGTGGACTACGACGACGGATCCAAGCGCCGCTTCGAGGTGGTGGCCAGCCGCCAATACCGGAAGGAGCGGCTTCCCATCGACGATCTGTTCAGGCGGGATGGAGAGCCGGTGCTGGCGCTGATCACCTGTGGTGGCTCGTTTGACCGGGCTACGCGGAGCTACACCGAGAACGTGGTGGTCTACGCCCGGCCCTTCGATTCCTGGAAACGGTCTGCCTCGGCCGCCTGAGCATCAGCCCCGGTACCGGCGGATCGCCGCCGCCATGTCCGCGGCGTTCACCGCCAAGGCCGAGGCGTCGCGGCGCAGGGCGTTCAAGGCCGCTTCCCGCAGCGCCCCGGCCAGATCGGCGAACGAGAACCCCTCGGTGGCTTCGACCACCGCATCCAGGTCGACGCCGGGGTCGAACGGCACGTCGGTGATGTCGAGCAGCGCCCGCCTCCCTTCGGGGCCGGGGAGACCGAGTTCGATGTGCACTTCGAACCGGCCGCCCCGCAGCAGGGCAGGGTCGATGAGATCCTTGCGGTTCGTGGCCCCGATCACCACGATGTCGCCTCGGCCGGAGACCCCGTCCAGCTCGGTGAGCAGGGCGGCCACTACCGAATCGCTCACGGTCGTCGTGCTCCGCCCCCGGACCGGGGCCAGCGCGTCGACTTCGTCGAAGAACAGGATGGCCGGGGCCACCGCCCGGGCCCGGGCAAACACCTCCCGCACCCCTCGTTCCGACTCGCCGACGAACTTGTCGAGCAGTTCCGCCCCCTTGACGGCGAAGAAGGCGGCACCGGACTCGTGGGCCAGGGCCCGGACCACGAAGGTCTTGCCGGTGCCCGGTGGACCATGCAAGAGAATCCCCCGCGGTGGCTCGATGTTCATTCGTTCGAAACGAGCCGGATCGGTCATCGGCCAGATGACCGCTTCGGTGAGGCGCTGCTTGACCTCGGCGAGATCGGCCACCCGTTCGAATCCGTAGGTTGGTACTTCACCGAGCTGGACGGTGCCCAGGGACGGGATGGTCTCTTCGACGGCCTCCACCATGGTCTCCTGGCTCACCCGGGCTCCGCTGCGAGCCACCTTGGCCGAGGCATGCACGACGGCGGCCAGGATGTCGACTCCCGAGAACCCGGCGGTCCGGGCGGCCAGCTGGTCGTAGTCGATTTCCGCGTGGGGCACCCGGGCCAGGCCGGCTTCGAACAACATCCGGCGACGGTCGACGTCGGGAGGAGGAATCGACAGGCTCCGGGGGAGCAGCGGCGACCGGGTGATGCTGGCATCGAGGCGGGCGGCCGACGAGACACCCAGCACGCAGGCCAGACGGGGCCGCTCGGCCACGGCGTCGAGGAACCAGCGCAGGATGGCGGCGGTCTGGGTGCGGAACATGCCTTCCTCACCGGCGACCGACTCCAGCCGGTCGAGGAACACCACCCCCGGCGTCGGAGATCCCTTGGCCGCCTTTTCCAGCGAATCGAGGAGCCGCTCCGGCTTGAAGACCAGCTCGAGCGATAGCTCGGTCACGGTCGCCCCGGCTTGCTCGGCGGCGGCGCTCACGAGTTCGGACTTGCCGACGCCGGCCGGGCCTTCGAGGAGCACGCCGGCGACCCGCGGCAGCCCCCACGCCGCCGGGAGGTCGGCCGGCGAGGTGAGCAGGGCCAGCCATCCGGCCAGCGCCTCGAGCTCGGCGTCGAGGCCGGCGAGCAATGCCTCCGAGGTTGTAGGGATCGTCGTGGGCGCCGCCCTCGGTTCCTTCGAGACCGCCGTGGCCGCCTCCCCGGCGGCCACCACCACGGTGGCGCCGCCCACCAGCGCTGGTCCGGTCGGGTCGACGGCGGCTATCCGGAGCTCGATCACCTCATCGGGGCCCCCGGCAGCGTAGGCGGAGTCCACCGCCACGGTGTCGCCCGGTGTGACCGGCATCCCCTGGAGGGCGTGCGCAATGGCCTGTGCGTCCAGGGGAAGAGTGTCGCCCTCGAGGACGACCCGGCCCGCCGGCGGCAGCAAGGCCCGGACGGCGTCGACGGTATCGCCGTCGGAGCATCCGGCGTTGGCCATGGTCCGGGGCCCGAGGGTGAGGGCGGTGGGCTGGGGAGGCTGGCCGGGACGGACCACCACGTGGGTCTTGCCCACCTTGACGACGCCGCCGCCGGGGAGGCCCATGGCCGCCAGGAGGGTGGAGTCGGCCTGGGCGAATGGATCGGATCCCGGTCGGACGACAAAGCGCATGGGGGGAAGTTATCAGTTGCCGGTTGCCGGCTGCTCACAACTCGATGCGCTCCAGGGCCGGAACCGGCCGGACCGATGAGGCAAAGACCCCGCTCACACCCTCGAGCACCACGTCGCCGTTCGAGAGCCACTTCCAGATGAGGTGGGCCTCCTCGGCGTCGGCACTGGATCGGGGTACCGGCGTCCACTCGCCCTGGGGCGGGGCGAGAGTGGTGAGGAGCGGCGGGGCCGCGCCCCGCCAGGCGGCCACCAGGCGGCCGCGCTCCAGCAAGGCGCCGTTGCCGGCGCCGTCGACCGCACGCACCAAACCGGCCTCCTGGAGGGCGCACCACGCCCGGCGGCGCTCCAGCGCCCGGGCGAGAGCTCGATAACGGTCCCGCAGCCAAGCCGCCTCCTCGAACCGACTACGGCGGGCGTGAGCCGCCACCATCTCGGCGAGAGGATCCAGGAGCACACGATGATCGCGCTCGACTCCCTCCAGCAGTCGTTCGATCACCTCGCCGTAGGTTCCTTCGTCGGCATCCCCCGAGCAGGGGCAGGTGGCCAGGCCGAGCTGGGCGAACGCGCACGGCGCCTGCCGAGTCCCCGGCGACCCGGTGCAGCGCCTCAGCGGAAGGGCGTCCCACAGCGCGGTGACGATCAGCTGGGCCGACTTCCTGGTGCGAAACGGCCCCAGGTAGAGAAGGGCGTCTTCACGCAGGGTCCTCACCATCGACAATCGAGGGAATCGTTCTCTGGTGAGCTTGACCCAGTGGTCGGTGCCTCGGGGCCGAGAGCGGCGGTTGTAGCGGGGGGAATGGGCGTTGATGAGCCGAACCTCGGTGATCGATGCTTCCAGCTCGGTTTCACAGAGCCGGTAGTCGATGTCGGCCAACTCCCGGAGCATGTTCGCCACGGTGCGCCTCCGGTCGCCGTAGAAATAGGCCCGGACCCGGGACCGGAGGTCCTTGGCCTTGCCCACGTAGAAGACCGTCCCGCTCCGGTCCCGGAACAGGTAGACGCCGGAACGTCGGGGCAGCCCGTCGGCGAGCCGGAGCTTGTGGTAGTGGGGAGTCCCGCGGGCGGAGGGGAGAGCCAGCAGGTCGTCGAGGTGGGTGGCACCGATGGTCCCGGCTCGTTCCAGCAAGCCCCAGAACACGTGGGCCGTGGCGGTGGCGTCGTCGAGGGCCCGGTGAGTCGGGGCCACCGGCGAGCGGAAGTAGGCGGCCAGGGTGGCCAGCTTGAGGTTGCGCACCTCGGTGCGTATCAGGCGCCGGGCCAGGGCGGCGGTGTCGGCCGACCGGTTGGGCAGGCGCCCATACCCGAGCCGCTCGGCGGCGGCATTGAGGAACGACAAGTCGAAGCGGACGTTGTGGCCGACGATCACCGCGTCGCCCAGGAACTCGAGGAAACTGGGCAGGGCTTCCTCGATCTTGGGGGCCTCGACGACCATGGCGTGAGTGATCCCGGTGAGCACGGTGATGAACGGGGGGATGGCGGTCTCCGGATCGACCAGCGTCTGGAAGGTGCCGGCCGGTTCGCCCCCGATGAACTTCACGGCGCCGATCTCGGTGATCGCACAATCGGCGGGAGAGCCTCCGGTCGTCTCGAGATCGACCACACAGAACGGCACTTCCGACAGGGGCGCCCCGAGGTCGTCGAAGCTGCGCTGGAGCGGGATCGCCACGCCCTCGTCCTCCCGGCCCGAGGAGGAGACGCTACATCGAACATATGTTCGATGTCAAGGAACCGGCCGTTGGAGTGGGGGTGACGCTCTTTGACGGACTGCTTCGTAGAGGACGATGGCGGCCACCGCAGCCGCGTTCAGGCTGTCGACGGCTCCTGCCATAGGGAGGCGAATCGCCATCGACGACTCCAGCCACCGGGGTGACAGGCCCTCGGCCTCGCTCCCGATCACGATGGCGGCCGGCCCCCGCAGGTCCGCTTCGGCGTACGGGAGCTCGCCGGCCGGGGTCGTCGCGAACGCGGCGATGTCGCCCTCGGCGAGCCACCGGAGGCAGGCATCCGAAGTGGTGACCGCCAGCGGCACCGTGAACAGGGCTCCCATCGAAGCTCGCACGACGTTGGGGTTGAACGGGTCGGTGACCGGGTCGCACACGACCACTCCGTCGGCACCGGCGGCATCGGCCGTCCGCAGCATCGTCCCCAGGTTGCCCGGTTTCTCGATGGCCTCCACGACCAAGAGCAGGGGATTGTCGCCGATCTGGAGGCGGTCGAGGCCGGTGGAGAACTGGCAGGCCACCGCCAGCAGACCATCGGGGTGGTCCCGGTACGAGGCCTTGGCAAAAGCCCGGCCGCCGAGGTCGACTCTCTGGGCCCCGGCCGCCTTTGCCCGCCGGGCCAGATCGGGCCCCAGGCCGCCGCGTAAGTCCTCGCACACGTACAGCTCGGTGATCTGTACCCCTCCGGCCAGGGCCCGCTCGATCTCGCGCTCGCCCTCGATGATGAACAGGCCGGCTTCGTCGCGGGCCCGGCGCCGGCGCAGCCTGACGAGACGCTTCACCCGCGTATTGGTGGGACTGGTAATAGGTCCGTCAGCCATGACGGTTCATGCTCCTCCACGTGCAGGTTGGGCCGCGGGCTCGGCCCGGCGGTCCGGCATCGGGGCTCCGCCCCGACTACCAGCCGGCTCCGCCTCCACCACCGCCGCCGAACCCCCCACCGCCGCCGAACCCCCCGAATCCGCCGCCGCCCCAGTTGAAGCCCCCCCAGGATGCTCCGCCACTCGAGCCGCCGCCGAAGCCGCCGCCGCCGCCAAAGCCGCCCCACCACGAACGCCGGTCGCCCGACCAGGAGCGGTCTCGGTACACCGGTTCCCAGCCGTAGGAGCCGCTATGGCCGCGGGTAATGACCCAGTGGTAGAAGAGCAGGGTGAACGGATCGAAACTGCCCAGATCGGGAGGCAGGGGCCGGCCCGTCCAGGTATCGGTCTGTCGCTTGGTCCCTTCGTGGGCCAGCTCGGGGGCGAAGCGGTCGGCGTCGTCGATCTTGGAGCGGGCCAGCGCCTGGCGGGTGGCCGCATAGGCGAGGGCAAACTGTCGAGGCCCGCGCGGGTCGGATGCCCCGAAAGCGGCGGCAACATCGGCGTAGGCTCCTTCGAGTCCGAGTCCGGCGAGGGCGCGGCGCGCCTCGAGCCAGCGGCGCAGAGCCTGGGCCGGCTCCAGAGAGATCGCCAGGATGCCGGCCACGGTGCGACGGGTCTCTCCGCTCACCTCATGGGCGGCGAGTTCCTCGACGAGACGGCCATACACTTCGGGGCCGTCGTCGCGGCGGCGCAGGAGGGCGGCCGCTATCGAAACCGGTATCCCCAGTTTGCGGGCCTGCTCGCGGATCGCCGAAATCACTGCCCGATCTTGGAGTCCGGCCAGGGCGTACTCCACGGCGGCGTCGGGCTCGAATCCGGAGCTGCGATTGGAGCGGTAGGCGAGCAGGAACTCGTCCACCGCATCCTCGTCGCGGTTCAACAGCAGGAGGGCCGCTACTGCCGGAATAGCCAGACCGTCCCGCTCCAGGACCGCGCCCTCTTCCTCCAGGCGTCGGCGGACTTTCTCGTACCGTTCCAGGGCGGCCCCCGGGTCCTCGTCGAGGTCGGCCAGGGCAGCCGCTACGGCCGGGCGGGTGGTCGACGCCGGAAGCTGGTCGTACAGCTTCTCCAGGGCCTCGGTCTTGCCCCGGGCCACCGCGTATACCGATTCGAGCTCCTCGACCGATTCCGTCACCGACAGCTCGGGATCGAGAGCGGGACCGGCCCGGAGCAGCCGCTCTCCGAGGTCGGACAACGTGACGTGACCGATCGGGGTCTCCACCAGGAGATCGGCGATTGCCTGCCCGGCCCGGCGACGGGCGGCGGCCACCCGGTAGGGGCGGAGGGCGTCCACCAGTCGCCGCAGTTCTTTGAGCTGTACGTCGAATTGCTCGCGCCGGCCCACCGGTACTTCGAGTGCATTGCCGGCCGTAGCCTGGACCGATTCCTCGAGTATCGGTCGCTCGCCACTCACCCGCAGCTCGAGAGGCATCTCGGTCTCTGCGACCAGGCGCTCGGGTTCGACCACCTCGAGCATTCCCAGGCTCCACAGGGATCCGAGCTCGGATTCGGTACCCGCCGCTCGGCCGTCTTGGAGGGGGCGCAACAGCCGAAGCGCGACGACGGTGGAGGGCGGCGTGCCATCGAGCGGTGGGGGCCCGACCGTGAACTCATCGAGTCGGGGAAGCTCGTGGCCGGCCGGCTCGAGCCGGTCCAACTCGTCGTCGATCAGCCGGGATCGCCGCTTGCGTACCCGCCCCGCCCGCTGGCTGCGAGCTGCGCCGGTGCCGATTCCGGCTCCGACCACGGCCACGATTGCCAGAACGGATATCACTCCGATAGCCGACGGACCCTCTTCTTGCTCTGTGTCCGGTGGGCGGGGGACGGTCACCGGGACGGTATCAGCGGTCGTGGGGCCGCCTTCGGCTTCGAGAATTGCCTGCTGCAGACCACCCAGCACCGCCGAGAGCCCTCCATCGAAGTCGCCGGCACCAAAGAAGCTGGTGGCCGAGCCGGCGATCCGGTCGAGGCCATCGAGGACGAGTCCCGTTCCGGTGACGATTTCGATCCGGCGCTCCGCCAGCGCCACTAGCACCACGATGCCATCGTCGAGCTCGACGGCGCCCACGCCCCAGGCATTACCCAAGTCCTCGGCGAACCGGCGCGGATCGCGGGACCCGGTGTCGGGCACGGTGACGACGGCAATCTGATGGCCGTAGGCACCCACCAGCCGATCGACTGCCTCTTCGAGGCGGGGCTCGTCCTCGAGTACGCCGGCCGCGTCGGTGACCCAACCGTCGCAGGTGTAACCCTCGAAGGGCGGGCACTCGGCCGGGTCCTGAGCCCGGGCCGGAAGGGAGATGGTCAGGCCCAACGCCAGGCCCGCTGCCAGCGCAGTCGTGCGGCCCAGTCTCATCGTGGCGAACGCTAGCGGGCCACGCACCCCTCTCGGCCGGCCGCCGGCTGAGTAGTGCGGGGATGCTCGTCGGCCGATCTCAAAAGGAGAGACGGCGGACCGAGCGATGCTCCACGAGCTCGACGTCGACCGAGACGCCGATGCCGGGCCCCTCGGGGGCTTCCAGCTGGCCCTCCGCCAACTGCCACGGCGGGTCCACGAGGTCGGGGTCGAAGAGGCGGTCCGACGCTCCAAGGTCTCCGGGCACTGTGAAGCCGTCCAGAGTCGCCAGAGCGATGGCGTGGGCCCGGCCTACCCCGGTCTCCAGCATCCCCCCGATGCGGAGCGGGATGCCGGCGGCGACGGCAACAGCGTGCAGGGACAGGGCCTCGTTGATGCCGCCCAGCCTGGCGTGCTTGACCGAGATCAGATCGGCCGCACCGGTGTCGATGGCTCGATGGGCGTCGGCCAGGTCGGCCACGCCCTCGTCGAGGCACACCGGGGTGACCGCCTCCACGGCCAGGCGGGCGTGGGTGTCGACGTCTTCGGCGGGGAACGGCTGCTCGACGTACGCCAGGCCGAGATCATCCAGGGCCCGGAGTGCAGGGAGGTCGTCGGCTCCGTAGGACCCGTTGCCGTCGGCCCCCAGCGACAGATCGGGCTGGGCGGTCCGCAATGCCGACAGCTCGTCCCAGTCGTGGCCCGGAGCGATCTTGACCTTCACATGCTGGTAGCCGGCCGCTACACACCCGGCCACCTCCTCCAACAGGGCGGATGTCGATGAGTGGAGTCCGAGCACCGCTCCGGCTGTTATCCGTTCTCGACCGCCCCCCAGCAGACGCCACAGTGGCTGTCCGGCGGCCCGGGCCGACAGGTCCCACAGGGCTCCTTCGAGTGCCGCCCGCCCCGACGGGGTAGCAGCCTCGAGCGGGGAGTGGGGGTCGACCCGGCGACCGACGAGAAGCGGGCCGGCGACCGAGAGGTCCTTCCATGCCGCCTCGAGGGACTCCTTCGAGTAGCCGGGGATCGGCGAGCACTCGCCCCAACCGTCGATGCCCTCGCCGAGAAGGTGGACGAGCCCGATTCGCCGATGCTCGACGGTTCCACTGGCAGTCACGAAGGGAGTGAGCATCGGCACGGCTACGTCGTAGAGCTCGACCCGGTCGATGCGAACGGTCTTCATCGCCGGCTCAGCAACAGGCTCTGCAGTCCAAGCCCAAAAGGGCCGGCCCGGTCGTAGAGGGTGCTCGAGGCCAGTCCGATTCCCGGGTCACCGACATCGGTGTCCGCTTGGAGGCAGATCCACTCGCCGACCGGCCGGCGATACACGTACACGGTCAGGTCGGGGTTGATGAAGGTGAACTCGGCCGGATCGAGTACGGCGGAGAGGCCGTTGCCGAAGTCGGCGACGGCGGCGGCCCGCTGCAGTGGTGTGGCCTCCTCACCCGCAACGATGGGTACCCTGAGCCGGATCCACATCGTGGCGGGACCGTGCCCGTCGACATCGCCGGCGACCGACCGCATGTCCACTCCACGATCGTGGTAGCCCGAGACGGCAAAGCGAGACCACTCCACCGGGCTCCCCTCTTCTGGGCCCGGCGGGGCCGGCTTGGGGACCCGGGAGACAGGGGTCTCGGCGCCCAGGCGAAGTCGCAGACCGGACGCCCGGGCCACCGTCGTCTCCTCGGTACGCAGCGCGGTAGCGACCAGCTGGACCCGTCGCCCCTGCCGGACCACCCGGGCCGACGTGGAGAGCGGCTCCAGGGGCACCGGGCGCTCCAGCTCTACCGTGAGTCGCACCACCTCCATCGGGCTCTCGGTGGGGACGCCCTCGATGGCACGAGCCAGGAGGGCGGCCGGGGGCCCGCCGTGTTGGGCCCCTTCGATCCAGGGTCCCTGAGTGAGGGGGGTGGGCACCAGGGTGATTCCGTCGGTCACGAACAGCGCTTCGGTGTCGCCCACCATCGAATGCATGCTACGGCCCGGACGTGGTGCACTCCCGTCGGTAACGGTCTCACGGCGGCGCGCCGGGGTCGCCGCAGCCGTCACCGGTCCGGCATCACCGCCGACAGATATCGGGGCCCTCTCACGAAATGAATTCGTTGTCGGTGAGCCAGTCGGCCGCTACCTGGTCGGGATCGATACGGTCGAACCCGGCCCGACGGTTCATCTCGGTCAGCTCCTCGGTGGTGATCTCGGCGCTGACCCGGTTGACCAGGTCCTCGAGATCCGATCCGTAGGCGTCGAGGATTTCCTGGCGGATCACCGGGATCACGTTCTCGGCGGGCTGCAGGCCCTTGTCGTCCTCCAGGAGCACGAAGTTCCGAGCGCTGATCACCCCGTCGCTGGTGAACAGCAAGGCGACGTCGATGGCGCCGCCGTCGAGTGCTTCCACCGTCAGAGGCCCGCCGACGTCGAGGGCCTGGAAGGCGGCGAACTCGAGTCCATAGACGTCGCGCAATCCGATGAGGCACCGAGGACGGTTGGGGCACTCGGGTGGGCCCCCAAAGGTGAGCGCAGAGGCGATGCCCTCCAGATCGCTGACCTCTTCGAGGCCGAACTCCTCGGCGGTGGCCGCAGTGACCACGATGCCGTTCTTGTCCTGAGCCGGGGCCGGTTCGAGGACCGTCACCCCGCTCTCCTCGAAAGCCGAGGCGAGGGCTTCGGCGGTCTCTTCGGTATCGGAAGACGGCTCCCCCCCGAAGCCCACTTCCAAGGCGCTGCCGACGTACTCGGGCACGAAGTCGATTTCACCGTTCTCCAGGGCCGGCTTGATGATCTCCCGAGTACCGGCCCGGAGCTTGCGTTCCACGGCATAGCCCTCGGCCTCGAGGGCCTGGGCGTACACCTCGGCGAGGATCTCACTCTCTCCGAAGTCGAACGATCCAACAACGATGGGCGGCCCTTCTTTGGGCCCTGCGGCGTCATCACCCGATCCGCAGGCCGCCGCGACTAGCGCGACGGTCCCGAGGATCGCCCCAACGACGGCCTTGCGGAAGCCGGTCCGCATGGGTCTCTCCTTCTTTTCGACGTTGTGACGGCCCCGACGGGCCGCGGGAATAAGCTAGCTGCGCGGCTTGCCAATCCCAACAGAGCTCAAACGGCCGCCCGGACCAGCCTCCGTCGGCGGCGTCCCTGCAGACGAAGCCCCTTGGGCACCAGGCGCCGTTCCAGCACGGAGAAGAACAGCTCGGTGAACACTGCGAGGAGGGCCACGAGGAGCCCGCCGGCGAACACCTGGACGCGATCGCCCTGGGCGAACCCGTCGATGATGAATCGGCCCAGTCCTCCCCAGGCGACCAGAGCGCCCAACGTGGCGGTGGCTACCACCTGCACCGACGAGATGCGGACGGCCGCCAGGATGAGCGGCGAGGCTTCGGGAAGCTCGATATTCCACAGCACCTGTCGCCCCCGCATCCCCATACCGCGGGCCGCCTCCACGGTGGCCGGATCGGCTTCGTTCACTCCCGTGTAGCTGTTGGTGAACATTGGTGGCACGGCCAGGGCCACGAGCGCGAGCAGGGTCGGCCAGAAGCCCAGGCCCAATCCCAGCTTGATCGAGATCGGCAGCGCCAGCGCCACGATCCCGAACGACGGCACCGCCCGGCCGATGTTGACGACCGCCACCGCAGCCATACCGCCCTTGTGGAGGTGCCCGAGGGCAACGCCGATGGGAAGGGCGATGGCGCCGGCAACCGCGACGGCAACGGCCGAGAGCTGGATGTGCTCCCAAGTCCGGTTGAGCACTCCCTGTTCCCCCGTCCAGTTGGAGGCGGTGGTGAACCACTCGAAGACTTCGCTCAGGAATTCCATTGCCGCGCCTCCATCACTCGGTCGCCCGCCGCCGAGCCCAGGGCGTGAGCGCCCTCTCGACGAGTGCCAGGGTCACGTCGATTGCCACTGCCAGAGCCACCGAAAGCACCACCCCCACCACGATCTCGGTGGTGAAGAAACGCTGCAACCCCCGCAGGATGAACTTGCCGAGCCCGCCAAAGGTGATCAGCGACGTCACCGTCACCAGCCCGACCGTCGTCACCGCCGCGATGCGAAGTCCGGCCATGATC
The DNA here is from genome assembly GCA_964347285.1 of uncultured Acidimicrobiia bacterium. Lineage (GTDB taxonomy): Bacteria > Actinomycetota > Acidimicrobiia > Spongiisociales > JAOTWH01 > CAYFYE01. The sequence continues at coordinate 26,410 of CAYFYE010000018.1, forward strand.
GCCGGAAGCGCCAGAGGAACTTCGATCTCCCAGAACAGCCGACGAGGCGTATAGCCCATGCCGAGCGCCGCCTCCCTCACTTCCGGCGGAACCGATCTGATGCCGGCGGTGATGTTGCGGATGATGATCAGGAGGGTGTAGCTCACCAGCCCGATCTCGGCCGTGAGGAAGGTCAGGCCGGTATACGGGACCAGGAGGGCGAACAGGGCGAGGCTGGGAATGGTGTAGAGGATCCCGGCCGTCCACGTGATCGGGGGATACGACTTCGGAAAGCGAAGGCCCAAGATGGCCAGCGCCATCGAGAGCACGAATCCGATCGTCACCGCCACGAGGGTGAGCTGCAGATGCTCCCACGTGTTGGCCCAGATGTCGTCGAGGTGATCCCATACCCAACTCCAAACGACGAACGGCTCGTCGGCAATCTGGCCGGAGATCACTGCAGGACCTCCTCGCTGATGTGGTTGAGCGTGAGGATGCCCAGGTAGCGGCCCGCCTCGAACACCGCCGCCGCCCGGGTGTGGGAGCTGACCACCGCGTCGAGCGCCTCACGCAGGGTGTTGTCGGGGCTGAGCGAGGTGCGGAAGGGGCGCGGCGACAGCTCGGATACGGGCGAGTGGGAGTCCAGCTTGTCGCCGGGGATCCACCCCACGACCTCGTCGCCCTCGCCGACGATGACCCAGTCGATCCCATGGCGGCCCATCACGATGGTGGCCTCATCGGCCCCGGCCGAGGGCGGCACGACCGGGCCCGGATCAAGCTCGACGTCGCGAATCTTGATGAGCGACAACCGCTTGATGCCGCGATCGGTGCCCAAGAAGCCGGCGACGAACTCGTTGGCCGGCGATCGCAATACCGCCGCCGGCTCGTCGTATTGCTCCAGGCGACCGCCGGTGGCGAGGATCGCCACCCGATCACCGAGCTTGATCGCTTCGTCGATGTCGTGGGTCACGAAGACGATGGTCTTGTGCACGCGGGCCTGGAGTTCGAGCAGCTCGTCCTGCAATCGGGCCCGGACGATTGGGTCGACGGCGCCGAATGGTTCGTCCATGAGCAACACCGGAGGGTCGGCGGCCAGCGCCCGGGCTACCCCAACGCGCTGGCGCTGGCCTCCGGACAGCTCGGCGGGGTAGCGGTGCTGCATCTCGGGGTCCAGATCGACGAGCTTCACCAACTCGGCGATCCGGGTCGAAATGCGCTGCTTGGCCCAACCGAGCAACTTGGGGACGGTGGCGATGTTGTCGGCAATCGTCTTGTGGGGGAACAGCCCCACCTGCTGGATCACGTAGCCGATACGCCGGCGCAGCTCGTGGGCCTCCATCTCGGTGACATCGCGCCCCGCCACCCGGATGGATCCGGAGGTCGGTTCGATGAGGCGATTGATCATCTTCAGCGTCGTGGTCTTCCCGCATCCGGAAGGACCGACGAGGACGGCGATCTCGCCCTCGGGCACCTCCAGGCTCAGATCGGCCACCGCAGGGGCGGTCGCGTCCGCGAAGACCTTGGTCACCCCGTCGAGACGGATCATCGGCTCGCCCATTGCAGGGTCAGGCTAGGGCGAGTCCATTCCTGTCTCGCCGTCAGGCCGAGCCGGGATGGGTCGGTGGCTTCCGTCCCCGGCGCAACCGTCCGGCGACATATCCCGTTAGCTGGGCGTAGCCGAATACGAGGTGGGCCCACGGGATGAAGAGGTACTTGCCCGGCCCCGTGGCCCACCGGTACTTGTACCTGGTCCCCCGGGCGGTGGCGGCGGCCAGGGGGAGCACAACCAGGGGGACGGCCCAGGACCAGACGAGCAGGGCGCCGGCCACGGCGAGCGAGGTTCCGAAATACAGGAGGAAGCGGCGCTTGAGGTAGAAGCGACTGAGGCCGGTGATGCCGTCCCAGCGGCCCCAGCGGAAGCCGGTCCGGGCCAGGTCGATGAATCGCTCCGGTGGGGTCCAGCGCACCACGGCATCTCCAGCGAAGGTCGGCACATGCCCGGCGGCCAGCAGTCGCTCGTCGAAGAGTGAGTCCTCGGCAAATTCCACGCCCTCGGGGAATCCGCCCACTCCCTGCCATGCCGCCCTGGTGAACGCCATGGAGCGGGCCGAGGGGAGGAATTGGCCGGGGCGGACCTCCTCGAGCACGTACACCATGACGAGGCCCATGCACGTGGAGCGAAGGGAGGGACCGGCCGGACGGTAGAACCCGGCCACCCAGGTGGCGTCCCGATCGAAGGGTTCGGTCAGATTCTCCAGCCAGTCGGGTTCGGCGACGCATCCTCCATCGATGCAGGCGATCCGATCGTGGACGGCCGCCCTGATGGCGGCGTTGCGGCCCGCCGAGCGGTCACCGGGGTGGTCGATGACGCGCAGCGACGAATGGCGAGTCGCCAGCTCGTCGAGGAGCCGGCGCGTCCCATCGGTCGAGCCGGCGTCGGCGACGACGATCTCGTCGGCAGGCCGCGACTGTCCGAGCAGGGAACTCACCAGGGCGTCTATGGATGAACGCTCGTTGAAGACCGTGGTGATGACGGAGACGTTCAGGGCTCCTCCCCGACGGCGGTGCTGATCGTACCGAGCGACGGCACGCGTTCCCGCCCCGAGCGTCGGCGAGCTACAGCGACCGGTAGAGCGCGTCGACGAGCGCTCGAGATCTGGTGGTCGAACCGGGGGCCGCAAAGAGCAGCTGATTGGGGGTGTAGGCGAACCCGATCCCGTCCACCGGGTCGCCGAAGGCCAGCGATCCACCCAGACCGCCGTGCCCGAACGCCTCCGGGTTGGGCCCGAGCGGGAAGTCGGCGGTCGACTTGGCGAAGCCGAGCGCGTACGCCGTTTCGAACAAAAGGACCGTGTCGAAGCCCCGCACCTGCTCGACACTGTGGGCGGTGATCGATCGCTCGGAGGCGATTCGGACTCCGTCGAGCGTGCCGCCCACGGCCAGGCAGCCGTACATCCGGGCCAGGCTGCGGGCGGTGCCGATGCCTCCGGCGGCCGGGATCTCCGCCGACCGGACGACCGCGCTGTTGAAGAACTCGGCGACCCGCCCAATGCCGTGCTCTCCCACGAAGTGGGCCCGTCCGGTCCACGTGTCGGGTGTGAACAGGGACAGGTAGGCGGCCACGGCGGGATCGATCGGGTCCGGGGCGTCGCGCAGGTCGGCCACCCGGGAGTGAAAGGCCTCAGGGGTACCGATCCAGAAGTCGAGACCGAGCGGCTCGGCCACCTCGTGGCGGAACACCTTCCCCAGGTCGGCACCGGTGATGCGACGCACGACCTCCCCAAGGATCCAGCCGAAGGTCAGCGCGTGATAGCCGTGCTGGGTTCCGGGCTCCCAGAGCGGGGCGGCCACGGCCAGGCCGGCCCGGATGGCCTCGGGGGCGGCCCAATGGTCCTCGAGGTTCAGCACGTCGTTGTAGGACGGGAAGGTGATCACCCCCGAGGTGTGGGTGAGCACCTGCTGCACCGTGATCGATTCTTTGCCGGCGTCGGCGAACTCCGGCCAGTAGGCGGCTACCGGCGCGCCCACGTCGAGCTCGCTCCGGTCGGCGAGGATCTGCACCACCAGGGCTA
>CAYFYE010000019.1:0-29716 GCA_964347285.1 uncultured Acidimicrobiia bacterium
GGGTCCGGACTGGAGGACTACGGCGGGGCGGCTCGCTTCGTAGCCCTGGTGAAGCAACAGCAGGCGATGGCGACCAACCCGGTGACCTTGTCCTCCGGCGATAATTTCCTAGCCGGGCCCGAGTTCAGCCTTTCGCTGGACAAGGGGATCCCCTTCTACGACACGATCGTGTCGGAGGCCATCGGGTACGACGCCGTCAACTTCGGCAATCACGACTTCGACTTCGGTCCGGACGTGCTGGCCGACTTCATCGGAGGCTTCACGGTGCCGCCTCCCTACCTGGGGGCCAATTTGGACTTCAGCGCCGAACCCGAGCTGAAGGCATTGGTGGACTCCGGGGTGATCGTTCCCAGCACGACGCTCACGGCAGGCAGCGAGACAATCGGCGTCATCGGCGTCAACACGCCGAACCTGGCCTCGATCTCGAGCCCGCGCGGAGTCAAGGTCGATGCCGACGTGGCAACGGTCGTGCAAACGGAGGTCGACAAACTTGACGCGGCTGGCGTCGAAATCATCATCCTGACCAGCCACCTCCAGGACATCGACAACGAGATCGCGCTGGCCAAGGAGCTGACTGGTGTGGACGTGATCATCGCCGGCGGAGGCGACGAGCTGCTGGCCAACGCAGGCGACGTCCTCATCCCGGGCGACGAGCCCGATTCCGACTACCCGGAGTATCCGGTGGTCGCCAAGGACAAGGACGGCAAGGACGTTCGGATCGTCACCACCAGCGGCGAGTACCGGTACCTCGGCAAGCTCGTCGTGACCTTCGACGGCATGGGCAACGTAGACACGGCGACTGGTGGACCGATTCGGGTCTCGGGGGTCGCTCCCGATGCGGTGACGCCGGATCCGACCATCCAGACGACGGTGATCGATCCCGTCGAGGCCGGCTTGGCCGCCCTCGACGCCGACGTTATCACGACGAGCACCGTCGCCCTCGACGGGCGGCGCAACTCGGTGCGGTTCCGGGAGACCAATGAGGGCAACCTCATCGCCGACGCGTTGCTGCGATCGGGTCGGAATCTGGCCGCCAAGTACGGTGCCAAGTATCCCGACGTGGCCCTCCAGAACGGGGGTGGCATCCGCAACAACACCCTCATCCCGGCTGGGCCCCTGTCGGTGCTGGACACGTTCGACATGGTGCCGTTCCCGAACTTCGTCTCGGTGGTGTCCAACGTGCCTGCGTCCCAGTTCAAGGAGATTCTCGAGAACGCGGTGTCGCGGGTCGACGGCCTCACCGGGGGAACCGGGCGGTTCGCCCAGATCGCCGGGTTCATGATGGTGTACGACCCGTCGCGGCCGGCACAGTCCGTCGATGACGACGGAAAGGTGACGTCGGCCGGAAGCCGGATCCGGTACGTAGAGCTCAACGACGGGACGGTGATCGTGTCGAACGGGGCGCTGGCCGCCACCGCTCGGCCGATCACCATCGCCACGATCGACTTCCTGGCAAGGGGCGGCGATCAGTATCCCTTCCGGGGTCTTCCTTTCGCGGTGCTGGGTTTGAGTTACCAGCAAGCGGTGCAGGACTACCTCGCTACAGGGATTCCGATCAACGCCACCAACTACCCGGAGGGAGGCGAGGGCCGAATCCGTCTCTCCTCCAAGCTGGCTGGGTCGGTGAATCCCAACAGCGGGTTGTGGGTCCTGGGCGGCAACGATCCCTTCTTCTTCGGCGATCCGGGGGACGTCCCGTTCGCCGGCGACTGGGACTGTGACGGGTTGGATACTCCCGGTCTGTTCCGTTTGTCGGACGGCCGGGTCTACCTGCGGAACTCCAACGACTCGGGGGTCGCCGACATCGACTTCTTCTTCGGCAATCCCAACGACATCCCCCTGGCGGGCGATTTCGACGGCGATGGCTGTGACACGGTGTCGGTGTACCGGCCTTCCGAGTCCAAGGTGTTCGTGGTCAACGAGCTCGGCACCGACGGCGGTGGCCTCGGTCCGGCGGAATTCTCCTTCACGTTCGGCAACCCGGGTGATGACCCGTTCGTTGGCGACTTCGATGGAGACGGGGTCGACACGGTCGGCCTGCATCGTGCCACCACCGGCCGGGTCTACTTCCGCAACAGTCTCGATTCGGGACCGGCCACCTTCGATTTCATCTTTGGAGATCCGGGTGACACGTTCCTGGCCGGGGACTGGGATGGAAATGGGACCGACACCGTGGGCGTGGTGCGAGGCGGCACGTTGCTGTTCCGCAACTCGAACACGGCCGGTTTCGCGCACGGATCGGTGCCGTTCGACAACGACATCAACGTGCCCGTGGTCGGGCGGTTCGGGAAGTAACGAGTAGCTGAAAGCGCTCGTCGGTCTGAGGGGCCCTGCGAGAAACGGGGCCCCTCGGACTGGGCTGTGCGAGATGAATAGGCGCCGAGGGTCGGGCGCGCCGGCAGTGGCCCCCGGCGTTATGTCGACGAGCGTGGTGGCGTGGGTTCGGCGCTACCCCTGGAGGTGCGCCTCGAGGAACCAGAGGTGCTTGTCGATGGTGCGGGACACCTCGGTGAACAGGTCGGCGGTATCCATGTCGCCGTGTCCCTCGGCGGTAGAGATTGCCGCCCGTATCTTGGCGGCGAAGTCTGCATAGCGGTCCGCCAGGGCGTTGACGTGTCCCATCCCATCGTGGAGGTCGCCGGGGTACTCCTGCAACGACGACGCTGAAGCTGCCATACGGGCGGTGCCGTAGGCGGTGCCGCCGAGGGTGGTGGCCCGCTCGGCAATCATGTCGACGTAGGGGAGCACTCCTCCCGCCAGCTCGTCGAAGAGCTCATGGAGCTGGATGAAGTCCGACCCCTTGACGTTCCAGTGGGCTTGCTTGGCCTGGGTGTAGAGGTCGAGGGCGTCGCCCAGGCGGGCGTTGAGGAGGTCGATGAGCGCCTTGCGCTCCTCCTCGGGAAGATCGATACGGGTTTCGTGGAGCATGGGATGTACCTCGTTGGAGTTGGCTGCTCCAACGATAGGCAGGCTTCATGACTGGGGCGCCCGGTATCCCAGCGATTGGAGCGAGCTCGGTCCCCCCAAGCGAACGAAGTGAGCGTTGGGGGGAAGGTACCGCAGGCCGACCGAAGGGAGGCCTGGGGTAGGGGGGCTTGGGGGTAGTGGCGAGGAGCGTAGCGACGAGGCGAGGGGGGCTCGAAGGCTGGGGTAGGGGGCTTCCGCGCGGCCACACGCGCCCCTCCGCCCCTTCGGGGCACCTCCCCCTCGAGGAAACGGGGAGGCCGGCGAAGCCGGTAGGAGGCTCCCGCGTCGCAGAACGCGCCCCCTCCGCCCCTTCGGGGCACCTCCGGGGGAGGAAACGCGCCGGGGCACCTCCGCCGGGAGGGTCGCCCCGTGACCGCACTCTCGTCGCAATAGGGTGAGGGTGTCGTGGCCGCTTCACCCACTCCTGATCCGATGGCCGGCACGGATAGCCCGGTGGTCGGCCTCATCGCCAACCCGGTCGCCTCCAAGGACATCCGGCGGTTGGTGGGCCTGGCCCGGGTGGTCGACGTCGAGGAGAAGGCCAACCTCATCGCCCGATTGCTGGCCGGGATGACCGCCGGGCCCCCGGTTCGGGTGCTGGCGCTGGCAGATGCCGCGGGCCTGGTGCGTCGGGCGCTGCGGCTGGCTCGGAACACGACGCCGCCCGTGGAGTTCCTGGCCGTCGAGGCGGAGGCCAAGGAAAGCGACACCAGACGGGCGGCCGAGCAGCTGGCCGCCTCGGGCGCGACCGCGGTGGTGACCGTCGGAGGCGACGGCACCATCCGTTCCGCGGTGGAGGGATGGCCGCAGGCTCGGCTCGTGCCGGTAGCGGCCGGCACCAACAACGCGGTGGCGATAGCCGACGAGCCGACGGCGGTGGGTCTGGCGGTCGCCCTGGCAGCGAACGGCCTCGTTCCGGATGACGCGTACAGACGGCTCACCACCCTGGCCGTCGATACCGGCGCCGACTCGGTCAGCACGGCCGTCGTGGATGTGGTGGGCGTCCGCACCCACTGGACGGGGGCTCGGGCCCTGTGGGAGCCGAACGATCTCGTGGAGGCGGTGATCGCCAACGTGCGTCCCACCGCAGTGGGAGTCGCTTCGATTGCCGCCGGGCTGGGCCCGCTGGGAGCCGGGCACGTCCGCTACGTCCGGTTCGGTCCAGGTGCCACGGTGCGGGCCCTGCTCGGCCCAGGGCTGGTCGCCGACGTCTCGGTGGCCGACTACCGGGACATCCCGGAAGGGACCCGCCTCCACCTCGATGCCGCCACTCGTGTGGTGGCTCTCGATGGTGAGCGACGCTTGGTGCGCGCACCCGCCCACGTGGAAGCACGACCCGGCCCACTCCTCTTGTCGGTACCCAGGGCCCTCGAGAGCGGAAGGGGCCGCCCCGGCCGAAAACACGTCGAATCGACCCCGGCAGGCCCCTTGGTGGAGGAGTAGGTTCTGGAAAGAGCCCATAAGGGGCGGAGTATCGGCGGTGGTCCTCCGTGCGGCCGGCGCGTCGCGCCGCGGACCACCCGGACGACGGGAGGTATGGATGGAGATACCCAAGGAGCATCTGGTCGACATGTATTCGGCCATGGTGAAGATCCGCTACTTCGAGGAGCGGCTCCGGGAGATCTACTTCGAGGGCAAGCAGCCGGTGTTCGACATTGCTGCGGGACCGGTACCGGGTGAGATGCACTTGGCCGCCGGCCAAGAACCGGTGGCGGTGGGAGTCATGCCCCACCTGCGGCCCGGCGACGCTATCACGGCCACCCACCGGCCCCACCACGTGGCCATCGCCCAGGGCTTGGACCTCAAGCAGATGGCGGCGGAGATCTTCGGCAAGGACACCGGCTTGGGCCGGGGTAAAGGTGGGCACATGCACCTGTTCTCGGTGGAGCCCAACTTCGGCTGCTCGGGCATCATCGCCGAGGGTATGCCGGTAGCCGTTGGTGCCGCCCTGGCGTTCAAGAAGCTCGGCAAGGACAACGTGGCCCTCTCCTTCTTCGGGGAGGGAGCTGCCAATCAGGGCGGCTTTCATGAGTCGCTGAACCTGGCGGCCCTGTGGAACCTACCGGTCGTGTTCATCTGTGAGGACAACGCGTACGCCATCTCGGTCCCCAAGACCGCTTCAACGGCGGTGGCCGACAACAGCGACCGGGCGTCCGCCTACGGGATGCCAGGGGTGCTGGTCTCGGAGAACGACCCGGTGGCCGTTTACGAGGTGGCGGCAGAGGCAATTGCCCGGGGCCGGGCCGGAGATGGCCCGAGCCTCATCGAGGTCAAGACCGATCGGTTGTGGGGTCACTTCGAAGGCGACGCCGACGCGTATCGGAGCGACGAGTTCAAGACGGCCATGGCCGAAAGGGACGCCGTCGAGAGCTTCGGACGCCGGCTGGCTGAGGAGGGACTGCTGAGCCCCGCCGAACAGGAGAAGATCCGCAAGGACATGCAGCTCCAGGTCGACGAGGCGATCGACTTTGCCCGTTCCAGCCCGTACCCGAACCCGGAGGACGCCCTCCTCCATGTGTTCGCCTAGGAGGCGGCGATGACCACGACAACGACAGAGCGCAAGCTCACCACTCAAAAGGCAATCGCCGAGGCCGTGGCTCAGGAGATGGAGCGGGACGACACCGTGTTCGTCATGGGCGAGGATATCGGCGTATACGGCGGGATATTCGGCGCCACCGAGGGCCTGCTCGATCGATTCGGGCCGGAGCGGGTGATGGACACCCCGATCTCGGAGACCGGGTTCATCGGGGCGGCCATCGGAGCGGCGGTCAACGGGCTTCGGCCCATCGCCGAGCTGATGTTCGTGGACTTCTTCGGCGTGTGCATGGACCAGATCTACAACAACATGGCGAAGATCCACTATTTCTCGGGCGGCAACGTCAAGGTGCCGATGGTGCTCACCACCGCGGCCGGCGGCGGGTACTCAGACGCCGGCCAGCACAGTCAGACCCTGTGGGGGACGTTCGCCCACCTTCCGGGGATGAAGGTGGTGATTCCCTCGAATCCGTATGACGCCAAGGGTCTGATGATTTCGGCGATCCGGGACGACAACCCGGTGCTGTACATCTTCCACAAAGGCGTGCTCGGTTTGGGGTGGATGACCCACAATGAGCGAGCCACCGGAGGGGTGCCCGAGGAGCCGTACACGGTTCCGATCGGCGAAGCTGCCGTAGCTCGGGAAGGGACCGACGCCACCGTGGCGACGGTCAGTTTGTCGGTACACCGGGCGCTGGACGCCGCCGAGCAGTTGGCGGAAGAAGGCGTTTCTGCCGAGGTGCTCGACCTGCGGTCGCTGGTCCCGTTGGACCGGGAGGCGATCGTGGAGTCGGTCCGCAAGACCCGCCGGCTTTTGGTAGTCGACGAGGACTACCGCAGCTTCGGGATGACCGGCGAGGTGATCACCACGGCCATCGAAGGGGCCTTCGACTATCTGGATGCGCCTCCGCAGCGAATCGCCATCCCGGACGTGCCGATCCCATACAGCAGGCCTCTCGAGGAGTTCGTGATGCCGGATGCGGCCAATATCGTCGCCGGAGTGAAGTCGCTGCTGGCAGCCTGAAGGGAGCGTTGTGGCAGTCGAGGTGGTGATGCCCGTCATCACCGAAGAAGGTGAGGACGGGGTAGTCACCTCGTGGATGGTCGACGAGGGCACCCCGGTTACTGCCGGGCAGCTGATCGCCGAGGTCCAGGCAGAGAAGGTGGCCGAGGAGGTGCACGCTCCCTCCGACGGCCTGGTGCACAACCGGGTGGGCATCAATGAGCCGGTGCCGCAAGGACGGCCGATCTGCCTGATCGTCTCTGAAGACGAGGAGGCAGCCAAGCCTGCGGCACCGGCGGCCCCCCCGGCGGGGACGGCCGAGCCGGAGCCTGCCCTGGTGCCGGCCTCGCCGGCGGCGCGGCGGGTGGCCCGGGAGCTGGGCGTCGATTTGGCGGCAGTTGCCGGCACCGGTCCCGGGGGCAGGATCACAGAGGCCGATGTGCAGGGCGCGGCGGGGGAGGGGGGCGCGGCTCCCGCGACGCTCACCGGCTTGCGAGCGGTGATTGCCCGCAACATGCGAGAGAGCCTGCGAACGACGGCGCCGGTCACGCTTACCACGACCGTCGACGTCACCGAGTCCCTGCCGGATCACATCACGGCGTGGATCGTCGGTGCGACCGCATCGGCACTGACCCGGCATCCGGCGTTGAACGGGATCCGCGAAGGCGACCGGTTCGTACCGGGCCGGAGGGTCGACATCGCGTTGGCCATCCAGACCGACGACGGCCTGGTAGCCCCCGTGCTGCGCGACCCGGCCGCTCAGTCGGTTGAATCGCTGGCCGAGGAGATCGCCGGGCTGGCGGAGCGAGCCCGCGCCAAGCAGTTGACCTCGACGGATTTCGAGGGCGCCACGTTCTCGGTGACCAACTTGGGGGCTTACGGCATCGACGGTTTCACGCCGATCATCAATCCGCCACAGGTCGCCATTCTCGGTGTAGGCGCGGTCCGCACCGTGCCCGGCCTCGACGACGGCGAGGTGGTGGCTCGCAAGCACCTGACGCTGAGCCTCACGTTCGACCACTCGTTCGTCGACGGCGCCCCCGCGGCCGCCTTCCTCGCCGAGGTGCGCGAGTTGCTGGAAAGCTGAAGCCGGGCTTCTCGAGACTGCCCCCTCCGCCCCTGCGGGGTTGGTCAGCCTCCGGGAGAGGAAGCGGAGCCGGCGGTCCCTGGGGAGAGGGGCTTCCGCGCTGGAAGAACGCGCTCCCTCCGCCCCTGCGGGGCACCTCCCCCTCCAGGGGGAGAAAACGGGCCCCCTCCGCCTCTGCGGGGCACCTCGCTCTCCGGGGGAGAGGTCGTCAGCCCTCAGAACGTTGGAGCTGACCCTGCATCCAGTGCCAGGCGGCCACGGTCTTCGGAAAGCCGCAGGTGTTCATGCCCAGCATGATCGCCTGCTCCATCTCTTCGACGGTGGCGCCGTGTCCCATGGCCCTCCGCACGTGGGATCGGGTCGCCGACTCCAGGCCGGCCCCGAGACAGATGCCGATCTTGATGAGCTCGCAGGTCTTGGCATCGAGCGGGCCCATCTCCGCCACGGCTTCGGCGACCCGGGCATGGGCCGCACCGATCTCAGGGAATCTCTCGATGAAGGCCTTGTAGGTGGAGGGGACCTTGCCGGACGGCGCGTCGCTCATCGGACCTCTTCTCCCAGCTCGACTGAAACGGGCAGAACGCCCGGGCAGGCATGGTACCGACGGGCCCTGGGGCCCGGGTGCCGGTGGGGCCGATCGAAGGCCCAGTCCAGGTCCCTGCCGTAGGCTGTCCCCATGTCGAAGACCGCAGCGTGGAAGGTGGTCAAGGCCGGTGAACACGATCCCAGGATCGTCACCGACCAGCTGGTCACGGAGGCCCCCGTCGAGATCCTGCTCGGGAAGATTCCGTTGGCCGTGCTGATGCGGACACCCGGAGACGACGAGGATCTGGTACTCGGCTTTGCGATTACGGAGGGGATCGTGCTCGGCCCGGCCGAGGTCGGGCGCGTCGCCATCGTGCCCGGTGACCCGCACGAGAACCGATTGGAGCTGCAGCTGGCCGAGGGAGTCCAGGTCGATCCGGAGCAGTTCCGGCGCAACGTGTTCGCTTCGTCCTCGTGCGGCGTATGCGGCAAGGCGTCGATCGATGCGCTCCGAGTGGCGGCCCCACCCCCTCCCCCGGGCCCCAGCTTCAGCGCATCGGATTTGCTGCGGCTGCCTCACGTGATGTCGGAGGCGCAGGCCACTTTCGAACAGACCGGCGGTCTGCACGCCGCCGCCCTTTTCACTCCCAGCGGCGAGCTGCTGGCGATCCGGGAGGACGTGGGTCGTCACAATGCCGTCGACAAGGTCGTCGGCGCCCTGGCCGCCGAGCGCTGGCCGCTGGGCGAGCTCATTCTGCTGGTGTCGGGCCGGGTCTCGTTCGAGGTCGTGCAGAAGGCTGCTGTAGCCGGAATACCCGTGATCTGCGGGGTGTCGGCAGCATCGTCGCTGGCGGCGGAGCTCGCCGAGGAACTGGGCTTGACCGTGATCGGCTTTCTACGCGATCGGGACTTCAACATCTACAGCGGTGCCGGTCGACTTCAGGTCGACTGACACGCTGAGGTCGGCGGCGGCCGGCCCGGGCAGAACCACTTCGGCGAGGCGTTCTCCGGGGACCGGGCTGTTGGGGCCGGTTTTGACAACGGACCGAGGCCGCACATGCCTCGGGTACCACCAACAGCGGTGTACGTCGTTCTGACGGCTCGCATGAAGGCGGATAAGGTGCGAAAGATCCCAGAGGAAAGGCGGGGCCGCGCAATGAACCGGATGAGCGAGGTGTTGGTATTCGACGTCAACGAAACGCTGCTCGACATGCGGGCCATGCGGGCCGGATTCGAAGAGGTGCTCGGCGACGCCACGCTGCTTCCCCAATGGTTCGGGCAGCTGCTGCGCAACTCGCTGGTGGCGACCGTCACCGAGACCTACGCCCCATTCGACGTCCAGGGAGTGGCGGCTCTCCAGTTGACGGCCCGTCGAGCGGGGATCGACCTCTCGCCCGAGGACGGGGTGGCGCTGGTGGCCAGGATGGAAGTACTGCCGCCCCACCCCGACGTGATGCCGGCGATGACCCGGTTTCGTGAGGCCGGGGTGCGCATGGCGACCTTGACCAACTCGGCCCCGCCGGTGCTGGAGGCCCAGATCCGCAACGCCGGCCTGACCGAGTTCTTCGAGCGATTGCTCTCCGTGGAACCGGTCGGTTTGTTCAAACCGGCACGACAGACCTACCACTACGCCGCCCAGCAGCTCGGAGTCGATATCGGGGCCATGCGCCTCGTGGCCGCCCACGATTGGGACGTCACCGGGGCCATCCGGGCCGGAGCCAAGGGCGCCTTCGTGGCTCGTCCCGGCATGTTCCTGGGCGAACTCTCCGAACGCCCCGACATCGTCGGTCCCGACCTCGGCGCGATCGCCGCTCTGCTGCTCGACTGAACCGCCCCGCCGGAGAGGACGGGGCGCGGCCGACGCCACAACGGGACGATCACCCGACCGCCCAGGGAGGATCTCTGCGTACCGAGCGCGTCGGGTAGCCGTCCGACGGCCCTGGGGTCAAGGGCCCTTTGGCCCTGGCCGGTGCGCTCCCGGTCTGGCGCGCTGGCGGAGCACGGTGAAGCGTCTGGGCGTCCGCGTCCGGAGCGCCGATGAGCGGGAGGTGCAGGGATGACCGGCCAAGAAACCAGACGCGGCTACGCCGTCTTCGAGTGGTTGAACAGCCACATCAGGGTGGTGTCGGCGGTGGTGATCGTCGCTGCGGTCGCCCTCGGGTTCTTGGGGCCGGCTGTTGCCCAAGAGGGCGAGCCCGATTTCAGTCCCGGCGGGGAGATCTACGACACCGAGGAGCTGGCCGAGGAGCGTTTCGCCTCCGACTCCCCGATCAGGGGGGCGGCATACCTGATCGAACATCCCGACGGCGGCGACGTGCTCACCGCGGCTTCGCTCCGGGAGTTGAAGGGATACTCGGACGCCGTGCGGGCAACCGAGGACTTTCGCACCCACGCCGTTGCCGTGTTCGACTACGACCTGGGGATCGAGATAGATGGGCTCTTCTCCCTCGCCGATGCCGTCGACGAGCTGCTACCGGGCGGCCTGGCGGCGGCCAACGATGCCGACGTCAAGCTGGCGCTGGACGCGCTGCTGGCCGACGACGCTCCGACCAGCGGCCTCCGCTTCAGCCTGTCCCAACTGGCCACCAGGAACCCGGGCGAGATCGGTGGCCGCGACGCGGTGATCTGGGAGTCGCCGGCGTTCCTCGCCCAGCTGCGTTACAGCATCGCCGGATTCGACACCGCTCAAGAGGTCGAGGGATTCGAGGAGACCAGCAACCTGGATGCCGAGCGCTGGCTGCGCGACGTGCAGACGGCACTGCGGGGCGACCAGAACGACGTCACCGCCATCGGGGTTGCCATCGATCCGGGCCTGGTCGACGAGGAGCAGACCACCGAGACGGCGCCCTACATCTTCTTCGCCGTTGCCTTCATCCTCATCGTCGTCGGAGCCTTGCTCCGCTCTTATTGGGCGGCGATGCTGGCCGGCGTCGGCCTGGGGGCGGTGATGATGTCCTACAACGGCATCAACTCTCTGATCGGGCTCAAGGTCGAGTCCCCGCTCATCATCTTCATAGTCCCGATCGCGCTGATCGCATTCGGGATCGACTTCTTCATCCACGGCAGCGGCCGGGCCCGGGAGATGCAGGTGGAAGGCCACTCCCGGGAGCGGGCGTATCCGCTGGGAATGACCGCCCTGTTCACCGCGCTGCTCCTGGCGGCGCTGACGTCGATCGGCGCGTTCCTCTCCAACACCGCCTCCGGCATTCAGGCGATCATCGAGTTCGGCATCGCCGCGGCGGTGGCGATCGCCCTGTCGTACCTGATCCTGGGGCTGATCGCTCCCAAGCAGCTGCTCGCCATCGAAGAGGCGCTGGGCCCGCGACCGGCCGATCACGGACTCCACATCGGTCGCAAGCTGCTGTTCCTGGTGGCCGCCGTCGTGGGTGGGCTCACCGTGACGCTGGCGATCATGATGCCCGCCATCGGCGTGTTCGCCTACGTGGTCTTCCTGCTGCTGTTCGTGGCCCTGCCGTACGCACTCACCCGGGCCCGCAACCGCAGGGCGGCCGAGGCGGGCAAGCCGCTGACCGAGGCGGTGAAGGGGGCCGGACACGGTTTCCGCGCCGCGGGCACCGTTGTGCATTTCCTTGCTCGCTGGCGGGTGGTCACGGTTCCGGTGGTGGTGGCGCTGGCCATCGTCGGCGTCCTCGGCGCGTTCCGCGTCGAGACCGGGTTCAAGATCGCCGACTTCTACAGCACCAAGACCGATTTCATCAAGAGCATCAACGCCTTCGAGGACCACTTCGGAACCAGCGCTTCTGGAACTGGTTACATCTACCTCGAGGGCGACCTCACCGCGCCGTCCACCCTGTCGGCGATGGAAAGGGCGATCGGCGAGCTCGATGCCTCCGGCGTTGAGCTGGCCCGTGACTTCAACGGGGATCTCGAGGTCGCTCCCAACGCGGCCACCGTTGCTCGTCTCGCCGCGGCGTTTGAGACCGCCCGGGAAGCGATCGCCGGAGCCACCGGCGTGACCCCTACCGACGACGACGGCGACGGCCTCCCCGACACGGCCGATCAGGTGCGGGCCGCCTACGAGTTCGCGGCGGCCAACGGCGTGCTCGGAATGTTCGGGGAGACGGTCTTCCGCCCCGACCAGGTGCAGGAGTTCCTGTACATCGATCAGGCCAACCGGGTGCAGGGCACCCGCCTCGAGGTGGTGGTGCCGTCGGTGACCGACGATCCGGCCGTGCTGGCCGCTCGGGACGCTCTCGACGACGCCGCCGCCAATCTGGAGACCGAGCTGGCCGGCGTTCCCATCGACGTGCTCAGTGTGTCGGGGTCGGCCATCACCACCCAGGACACGCTCGAGTCGTTCACCGGATCGATGCTGATCTCGCTGCCGGTGGCGGTGCTGGTGACCGTGATCATCGTGCTGCTGGCGCTGCGTTCGGTCCGCTACGCGCTCATCTCGATGGTCCCGATCTTGCTGGTGGTGGCCTGGCTGTATGGATTCATGTGGTGGGTCGACTACGAGGTGAACGTGGTCACCGCCACCATCGCCGCCATCGCCGTCGGTGTGGGCATCGACTACGCCACCCACTTCACCGTCCGGTTCCGTCAGGAGTTCGAGGGCGAGCCGAGTCGCTTCCCGGCCTTACGGCGGGCCGGGGAGGGCACCGGTGGCGCCCTGGCCATCTCGGCGCTCACCTCGATGACCGGCTTCCTGGTCATGGCCGTGGCCCCGATGCCGATCTTCTCCACGTTCGGCGTATTGACGGCGGTGATGATCATCTTCGCCCTGCTGGTATCGCTCCTCGTGCTGCCCAGCCTCTTGCTGCTGGTGACGCCGTCCCGCAAGGGTGAGGAGCGGGAGCTCCTCGAGGAGGCCATCACCCGCGGCGAGTTCGTCTACGAGCCGCACGCCCGCGAGACCGCCCTGCGGGGACACCGCGAGGATCAGTAGCGGGAGGAGGCCGCCTCCGGGCCGGGGCGGGCTCGCACCCGGTCGCGGCCGGGTGCTCCTCGCTGCGTGACGTAATACCCCGGTTTCCCGGGTGGTTGACCTCCGACAATGCTGCTCCTTGCTCTTCTCCTGTGGGCCGCCGTGAATCGCCACACCGGCGGGCCCTGCCCTTCTCTCCCCACCTGTACGTCGCCCCGCGCCGTGGGCAGCACCGTGGAAAGCCGATCGAGTGAATCCATCAGCGTCTCAGACCACGACACCCGTGCCCCTCATGCAGGTTCGTTGATCCCAAGGTAACTGGGACGCCGGGTGAGCAATGCAGGTATGGTCGTAGATATGGCCGCGCCGTCGGGCGTCCGATTTGGTAGTGAACGAGACGGTTGGGCGTCGCCGTCGCCTGACTACGCCGGACGCCGGGAGGAGGTTCTCGCATGCTGTTCCACATCACCCTGACTCACGACATCGACAACTGCCCTGGGTACGACGACGCTCTGAGAAACCGCGCCATGCAGGCGTACGCCGGCCTCGACGACGTCGCCGCCGAGTACGGCGTCGTGATCCGCGACCACTACAACGCGGCCCCCGACCACGTGGAGTTCATCGTGGCGGAGGCCCCCAGCAACATGGCGCTCGCCATGTTCTTCACTGCGGCGCTTCCCTACAAGGTGGAGTTCGACTCCAAGGTCGTGACCGACCGGGCCGGGATGACCAGCCTCATGGAGTCGATGCCTCCCCCGACCTGATACTCCGCAGCCAAGCCAGCCTCACTGCGTGCCGTCTAGTTCTGGAATTACGGAGGTGGTTTACATCCGGGCCTCAGAGTGAGGAGGCTCGATGACTGGCTCGCCAAGGTCGGTTCCAGGCCATCTCCGGCAATTCCTCGAGCCGGCGCTGGGAGACCTCGGCGGAGGCCACGCCGTACGACCATGCGGTGAACCCCACGCAGCGTGCCTGGTCCCGCCCCCGCCGAAGTAGCCGTGCTGGCTCACGCGTGAGTGAGCCGGCCGGAACACATCGAGGGAGGGGTGGAGAAGCTCGAGACGCTTCTCCAACCTCTTCGCGAAGTACTTCAGGCCGTATGGATTGGACGCCACTCAGCGTCGCTTCTGCGGCGTGCACCCCGCCGTGACAAGCAGGAGAACCGGAACACCCACGACCCCGCCCCCTCATCCCACCAGCGGGGAGACAGAGCAAGCCCTGCCGAGTCGCCGGTTCAGCTCTCGAGGAGCCACCTTCGAATCTGGTGCACCGCGTCCCCCGTCGCCATGGCTGCGCCGCGCTCGGTGAGGCGATCCGTCTCGCTTTCACAGATGGCGTGGACGACGCGCTGCCGAAGCGCCTCCAGCTCAGGATCCCGGACCCGGCCGTATTCGGCAGGCAACTCGGCTGCGAGCGATGTGCCCAAGGCAAGGACGGCTCGCTCGTGATCCCCGGACGCAAGGAAGATCTCCACGGCGGTGTCCATGGTGCGGGCTTCATGGACGTCCCTCATGGGCAGGACCGGCAGACGGTCGATCACCGCCACGAGACGCCGAGCGGCGGAGTCCGGATCTCCGAGAACCGCCTCGCATTGCGTCAAATACCGGGTTGCTCCGGCCCAGCAGTTGGCGTCCCCCACGTCTTCCAGCCGGGTGGCTCCGAGGGCGAGGAAGCCGGCCGCCTCGCCGGGTTCACTTTCGCGCCGCAGCAAGATGCCCAGGTAATGCAGCGCATGGCCGTACCGGTTGGGTGCATCCATGTTCGTGAGGATCTCGCACGCTCGACGCACGTTGGCGAGCGCCCACGCGTCGAGTTCCCTGTCTCCCTCGCCGTGCATGCCGGCGCTATCGGCAAGCGTTGCGGCCAGCAGGAGGTCGTCGCCGCACTCTTCGAACAGGGCGAGCGCGATGTGCAGGTGCTCCATGATCCCCGCTCGTCGTCGGCAGGCAGATACGCGGCGAGGAGCAGGTTGATGAGGCCGCGTTCCCAGCGGGTCAAGAACGGTTCGACCACGAGTTCCAGCGCATCACCACCCGGTTGGGCGACCCGTCTTCGGATTGAACGAGCGTCGCCAGGCGCTGCGGGCTGTCCCGCCCTCTACGCTTCCGACTCCGCGCATGCCCGTTCCCTCCGGGGTTACGGCGATCAGCGGCTCGAGGCGCCGGCCGGTGGGCTACAGCAAGTCCGCAGTCGCCGCGATCTTGGCGCCGTAGAAGGTTTTCAGATAGTCGAGCGCCGCCTGCTGGCGTTCCTGGTACGGGGCCTCGGAAAGGGGCTCGAACACGGCGGTGGCATCGGAGGCCACCACGAGGTCGAGGCCGCGCCGATAGGCGTCGTACGAGGTGTGGCGCACGCAGCAGTCGGTGTGCTGGCCCACCAGCACCAGGCGCCCGACGTCATGAACGTCGATGGTGGCGTCGAGATCGGTCTGGGTGAACGCCGAGTAGAAGCGTTTGGGCACGATCTCGTCTCGCTCGTCGGGAGCGAGATCCGAAATGACCTGGGCACCTTTGGAGCCGGCCAGTGCATGCTCGCCGAACACCTCGAACTCGAGGTCGCCCGGCCGGTGCGCATCGTTGGCGTAGACGACCACCCAGTCGGGACGTGAGCGGGCCGCCTCGACGAGTCCGCCAATCGGCTCGATGGTGGCTTTGGACGGTGGGTTGGCCAGCACGCCGTCGACAAAGTCGTTCAGCATGTCGACTACGACTACCGCGGTCTTCATGAAAGCACCTCCCTCTGCTCCATCCCACAGTACCCGTCCAAGCGGGTGCAGGCGGCACGCGGGCGGGGCAGACCTACGGTGCCCGGCTGCGCCCGAAGCCTCAGCCGGTGACGATCGGAAGCGGAAGAGCCCGGCCGAGGGCAAGGCGGGCTTCCTCGACGGCCGCGAAGAACGGCTCGGCGGTATCGAAGGCCACCTCCACTGAGCTCAGCACATCCGGACCGCCGGTGGTAAACACCACCAGCTGATAATCGATCCCGTCCACGCAGCCCCAGCACTGCCCCGGTTCCAGACGGGTGCGCAGGGCCGAGAAGTCGGTGTCGGCGATGACGGCGGCCATTCGATCGGCGATGTCGGTGTCTATGACGGCGTCGGTCTCGGCCTCGGTCGGATCGGGCGGGATCTGGGGCGGCCCGGGAGCGAAGCGGTCGCGGTATAGATAGGCGTGCCCGTCGGACCACAACACGTAGGTGGCGCAGTTGGGCCCCATCATGGCGCAGCCCCCGCTCTCGTTGATCATGAGCAGCGGCGTCGGCGCGGCGGGGAGGGTGGTCTGGCCGATCGCCGGGGTCGGCTCGGCGCCGCCCGGGCCGGATCCACAGGCTGCCAGCAGTACCGCGAGGACGACGAATGCCGGTTTCATTGCTCCTGAGACGATCGGCACGCGGCGGCGGATTCCCAAGGGCGGTGCAGGAGGTGATCGACGACGGCGATCCGGCCTGGTTCTCGGCGGCCTCCCAACTGACGGACGCGGACACGGCGGAGTGGCGCGCTTCGGTCGTCGGAGAGCTCGGCTTCGATCTGGGGAGGATGCCTCGGCGGTAGTGCTTCTGTGCGGCGAGAATGTCCCCGGTACCGGGAGGCACCGCGATTGGACAGTGACGAGCACATCGCCCGGAGCCTGCGGGAGCGGCGGCACCGGCTGGCTGAAGAATTGGCCCGCCTCACCGAAGCTCCGGCGACCGGCGTAAACGTTTCGTTCGGCAAGCGGATCGGCGACGGTACCACCGAGGCAATCGAACGCATCAGCACCACCGCGACCGCTCGTTCCCTCACCGCGTCGCTGGCGGCCATCGATCGGGCACTCGTCAAGCTGGCGGAGGGCTCGTACGGTCGATGCGACCGGTGCCGCCGGGCGATCGGCCCCGAGCGCCTGGAGGCCATTCCGGCCGCTTCCCACTGCGTCGAGTGCAGCGCCGCCGACCACGCCTAGGGATTTGCAGCTTCCGGCAGCCAGAGGCCGACCCCATCTCGAAGTGGCTGTTTCCGTATAGGCGTGGAGCACGGGCCGGCTTGCCGGCGGCCCGACAAGCTCTCACGGTGTTGGGGATGAGAAGGCACTCGGAAAGTGCCCGGGTCGCCGGGCGGCTGCGTGAACTCGATGGGCCGGGAGCTTCTGACCCACCATCGGAATGGCTTCGTGCGCGGCTCTGCGGGCCAGCAGGTCGATGGTCTGACGGTGCGCTCGGCCGAGGAAGTCCTCCTCGTCGAGGCTGGTACTCGAGCCGTTTTCGATCACGTGTCGGCCCTGCACCCACACATGGCGCACATCGCCGGCTCGGGCGGCGAATACCAGATTCCACGGAATGGGGTCATGCTCCTCGTCACGGGCAATGGGCATGAGGTGCGGCTGCCACAGGTCGACGGCAATCACGTCAGCCTGTTTGCCGACCTCCAGTGAACCCACCTTCCGGCCGATCCCGAGGAGTCGTGCTCCTTCAATGGTGGCCATGCGAATCGCCTGTTGGGCCGTGACGGCGGTGGCGTCCAAATGGGTGACTTCTTGCAGCAGCGAGGCATATTTCATGCACTCGAACATGCTCAAAGAGTGTTGGAGATGCCGCCGTCCGAGCCCAGACCCACTCGCCCCCCCGGCATCGGTGTACTTCTGCAGAGGCGCCGGGCCGGATGCCAGCTTCATGTTGCTGATGGGGCAGTGGGCTACGCCGGTGCCGATCTCGGCCAGCACGGCGATTTCGCCGTCGTCGAGCCACACACAGTGGGCCAGCACCGAACCGGGTTTGAGGATGCCCCATTCCTCGAACTTGTGAACCGGGCGATCACCGAAGAGCTCCTCGACGACCTCTACCTCTTCCTGTTGCTCGCTCGTGTGGGTGTGGATATGGACGCCGTAGGCGCCTGCGATGCGTCGCGCCTCGCGGAACATGTCCTCGGAGCAGTACGTGATGTGTTCGAGGCCCACCCAGACCCTTACGCGTCCGTCTTGTGTGTTGTCGTGGCTTTCGATCAGCGTCCGGGTGCCGTCGAGAGTCTCGAAGAAGTCCTTGGTGGGTGGTCTGCGGCATAGGGCACCAAGTGGACCCGCATGCCGAGCTCTGCGGCTGCTTTGGCCCCCATGTGCAGGAAGCGATACATGTCCATGACGGTCGTGGTGCCCCCTTTGAGCGATTCCAGGTAGCTGATCAGGCAGGCGCAGTACGCGTCTTCCTCGCTCAGCGCCTGGTGTTCTCGCTGGTACTCCGGCAGCCAATCCATCAGCTGGGCATCTTCACCGAACGCCTTGAGCAGGCTGGAGTGGCTGTGGGTGTCGATGAGCCCCGGCAGCAGCGCCAGGCGGCCACCGGCGTCGAAGACCTGGGCACCGTCCGGCACCGGGGTGGTGTCGGTGGGGCCGAGGGCGATGATGGCCTGTTGATCGAACACGATGGAGCCCGGGTTGAAGCAGGAGAAGGCTTCGTCCACCGGGTAGATGACGGCGTTGGTGACGGCGGTTACTTCAGGCGGCATTACGCGGTTCCTTTCAGGTTGGTGTGCCTGCGGGTCGTTCCCCCTGCGCCGGCAGCAACAGACTGGCAGGAAAGGGGCCGGCTCGGGAAGCCGGCCGCGACATCCGGTGGACCGATCCCTTCCCTCGGAGGCCCGGCCACCAACGACGGCGTTCCCCGGCGCTCATCGACCCGGCCGGGGCCGGCGAACGTCAGAGGGGGGTCTCCTCCTCACCGGGCTTGTCCTCACCGGCCTCCTCGAGGAAGCGCTCGATCTCGGCCGCGATCTCTTCGCCGGACGGGACCGGCCCTTCGGCGTCGTGGAGGTTCTCCAACGATCGGACGTACTCCGTCGCCTGTTCCTCGGAGGCCACGAGCTCGTCGAGGCGTTGTCGTTGCTCGGCGGCTTCGTCGATCAGGGTTCCGAGCGGAATGGTCACGCCGAGGTGGCGGGCGGCCCGCTCCACCAGGGCCACGATGCCGGGCAAGTAGCTCTCCACCACGTAGTGGGGGATCTGGGCCCAGAAGCCGACCGCCGGTATCCCCGAATCAACGACGAGGCTCTCGACCACGCTCACTGCCGCCCCCGGTACCCGGAGCAGGCCCTCGGGGAACTGCTCATCTTCGGCGATGAGATCGGGGCGGGAGGCGGTGGTGAGCAGCCGGACCGGTCGGGTATGTGGAGTCGCCGACGGGATCCCTCCAAGGGACACTTGCTGGACCACCCCGAGCCGGGCGGCGAGGTCGGCGACCGAGGCACCGAAGGCCCTCCAGTTCCAGTTGGGCTCCGGCCCGGACAGCACCAGCACGTCACGCTCATCGAGGTGACGGCGCCACAGGGTCATGTCCGGGAAGCTCACCTCCTTCATGACTCCATCTACGAAGTCGATCACCGGCCGACGCACCCGGTAGTCGTACAGCACATCGGAGTCGAACGTGGCGATGGCGTCGCCCGGCGCGGCGATGTGGTCGGCGGCACCGGTACCCACGTAGCCGGCGTTGACCCAGCCGTCGAACGCGACGATCAGCGCCGGGGCCTCGAGATTGGTGACGTCGACCAGTAGCTCGAACATCGACATGGTTCCAGGCTAGGCAGATCTCCTCCCGAAGCCTTGGGAACCTCCGGTCCGGCGGGCGTCGAAGATCTGGCTCGAGCGGTCCGTTTCTGGAGCCCCTTGCCACGAAGGGTGGTGATAGACGACGCAGAGTGCATTAAGGTCGATCCGCGGGACCCCACCCCTGTAGCGTATGCGCCACGGCTGGAGGTCAGAGATGACGCGATATGGCTGCACAGCCAGCCCACTCGGCCGGCACGGCCGGTCGGGCGGCCCCATTCCCCGGGTCATCTACGACCCGGCGGACGAGCGCGATTCGTGCGGTGTCGGGTTCATCGCCGATCGGAGCCTTCGTCCCTCACATCGCACCCTCCGTACTGCGGTGGAATGCCTCGTCAACCTCGACCATCGAGGTGCGATCGCAGCCGACGGCACCGGCGACGGCGCCGGCCTCCTCACCCAGGTTCCCTACCGGCTCCTGTCCCGGGAGATGGGGCGACGGGGCATGGCTCCGCCTCCCCGCGGATGGCTCGGGGTGATCGCTGCCTTCCTCCCGCCGCAGGCCCCGGAGAAGGGCCGCGTGCTCATCGAGGAGATGGCTGCGGCCGAAGGGCTGCGGGTGGCGTGGTGGCGCCGCGTTCCCATCGACCCGGAGTACCTGGGCGGAGCTGCTCGTGACTCGTTGCCCAGCATCGAGCAGGCGATGGTCGTGCCGGGGCCCGACGTCGCCGACGTCGACGACCTGGAGCGCCGTCTCTTTCTGGGGCGCAAGAACGCCGAGAAGGCGGCCCGCGGCTTGGGATTGCGCCGCTTTGCCGTGGCCTCGGCCTCGGCGCGCACGGTGGTCTACAAGGGCCTCTTCACCGCCCGCCACATCGACGACTTCTACCGGGACCTGGTCGACCCCCGCTTCGAGACCGCCTACGCCATCTTCCACCAGCGCTACTCGACCAACACCTTTCCCTCCTGGGGGCGGGCCCAGCCGGGACGGATGCTGGCCCACAACGGAGAGATCAACACGATCAACTCCAACCGGGCGTGGATGGCCGCCCGTCAGGTAGACCTGCGCTCGGTGGTGTGGAAGGAGCGCACCCCCGACCTGGTGCCGCTCCTCCAGCCCCGCCAGAGTGACTCGGGCAGTCTGGACAACGCCGTCGAACTGCTGGTACGGAGTGGCCGCTCGCTGGCCCATGCCAAGGAGATGTTGATCCCTCCGGCGTGGGAGAACGTTGCCGATCTCGATCCATCGCTGCGGGCCTTCTATGAGTACCACGCCTTTCTCACCGAGCCGTGGGACGGTCCGGTGGCCATCGCCGCAACGGATGGCATCGAGCTGTTGGCCGGGGTGGACCGCAACGGGCTCCGTCCGGCCCGCTGGACCCTCACCCCCGACATGATCATCGTCGCCTCCGAGGCGGGAGTGGCCCCGGCCGAAGAAGCCGATGCCGAGGCGACCGGACAGCTCGGGCCGGGTGAGCTGCTCACGTTCGATCTGGTTACCGGCCAGGTTCGGTTGACCGATGAGGTGCGACGCTCCCTGGCACAGCGACGTCCCTACCGGGAGTGGATCGACACCGAGACCATCTACGTCGAGCATCCGTTCGACGAGTTGCGCGATGAGCGGTTCGATGCCGATGCGCTGGCGCGGGTCTTCGGGTACACCGCCGAGGAGCGTCGGCTCCTCCTGGCGCCGATGGCGGAGGGCGACATACCCATCGGCTCGATGGGCGACGACACTCCGCTGGCGATGTTGATGGATCCACTGCCGCGGCTGTCCCGGTTCTTCCGTCAGATGTTTGCCCAGGTGACCAATCCTCCCATGGACCCCATTCGCGAGCGCCTGGTGATGTCGCTGCGCACCTACCTGGGCCGGCGGGGATCGCTGCTTCGGGAGACGGCTCAGCAGGCCCACCTGATGGAGCTGGCGTCTCCGGTCCTCTCCGATGCAGAGTTGGAGCGCATCATCGGTGCCGACGATCCGGCTTTCCGCGCCACATGGCTCCCGGCGTGCTTCGACCCCGCCGAGGGTGCCGCCGGAATGCGAAGCGCCCTCGCCGAGATGGGTGCCCGTGCCGAGCTAGCGGTCCGGGAAGGAGCGACGATCCTGGTCATCTCAGACCGCGAGGTGAGCGCCGACCGGGCCCCCATCCCCTCGCTCCTGGCCACCGGGGTGGTACACCAGCGGCTCATCGGCAGCGGGCGGCGACTCCACGCCTCGATCGTGGTCTTGTCCGGTGAGGCACGGGATGCCCACGATCTGGCCTGCCTCATCGGGTGTGGCGCCTCGGCGGTGAACCCCTACCTGGCCATCGAGGAAGTACGGGCAATGGCCGAACGGGGAGATGTTGCCGTCGACCCGGTATCGGCCCAGGAGAATTACCGGGCCGCCATGGAGAAGTCGCTGCTCAAGGTCTTCTCGAAGATGGGCATCTGCACCATCAGCGCCTACCGGGGAAGCGCGTTGTTCGAGATCATCGGACTCGACGACGAGATCACCGACAAGGCCTTTCCCTTCTGCCGTGCCCGAGTGGGAGGAGTCGGCTTCGACGAGATCGCTGCCGCGACCGTCGATCGGCATGCCCGTTATCGAGGCGAAGGGGACGACGAACCAGAGGGCTTCTACAAGCATCGCCGGGGCGGGGTCCCCCACGTCAATGCCCCCAAGGTGGTGCTCGGCGTGCAGCGGGCGGCTCGCTCCGGCGACCCCGAAGCATGGGAGGCATACCTGGCGGAGATCGATGATCGGGAGCCGGCGCTGCTGCGCGACCTGCTGGATCTCAGAGCGGGCCGGCCGGTGCCCCTCGACGAGGTGGAACCGGTCGAGAGCATCATGGCCCGCTTCACGACGGCCGCCATGTCGCTGGGGGCATTGTCGCCGGAAGCTCACGAGTCGCTGGCCGAAGCCATGAATCGAATCGGGGGCCTCTCGAACTCCGGGGAGGGCGGCGAGGATCCGGATCGCTTCGGAACCATCCGCAATTCGGCGATCAAGCAGGTAGCCAGCGGCCGGTTCGGTGTCACCCCTGCCTACCTCGCCTCCGCCGACGAGTTCCAGATCAAGATGGCCCAGGGCTCCAAGCCGGGTGAAGGGGGTCAGCTGCCGGGGAACAAGGTGACGGCCGAGATCGCCCGGCTGCGCCACACCGAGGTGGGCACCACCCTCATCTCGCCCCCGCCCCATCACGACATCTATTCGATCGAGGACCTGGCCCAGCTCATCTTCGACCTCAAGACCTTCAAGCCCGGGGCCCGGGTGTGCGTCAAGCTGACCTCGGAGCCGGGGGTGGGGACCATTGCGGTAGGAGTGGCCAAGGCGCGCGCCGACGTGGTGCTGATCAGCGGCTCCGACGGCGGCACCGGAGCCTCACCGCTCACCTCGATCAAGCATGCCGGCTCGCCGTGGGAGCTGGGGCTGGCCGAAGCCCATCGGGCCCTGGTGGCCAACGGCCTGCGGGAGAAGGTGATCCTCGAGGTCGACGGAGGATTCCGCACCGGCCGGGACGTGGTGGTGGCGGCCCTGCTGGGTGCGGGGCGGTTCGGCTTCGGGACTCTGCCTCTGCTGGCGCTGGGCTGCAAGATGGTGCGCCAGTGCCACCTCAACACCTGTCCCACCGGGGTGGCCACTCAGGACCTGGATCTGCGGGCCAAATACACCGGCGCTGCCGAGCAAGTGGTTTCCCTCTTCACGCTCCTGGCCGATGAGGTGCGCCGCCATCTGGCGGCCATCGGGGCCCGCACGCTGGAAGAGATCATCGGTCGGGCCGACTTGCTGGAGGTCGTGGACGAACGAAGCCCGGTGGGTGCCGATCTGGCCGACCTGTTGGTAGAAGCACCGGTCGCCTACCGGCACCCCGGCTTTCAGCCGGTGGAGCGGTCGGCGGTGGGAGACGCCCTGGCCGCCGACTGGCGGGCGGCCGTCGTCGCCGGCGATCCCGATCCGGTCGAACTCAGCTATCCGGTCACCAACCGGGACCGAGCGGTAGGGACGCGGTTGGCGGGCCTGGTGACCGAGCGGCATCCGGAGGGATTGCCCGACGGCAGCATCCAGGTCCGCCTCGCCGGCACCGCCGGCCAGAGCCTGGGCGCCTTCATGACCGCCGGCATCGACCTCCGCCTCGACGGCACTGCCAACGACTACGTCGGCAAGGGCATGGGAGGGGGCCGCATCGTGATCGCTCCCCGAGTTTCGGCACCGGGCCGCATCCCCCATGGCGGCGGAAATGCGGTGCTGTACGGGGCCACCGGCGGCCGGTTGTTCATTTCCGGGACGGTGGGTCAACGCTTCGCGGTCCGCAACAGCGGCGCAACGGCCGTGGTAGACGGCTGCAGTGACCACGGCTGCGAGTACATGACCGGAGGCACCGCAGTGATTCTGGGCAAACCCGGTCGCAATCTGGCGGCGGGCATGACCGGTGGCGTGCTCTACGTGTGGGACCCCGAAGGGATGGTGGCCCGGCATCTGGCCGAAACCGCCCCGTCGGCCCGCCGCCCCCGAGGCGATGAGCTGGCGGCGCTGCGCGCCCTCGTCACCGAGCACCACCAGGAGACCGGCAGCGAGCGGGCCGGTTTCATCCTGGCGGATTGGCAGGAGCAGCAGCGACGCTTCTGGATCCTCGAGGGTGCCCCCCAACGGCTCAGGGCGGAGGCCGGCGAGCCGGTGCCGGCGGCCACCGGCGCCGGTTGAGAAGCAGCCCGACGGGCGTGCGCCGGTTCGAGACCATGCCCAAAGTGGAGCTCCATCTCCATCTGGAGGGAGCAATCCCGCTCGAAGCGATGTGGGCCATGGTGGAAGCTCGGGGCGGGGATCCCGAGGTTCCCACTCCCGAGGCGCTCACCGAGCGGTTCGCCTATCGCGACTTCGCTCACTTCATCGAGACCTGGGTATGGAAGAACCGCTTCCTCGACAGCTACCGGGCCTTCGAGTTGGCGGCGGAAGCGGTGGCCGCCAGCCTATTCGACCAGCACATCCTCTACGCCGAGGCGTTCTTCTCGCCGACCGACTTTCGCTCCCACGGCTTGGCGCCTTCGGGGCTGGCCCTGGCCATCAGGCGAGGACTCGATCGGATCCCCGGGGTCGAGGTGGCGCTGGTGGTCGATCTCGTCCGGGAGACCGGACCGGAGCGAGCCGCCCGCACCTTCGACCAGGTTCGGGAGGTGG
Source organism: uncultured Acidimicrobiia bacterium (assembly GCA_964347285.1). Classification (GTDB taxonomy): domain Bacteria; phylum Actinomycetota; class Acidimicrobiia; order Spongiisociales; family JAOTWH01; genus CAYFYE01. The sequence continues at coordinate 24,670 of CAYFYE010000019.1, forward strand.
CCGGGGAGGCCGGGGTGATCGGCGTCGGGATGGGGGGTTCCGAGGCGGGGCACCCGCCGGAGCCGTTCGCCCGGGTGTACCGGAGGGCCCGGGATGCCGGATTCCGCCTCACGGCCCACGCCGGCGAGGGGGAGGGACCGGCCGGCGTGTGGGGGGCGCTCCGGGCGCTCGAGGTGGATCGTGTCGGTCATGGGGTGCGGTCGGTAGAGGATCCGGAACTGGTGCGGTACCTGGTGGAGCACCGGGTACCGCTGGAGGTCTGCCCCACCTCCAACCTGCGTACCGGCGTGGTCGCCACCTGGGACGAACACCCGGCCCGGACCCTCATCGACGTCGGCGCCGTGGTGACGCTCAACACCGACGACCCGGCCATGTTTGGGTGCACCCTGGCCGGGGAGTACCGAGCGGTGGCAGAGCGGTACGGGTACGGCGACGACGTGATGCGGCGGTTGGCCGACAACGCGGTGGAGGCCTCGTGGGCGCCGGAGGACCTCAAGGAGCACATTCGGGGACTCCTCGACGATTGGTGGCGAGAGCCGGAGGCGCTGCCCGGGTCCGGGGCGTGACCTTCGGCCCGTTACTACCCTGATGGCATCGAGAGGAGGGAGGAATCCATGCGCGTGAGGTTTGGTTTGGCCGTCCTCGTGGTGACGGCGCTCGTTGCCGCTGCCTGCGGTGACAGCAACGGAGGGGCCGTCGGCGGGGAGGGGTGTGCCAAGGACCAGCTCAACTTGGTGGAGCCCGGCGTCCTCACCATCGCTACCGGTGAGCCGGCGTTCCCGCCGTGGATCATCGACGACGACCCCACCAACAAGCAGGGCTTCGAAGGCGAGATCGCCTACGCCATCGCCGAGAAGCTCGGCTTCGCCGACAACGAGGTGGTATGGGTGCGGACCGGGTTCGATGAAGCCATCGCTCCCGGGCCCAAGGATTTCGACTTCAACCTGCAGCAGTACTCGATACGAGAGGATCGGGACGAGGTCGTCGACTTCAGCATCCCCTACTACACCACCTCACAGGCCCTGGTGGCGTACGACGCGTCGGCTTTCGCCGGCGCAGAGACGGTGGACGACCTGAAAGGCAACAAGCTCGGGGCCGCCATCGGGACCACGAGCCTGTCCTACATCGAGGACGTGATCCAGCCGGACGAAGCCGCCGCGGTCTACGACACCAATGCCGATGCCAAGGCGGCGCTCGACGCCGGCCAGATCGACGCCATCGTCATCGACGTGCCCATCGCCATCTACATCACCGGGGTCGAGCTGCCCGACCTTTCCATCGTCGGCGTGCTGGAGGCCTCGGAGGGCCAGGCCGACGAGTACGGCCTGCTCTTCGCCGAAGGCAACCCGCTCGTGGAGTGCATCAACGGCGCGCTGGAAGAGCTGGAGAGCGAGGGCAAGTTGGCGGAATTCGCCGCAGAGTGGCTGGAGGGAGCCGGCGACCTGCCGGTGCTCTCCCGGTAGGGGCCGAGGGGAGTCCGGCACGTGACCGAGCCGCAGACTCCCATCGACGATGTGATCAGGCGGGGCCCGAGCTTGCTCGGACCCCGTCCCCGGCGCCGGGTACGCGAAGAGGGAGCTCGGGGAGCGCTGATTGCCTTTGTGTCGACGGTCGTCTTCGGCGGCATCGTCATCTGGGCGATACTCACCTCCGAAGCGTGGCCCCAGGTCCAGCAGCAGTTCTTCAGTCCGTTCCACTTTCGGGAGGTATGGCCCGACGTCGTCACCGGGTTCTGGCTGGACGTCCAGATGTTTCTGGTCGCCGAGGTGCTGATCCTGATCATCGCCCTGATCGTGGCGATGATCAGGGCGTTGCGGGGTCCGGCCTTCTTCCCATTGCGTGCCCTGGCCGTGGCCTACATCGACATCATCCGCGGTGTGCCCATCCTGCTGCTGATCCTGCTGCTCGGTTTCGGTGTTCCGGCGCTCCAGCTGGAGGGCGTGCCTCGCAGCGCCCTGTTCTGGGGAGTGGGGGCGCTGGTCATCAGCTACAGCGCCTACACCGCCGAGGTGTACCGGGCCGGCATCGAGTCGGTCCACGAGAGCCAGCGGATGTCGGCCCGCTCGCTGGGTCTCACCCAGGTACAGGCCCTCCGATTCGTCCTCGTCCCCCAGGCGATCCGCAACGTAATCCCGGCTCTCCTCAACGGTTTCGTCAGCCTGCAGAAGGACGTGGCGCTGGTGTTCGTGCTCGGGGTGCGTGAGGGGGTGCGAGAGGCCCAGATCTACACCTCGCTCACGTTCAACTACACCGGCTACATCGTGGCGGCCATCCTCTTCCTGATCGTGAGCGTGCCTGTGGCCCGTTTCACCGACTGGTACACCGAGCGCGACCGGCGCCGCCGTCAAGCGATGAGTGTGTGATGGTGCCCAAGCTACAACTCCGCAATGTCGGCAAGGCCTTCGACAACAAGGTGGTGCTGCGCGACATCGACCTGGCGGTGGAGCCTCACGACGTGGTGTGTCTCATCGGCTCGTCGGGCTCGGGCAAGTCGACGCTGCTCAAGTGCATCAACTTGCTGGTGCCCATCGATGCCGGACAGATCCTTCTGGACGGGAGCGACATCACCGCACCCGGGGTCAACCCCAACGCCGTCCGGGAGTCGATGGGCATCGTCTTTCAGGCGTTCAACCTCTTCCCGCACATGAAGGTGGTCGACAACATCACGCTGAGCCCCCGCAAGGTCCACGGCGTGCCCCGGGCCGCAGCCGAAGAACGGGCCCGTGAGCTCCTGGATCAGTTTGGCCTGGCCGACAAGATGCACGAGTACCCCGACCGTCTGTCCGGCGGCCAGCAGCAGCGAGTGGCGGTGATCCGGGCGCTGGCCACCGAGCCGGAACTGATGCTGCTCGACGAGGTGACCTCGGCCCTCGACCCCGAGCTGGTCGGTGAGGTGCTCAGCGTCATCAGAGGGCTCAAGGAGATCGGCATGACCATGGTGGTTGCCACCCACGAGATGGGCTTCGCCCGCGACGTTGCCGATCGGGTCTGTTTCATCGACGACGGCGTGATCTTGGAGCAGGGCCCCCCGGCCGACATCTTCACCGATCCCCAGCAGCCGCGGACCCGTCGGTTCCTGCAGCGCATCATGGAGTCGGGCCGGCTGTGACGTCCCGGCGGTCGGGTGAAACCGGGCCGGCCATATCATCGGAAAGCCACGACGGACGAGAGGACGGGATGCGCAGGATTGCGGGATTGCTGGTGGCCCTCACGATGGTCGCCGCCGCCTGCGGCTCGGACGAGGGGGCCGGATCCTTGGTCTTGCCGTTCTCCGAAGTGCAGGCCACCGACTTCGTCTTCGAGAACGATCCCTCCTTTCCCGATCGGGGCATCTTCCGGGTGATCACCACCGAGCCGATGATCTGCGCCATCGTCTGGGGCGAGACCGAGGCGCTCGGCAACTTCAACAACTCACTGGACATGAACGGCACCGGCATCGCCGAACACAACGTGTTCCTTCCCGGGGCCGAGGCCGGGGAGACCTATTTCTTCGTAGTCCAGGGCTCTACGGCCGACGGCCGGCTGTTTCAGAGCGAGATGGACACCTTCACCCTGCCCGATCGCCCCGAGGGCGCCGCCGCTCTCCAAGACGCCGACGTCGGGCCCAACCTGGCGGAAGGGGCCGCGGTGGTCGACGTCAGCAGCGAGTTCAGCGCCACCTGGGCGGCCGCGAACGCGCTCGACGGCGATCTCGCCACCGAGTGGTCATCGGCCGGCGACGGGGACGACGCCTACCTCACGATCGATCTGGGGGCGGTGAGCGATGTGGCCGGGGTGGAGTTCGTCACGAGAACCATGGCCGACGGTTCGGCCACCGCCACCACCTACTCGGTCGTGGTGGACGATGGCCAGCGACTCGGGCCGTTTCCGGCCGGCAGTCCCGCGTCTCCCGCAGTCAACCAGGTCGACGTAGCCGGTCGAGTCTTCCGATTCGAGATCGAGTCGTCCACCGGGGGGAACACCGGGGCCGTCGAGGTGCGGGTGTTCGCCTCCGCCCCCTAGCGCCCTCAGCCACTGGCGGCTACCACCGCCTCGAGCCGCCTGGCCATGACTCCGACCAACGGCAGCAAAGCCACACAGATCAGCCCGGCAACGGCCAGCTCTCCCCACACGTCGCCGAGGGCGGCGTCCTTGACGGCGATCTCGAACATCGGCTCGAGGAAGTAGTAGGTGGGCCCCAGCTTGGCGATCCATTGGGGCAGTCCGGGCCAGATGTAGAAGATCACCGGGAAGATCAGCAGGATGGCCCCGCTCTTCCAGGCGGCGAACAGGGTGTTGGCGTCCTTGGCCCAGGCGCCGAGCATGAGCCCGAACTCGGCCATCATCACGGCCGCCACCACGAGCACCAATGTCAGAGCTAGCGGGCTGGGCCCGAAGGCGTTGTTGAGTGCGAGCGTGACGATGCCGGTGAGGACGGCAAGCACGATGCCGACGCCCGCCTTGGCGGCGAGCACGTCGTGGATCGTCGATGGGGTCACCAGGAGGGCGTTGATCGTGCCTCGCTCTTTCTCGTCGACCAGGGCGGCGGCCGGGACCATGCCACCGGCGATGGCCACCGCCATGACCACCAGCATCGGCAGCAATCGGGAGGCGATGTCGACGGCTTCGGCGTCTCCGACGATCACGACGTCGACCTCCACCGGTGCCGGCTCGCCGGCGACTCGGCGGATCAGGTCCAGCGTGGTCACCGAGAGGATGATTCGGTTGGAGGCAAGGCTCTCGCCACCGATGTAGAACTGGAGGAGTGGTTGCTCACCGGCACGCAACGCCTCGTCGAAGCCATCCTGGAGAATGAGGCCGGCGTCGAGGTCGTTGCTCTCGACCATTTCCCTGAGGCGCTGGGCCGACGACACCTCGGTCACCGAGATGCCGTCGAGGTTGTGGGCGGCGCTCGTGATCGCCGACCCATCTTCGTCGACGATGCCGAGCCGAGGCGAGGGGGCGAACAGTGAGCCGAAGACTCCGTTCACGATGACGGTGAGGATTACGGGCAGGACGATCGCATACAGCAAGATGGGCGACCGGGGACCCATCCGGATCTCTTTGC